>DASYOY010000134.1:0-12010 GCA_036007245.1 Actinomycetota bacterium | reverse complement strand
ATCAGACCAACTGGAGGATCTCGCGGAGGTCGGCGATCCGGGCGCCCGTCCAGTCCTCGCCTTCGAGATGGAGCAACGTCGTCACGTCGACGTCGGGATCGCGGATCTCGACGGCGCTCATACCGAACTCCGTGGCACCGGTGAGCTCGCGATACGCGCCATCACCGCAGTACAGGCACTCGGATGGCTCGACGCCGAGCGCGTCGCAGGCGTATCGGTAGATCGCGGGGTCAGGCTTCCGCAAGCCGACCACGCTGGAGAACACCTCGACGTCGACCAAGCCCGCGAACGCCGACGCCTCCCACATCGGCGGTGTGTCGGGCGCGCACATCGAGATCAGCGCGAGTTGGAAGCCTCGGGCGCGCAACTCCGTCAGCGTCTCGACGGCGCCCTCTCTCGGCCGGAACCACATCCCGTACATCTCGTCGCGGCGCTTGAGCGCCTGTGTCACCGCGTTCGCCGACGGCTCGGGAAGCCCTATCGCCTCGCAGATCGCCACCACGTTCTCGTCCATCGTCTTGAAGACGCCCGTCTGCCGTTCCACGACCGTCTCGTTCCAGCCGTCACGGAACGCCACGGGGTCGACTCCCAACACCGACGCCATGTGATCGATCGACGCGTAGAAGTCCTCGTGTGGGAACTCCGGGACGAGCGTGCCGTAGAGGTCGAAGATGACGGCGCGGAACGCCACGTCAGACGGTCTTGCGCCAGTCGTCGACGACCTGGCCGTAGATGACGAGGTCGACGTAGAGTCCGCCGCCGACCTTGCCGGCGCCGCGGAGCACGCCCTCTTCGCGCATCCCGAGGCGCTTGGCCACCGCGCGGCTCCGGAGGTTGTCGACGCCGGCCCGGAGCTGGGTCCGATGCAGGCCCTCGTCCTCGTAGCCGCGCGTCATCAACGCTTGCGCGGCGCGCGTGACGAGGCCGCGGCCGACGAACGCCTCGTCCAGCCAGAACCCCAGCTCTCCCACGTCGTCCGACCCCGCGATCATCAAGTCACACCCGCCGGCGAGGTCGTCGCCGACCCAGATGCCGTTCCCGTCGAGCGATCGGCCGTCATCCACACGCGACTCGATGTAGGCGGTCTGCGAGGAGGCGTCTGTGGCGTCGTCGACCCAGTGGAACCAGCGAGCCAACCGCACCCGGTTCCCATCGATCACCGCGAACAGCGCATCGGCGTCAGCGAGCGCGTACGGGCGTAGAACCGCGCCACCGCCGAGCTCGATGTGCAGGCCGGGTTTCACGACCGCACACTACGCCACTCGTCCTCGACGATGCCGTAGCCCACCGAGTCGAGGTAGCCGTCGGACACGCGGATCCCGTCGCGCCAGACCCCTTCCTCACGCATCCCCAGACGCCGGGCCACCGCTCGGGACCGAGCATTGCCGGACGCAGCTTGCAACTCCATCCGATGCAGGCCGAGCTCGTTGAACGCCATGTCGAAGAAGCGCTCGCACGCGCGCGTGATGATTCCGCGGCCCTCGTACTGCGTCGCGATCCAGTACCCGATCTCGCCGCTGTTGGACAGCGTGTCGATCTCCATACCGATGCCGCCGGCGAGCGCGCCGTCGACGAAGATCCCGTTCCCCTCGATGTCGACGGGCGCGTCGAGGCAGCTCTGGATGAACGTGCGCGTGTCGTCGACGCTCTTGGTCGTCTCCTCCCAGATCATCCACGGGCGGAGATGGTCGCGGTTCGCGTCGATCAGGTCGAAGAGCGCCTGCGCGTCGTCGAGCGTGTAGGTACGGACGACCGCGCCGTCCCCCAGATCCCAGTAGATCTGGTTCACGGTGCGGCGGTCGCCGCCTCGCGCTTGGACCGCTCCTCATCGACAAGGACCCGCCGCAACACCTTGCCGACGAGCGTTTCGGGCAAGGTGTCGCGGAACTCGACCTCCTTGGGCGCGCGATACCCGGTGAGGCCCTGCGCCGGATCCTTGCACCAGGCGATCAGCTCCTCGGCGGTGAGCTGCTGCCCCTCCTTGAGCACGACGAACGCCTTCACGCGCTCGCCCGTCCGATCGTCGGGCACCCCGATCACCGCGCACTTCGAGACGGCCGGATGGTGGTAGAGCACGTCCTCGACCTCGTTCGGGTACACGTTGAATCCGGACACGAGCACCATGTCCTTCAACCGGTCGACGATCCGGAAGAACCCGTCGGGCTCCATCACCGCGACGTCGCCGGTGTGGAACCAGCCGTTGCGGATCGCGAGCGCGGTCTCCTCCGGGCGGCGCCAGTAGCCGAGCATCACCTGCGGTCCCTTGATGCAGAGCTCGCCCGGCTCGCCCTGCGGCATCTCTTTGTCCGGGTCCTCGAGCGAGATGATCCGCACGTCGGTGTCGGGGATCGGCATGCCGATCGAGCCGGGCCGGCCGCGTCCGTCGAGCGGGTTCACGTGTGTCACCGGCGAGCACTCGGTGAGGCCGTAGCCCTCGACCAGAACCGCGCCCTCGCTCACCTCGGCGAAGCGCTTCGCGACCGCCTGCGGCAACGGCGCAGCGCCCGACACGCATGCCTTCACCGACTTCAGGTCGAACTTCTGCACGTCCGGGAACTCGTTGATGGCGACGTACAGCCGCGGCACCCCCGGGAAGAACGTCGGCTTCTCTTCCTGCGAGATCTCGAGGATCAGGTGGATGTCGCGCGGGTTAGGCACCGGCACGAGCTTGGCGGCGATCAACCCGGTGAGCACCATCGCGAGCAACCCGTACGAATGGAAGAACGGCAGCGCCGCGAGCACCGCGTCGTGCCCCTCCTCGATCGTCGTGATCCAGGCCCACGCCTGCCGGGCGTTCGCCGCGAGGTTGGCATGCGACAACATCGCGCCCTTGGCGATGCCGGTCGTTCCGCCGGTGTAGATCAGGACCGCCGTGTCTTCTCTCGGTTGCACGGTGGCGACCGGTGGGATCGGTCCGGTTGACGCCATCTCCTGGTGCCATCGGCGGACCTGCGCGTCCTTGGGCACCGGCGGCCACGGCTTGCCGGCCGCGCGCTGTTGCTTCTTGAACTTCAACGCCGGTGCGAGGAGCTTCTTGACGCCGGGCATGTAGTCGTTGAGACGCGTGACGACGACGTGCTCGATCCCAACCGAGGCGAACGCGTCGGCGAAGTCCGCGTACATAAGGTCTGCGACGAGCACGACGCTGACGTCGGCGTCGCGGAGCTGATGTTCCATCTCGCGGGCGCTGTACACCGGGTTGTTGCCGACCGCCACCGCGCCGATCCGCATGCATGCGTAGAAGGCGATCGTGAACGACGGCGAATTGGGCATGATCAGCGCGACCCGGTCGCCCTTGCGGATGCCGAGGCCGGCCAGCATCGCGCTGCAGAGCTCCACCTCGTGCAGCAACTGGCGGTAGCTGAGGTGCTTGCCGAACCAGGCGATCGCGGGCCGGTCGGGGAACCGGCCGGCCGCCGATTCCAGCAGCCCGAAGACGCTTTCCGCGGGCAACGGAGCGATCGAATGGGGCACGTCGGCGGGGTACGTCGGCAGCCAGGGTCGTTCCTCGCTCATGCGCGGCATGATATGCGGCATGGCCACGACCCTGCAGGACACGAACGCGCCCTCGACCGAGGAGCGCCAGGGCAGCCTGTTCATGGCTGGGATGCGCCTGGTCTGGGACTACATCAAGTTGCACCCCAAGCCATTCGCCGTGTCGCTGGCGGGTGCCCTGCTGTTCGCCGTGTCGTCGATCCTGCTGACCGATGCGCTCGCGCGCGCCACCAACAACGTGCTGCAGCCGGCGCTCGACCCTTCCTCGACCACCATCCAGTTCACGTCAAGCGCCGTGTGGCTCTCGGTCCTCGCGCTGATGGTCTTCGGCTGCGGGCGCGCGCTCGGCATCATGGTTCGGCGCTACTACTCGGGCGTCGCGGGCGAGCGCGTGATGGCGACGCTGCGCCGCAGGGTCTCGGACCGCTACCGCGAGCTCCAGCTCCAGTACCACCGCGAGACGCCGACGGGCGAGCTGCTCGCCCACATGGAAGCAGACGTGAAGGCGGCCGTCGACGTGTTCTGGCCGGTGCCGTTCGCGTTCGGCGTGATCGCCCTCGTCGTGCTCGCGATGATCCAGATGCTCCGTGTCGATCCGTGGCTCGCGTTGGTCGGGGCCATGCTGTTCCCGGCCCTCGCGCTGATGAACCACAGCTTCGCCAAGCGCATGGAAGAGCCGGCCCGGATGGCGCAAGAGGACATCGGGGTCGTCTCGGCGGTCGCCCACGAGTCGATCGACGGCGCGCTCGTCGTGAAGACGCTCGGCCGTGAGCAGCGCGAGACCGACAAGCTCCAGGACGCGGCACGCACCCTCCGCAACGATCGGGTGCGCGGGGGGTACGTGCGCGCGACGTTCGAAGCGGCGCTCGACGCGCTCCCCACGCTCGCGACGGTCGTCCTGATCGCGGTGGGGGCGTGGCGGATCCATCAAGGCGCGATCAACAGCGGGGAGCTCGTCGGGTTCGTGGCCCTGTTCGGCCTGCTGTCATGGCCGATGCGGTTCATCGGCTGGATCCTCGCCGAGCTGCCGCGCGCCGTGGTCGGGCATGACCGGCTGCAGACCGTGTTCGCGGAGCAGGTGACCGTGACGCCGCCCGAGCACCCCGTGCCGCTGCCGCAAGGACCGCTCGGCGTGTCGGTCAAGGATGTGAAGCTCGTCTACGACGGACTCCCCGTGCTGAACGGCGTCAGTTTCGACGTCGACCCGGGCGAGTCGGTCGCGATCGTCGGCTCGACCGGCGTTGGCAAGTCGACCCTGGTGCAGCTGCTGGTGCGCCTCGCCGACCCGGACCAGGGCACCGTGACCGTCGGCGGGATCGACGTGCGGGAGCTGGACCCGCTCGACCTCCGCGCGGCGGCCTCGATCGTGTTCCAGGAGAGCTTCTTGTTCGCGGCGAGCGTCCGGGAGAACATCGCGCTGGACGACACCGTCGACGCCGACGAGGTCGTGCGCTCGGCGATGATCGCGTCGGCCGACCGGTTCATCCGCGAGCTGCCCAACGGCTACGACACCGTCGTCGGTGAGCGCGGCCACACCGTGTCGGGCGGCCAGCGGCAGCGTGTCGCCCTCGCCCGCGCGCTGGCCCGCAAGCCGCGGATCCTGATCCTCGACGACGCGACGTCATCGGTCGACCCGACGATCGAGGCGAACATCCTGCACGCGCTCCGCCGCGAGCTGGACACCACGCTGATCGTCGTGGCGTACCGGCTGTCGACGATCAAGCTCGCGGACCGCGTGATCTACCTGGAGGGCGGCAAGGTCGCGGGCACTGGGACGCACGACGAGCTGCTCGCCACCCAGCGCGGCTACGCGTCGATCATCCGCGCCTACGAGCGCCGCACCGTGGAGGAGGTGCTCGATGAGCGCTGAGCTCGCCTCCTACCAAACGGATGATGACGCGCTGCCGGTCCCCGAAGAGCTACAGGGCGCCTGGGCGGTCCTGAAGCGCGGCGTCGGCGAGAGCACCGAGCTTCGGCGCGGCCTCGGTCTGACCGTCGTGGTTTCGCTCGGCGTGACGGTCGTGTCGCTCGTCACACCGATCCTGCTCCAGAAGGTGTTCGACCACGGACTCAACCCGTTCAACGCGAAGTACACGTACACGATCTGCGCGATCGGATTCGTGCTGGTGATCATCGCGTTCCTCGCGGCAAGGATCGCCGGCCGACGGCTGGTGGTCGCCGCCGAGAACGCGATGATGCAGCTCCGCGTCTTCACGTTCTCGCATATCCACGCGCTGTCGATCGCCGACCAGTCCGAGGAGAAGCGCGGCGTCTTCGTCGCGCGCGTGACCGCCGACATCGACGCGCTGCAGCAGTTCATGGAGTGGGGCGGGATCGCGTGGATCATCTCGATCACCCAGGTGATCGGCGCGCTGATCCTGATGCTCATCTACGCGTGGCAACTGACGCTCGGGATCTGCATCCTGATCGTGCCGCTGCTGTTGATCGTCTGGTCGATGCAAGCGAAGCTGACGCTCGCGTTCAACACCGCCCGTACACGGGTCGGCGAGATGCTGTCGGAGGTCTCTGAGTCGGTGATGGGAGCGGCTGTGGTCCGCGCCTACGGACTCGACGAGCACACCGACCGCAAGGTCAAGCGCGCGATCGATCAGCGCTACCGCGCGGAGATCATGGCGCACTTCCGGGCGGCGACCCTGTGGCCCCTCTCGTCGGTGTTCTACGCGATGTCGCTGTCGACCGTCGTGATCCTCGGCGCGTTCTACGGACCGAAGTGGGGTATGTCGTTCGGCCAGGTCGTCGCGTTCCTGTTCCTGGCGGACGTGTTCCTGCACGTGTTCACCGACCTGCCCGAGGTCTACTCCGAGACGCAGAACGCGATCGCGGCCTGGCGCAAGATCCTCGCGGTCCACGACATGCCGATCGAGATCGTCGAGCCGGTGGACGGGGTCGAGCTGCGGCGCGGCGCGCTGTCGGTCGAGGCGAAGGACATCCACTTCACGTATCGCGAAGGGCCGGAGGTGCTGCACGGGATCTCGCTGTCGGTGCCGGCGGGCGGGCACGTCGCGATCGTGGGCGAGACCGGCTGCGGCAAGAGCACGTTCGTGAAGGTGGTCTCGCGGCTCGCCGACCCGACGGAGGGCTCGCTGCTGGTCGACGGGATCGACCTCCGGCAGGTCGAGCCGACGGCCCGCCGCACGCACATCCGGATGGTCCCGCAGGACGGCTTCCTGTTCGACACGACCGTGCGCGACAACGTGCGGATGGGGCGCGAGGGCGCGAGCGACCGCGACGTCGAAACGGCGTTCGAGGAGCTCGGCCTCGGCGACTGGGTCGACACGCTGCCCGAAGGGCTCGACACGAAGGTGGGCGAGCGCGGCGAAGCGCTGTCGGTCGGCGAACGCCAGCTGGTCGCGCTGGTGCGCGCGCAGCTCGGGAACCCCGGGCTTTTGATCCTTGACGAGGCGACGTCGGCGGTCGACCCGGCGACGGAGCGGCGGATCACCGAGGCGCTGCGGCGGCTGTCGGCCGGCCGCACGGTGATCACGATCGCCCACCGGCTCTCGACGGCTGAGGGCGCGGATAAAGTGTTCGTGTTCGACGCCGGGCGGCTGGTCGAAGAGGGCACGCACGCCGAGCTGGCCGCCGGCGACGGAACGTACGCGGTCCTCTACGGCTCCTGGCTCGGCAACGTCCGCGAGGACGGCGCCGCGTAGCCCGCACGCGTCTCCCGGCGTCACCCCGGTTGCCTAGGCTGACGGCGGCTGCTTGGAAGGAGCGACCGGATGGTCTCCTGGGGAGAGCTCCGCGAGATGCGGCCCGACCTCGAGGAAGCGGGCCGCGCCCGCTTGTATCAGTTCGGTGTCGGGCTCGCGTTCCTCGCGACCGTTCGACCCGACGGTGGACCACGCCTCCACCCCGTGTGTCCCGTGATCGATGGCGATGGGCTGTACGCCTCGCTGATCCCCTCGCCGAAACGCGACGACCTTCATCGTGATGGGCGATACGCGCTGCACAGCTTCCCAACCGATGACAACGAAGACGCCTTCTCCATCACCGGCTCCGCGGCCGCTGTGAGCGATCGCAGCGCGTGGGACGCGGTCGCCACTCGGTTCCTTCAGGAGCGGAAGTGGACGGAACCGCCGGACGACTTCCATACGCAGGAACTCTTCGCGTTCGACATCGAGACATGCCTGTGGACGATGACAACCGGGCATGGCGATCCGCACCCGAAGCACACCGTCTGGCGGGCCACGACCGAGATCACAGACGCACGCTAGGCTCGCTCGACCATGTCGGACCCGATGCGCGCGATGGCCGAGGCCGCACTCTTTCCCCTGGACGGTGAGCTCAGCGCGCCGGGCCTGACCGACAGCGTCACGATCGAGCGCGACGCATACGGCATCCCACGGATCGCCGCCGGATCACTCGACGACCTGTGGTTCGCGCAGGGCTTCGTGACCGCAGGCGAGCGCCTCTTCCAACTCGAGCTCGCGCTGCGTCTTGCCACCGGCCGGCTCTCCGAGATCTTCAGCGAGCTGACCTACCAGGACGACATCTTCATGCGCACGATCGGCCTGAACCGCGCCGGCGCGAAGCACGTCGAGGACTGGAGCGAAACGGACCACGCCATGCACGCGCGCTTCCGCGCGGGCATCGCGGCGTGGATCGACCAGATGCCGGCCAAGCCCATCGAGTACCAACTGCTGGACCTCGAGCCGGCGATCCCCGATGACCCCGCGCCCTACGGCGCCGCGATCGCGCTCCTCGCGTGGAACCTGTCGAGCAACTGGGACGCCGAGCTCCTCCGCGCCGAGCTCGACGACACGATCCACCACGCGACCACCGACCTGCTCTTGCCCTCGTCATCGCGCGGCGGGGTCGGGTCGAACAACTGGGCGGTCGCGGGCACGCGCACCGCGAGCGGCAAGCCGCTGCTCGCCGGCGACCCGCACCTCCTCGTCACCCAACCCGGCACCTGGGTCGAGCTCCACCTACGAGCCCCCGGCTACGACGCCCGGGGCGTCGCGCTCCCCTTCCTGCCGGGGATCATCCTCGGCGCGACGCCGCACCACGCATGGACGGCGACCAACGTGACCGGCGACTCGCAAGACCTGTTCGAGGAGCGGCTGAACGACGACGGGACCGCGGCGAGGTTCCGCGACGAGTGGGAACCGCTGACCACCCACAAGGAGCCGATCCTCGTGCGCGGCGAGCCGGAACCGCGGATCCTCGAGGTTCGCCAATCACGGCACGGACCGATCCTCACGCACGGCATCGGCGGCGTGTCACAGACGGTGTATCGCCCCATCGCACGCACCTACGCGCTCCGATGGACGGGCCACGACGCCACGCTCCGTCCGTCGCTCACCCTCGAAGCCGCGCGGGTGACCAACGCCGACGAGTTCCGCGACGCCGTGCTGCAGATCGCCTGCCCGGGCCAGAACTTCGTCTACGCGGACGTCGACGGCGCCATCGCGTATCAGTGCACGGGCCGGTTCCCCGTCCGGGCACAAGGCGACGGCACGCGACCCGTCCCCGGATGGGACGGCGAAC
This sequence comes from Actinomycetota bacterium, assembly GCA_036007245.1. Taxonomy (GTDB): domain Bacteria; phylum Actinomycetota; class UBA4738; order UBA4738; family HRBIN12; genus AC-51. Next base: position 3,001 of record DASYOY010000134.1, on the reverse strand, counting down.
ACGAGTGGACCGGCTGGATCACCGCCGAGGAACTCCCGTATGAGGTCGACCCCGCTCGCGGATGGCTCGCCACGGCCAACAACGACATCCAACCGCCCGAGTACCCGCATCTGATCGGCGCCGACTTCCATCGGCCGGTGAGACGGGACCGGATCGTCGAGCTGGTCACCGAGCGCGCTGGCCACGATGTGACGTCGATGCGCACGATGCAGACCGACACCGTCTCGCTCACGGTCGACGAGGTGTTGCCCGGTCTGTTGAAGCTCCACCCCGGCGACGACGATCAGCGCGAGGTGCTCGACCGGCTCGCCGGCTGGAACGGCGACCTCGCACCCGATTCCCAAGAAGCGGCCATCTATGAACTCTGGCTGAGCGCCATCATGCGGCGGCTCGTCGGCGAGCGGATCGGCGACGAGCTCTTCACGGCCTACAGCGGGTTCCGGGAGATCTTCATCGGCGAGACCATGCCCGCCATGCTCGCCCACAGCACCGACCGGGTCGACCCCGAGGCGCTCCGCCAGGCTCTCCAAGAGGCGATCGAGGTCGCCGACGGCCGCACCTGGGGCGAGGTCCACGCGCTCCGGCTCGCGCATCCCCTCTCGCGCATCCCCGGCCTCGACCACCTCTTCGTCGCGGCCACGATCCCCTACGGCGGGGACGAGTCCACGATCTGCCAGGGAGCGATGGACCCACTGCGCGGCCACACGCCGGCGGTGATCCCCTCGTGGCGGGCGGTCTGGGATCTCGCCGACCTCGAGCGGAGCGTCGCCGTCGTCCCGAGCGGGGTCAGCGGCAACCCCGCGTCGCCACACTGGGCCGATCAGGCTCCGCTCTACGCCGATGGGGAGGCCCGGCCGGCCGGGTTCGGAACACCCGCTGTGGCAACGCTCACCCTGCGACCGGCGCAGGTACCATCGAGCCGCGATGCCTGAGTCCAAGGGCCGGAAGAAGACCGCCGCCAGCCGCTACCAGCTGCACCCGCAGCGCAAGCAGCGCACCAAGTCGAGCCCCTCGTGGTTCGCGCCGGCGATGGCCGCCCTGATGGTGATCGGGATCGCCATCATCGTCTGGAACTTCTTCCGCAACGACGGGAACTCCTTCGACCCAGGCGTTATGTGGCTCGGGCTCGGGGTGCTCGCCGCCGGCTTCTTCGGCATCTCCTTCTGGAAGTAACCTGCTGCTCGACCCGGTTCCTCCACCGCCCCGTGTGGAAAAGTCTGGGGATACCTAGGTGCCGAACGGTGGAAAACGCTTGGTCCTCCCGTTGCCTCACACCGTTCCTGGGCGCCGCTCCACAAGCATCTTCTCGCCGCAGTGCCGGGGGATCTGCAGCTCGCCGAGGCGGGACACCTTGTACTCGGTCCCGCACTCACCGCACACCAGGTAGACGTCTAGGTCCTCGACGTCCTCGGGTTCGGCGGGCGGCTTCTCGGTGTCGAGCGTGCCGGGGGCCGGCCCGGCGAGCGACCGGAGCGTCGCCATCCCGACGCGCCAGATGACGTAGCCGAGCAAGATCGCTCCGGGGATGAGCAGCCAGACAGGCATGAGGCCACGGTAGCAGCGGCCCCACGCAGGCCGGCACGGGTCGGTGCACCTTGCGGCACTTTCCATCTGCCCAACATCGCCGTACGGTGAACGCCGCAAGAACACCGGGCGAACGCGGGAGAGGACGTCGATGGGCGACTACGCCAACCGCATCATGACCAAGCTCGCGGCGAAGGACCCGGGCGAGCCCGAGTTCCACCAGGCGGTCCGCGAGGTGGCGGCCTCGGTGGAGCTGGCGCTCGAGCGGAACCCTCGGTACCAGGAGGCACGGATCTTCGAACGGCTCATCGAGCCGGAGCGGGTCGTGATGTTCCGCGTGCCGTGGGTGGACGACGCCGGCGAGGTCCAGGTGAACCGCGGCTTCCGCGTCGAGATGAACTCGGCGATCGGCCCCTACAAAGGCGGCCTGCGGTTCCACCCGACGGTGTACCTCGGGATGCTGAAGTTCCTCGCGTTCGAGCAGATCTTCAAGAACTCGCTCACCACGCTGCCGCTGGGCGCCGGCAAGGGCGGCGCCGACTTCGATCCGAAGGGTCGGTCCGACGCCGAGGTGATGCGGTTCTGTCAGTCGTTCATGACCGAGCTGCAACGCCACATCGGCCCGTTCACCGACGTCCCCGCCGGCGACATGGGCGTTGGCGGTCGCGAGATCGGCTTCATGTTCGGGCAGTACAAGCGGATCCGGAACGAGTTCGCCGGCGTGCTCACCGGCAAGGGACTCGAATACGGCGGATCGTTGATCCGGCCCGAGGCGACGGGCTACGGCACGGTGTACTTCGCCGAGGAGATGGCCAAGACCCGCGACGAGTCGCTCGAAGGCAAGACCTGTCTCGTGTCGGGCTCCGGCAACGTCGCGCAGTACACGATCGAGAAGCTGCTCGACCTCGGCGCGAAGCCCGTCACATTGAGCGACACCGGCGGGTTCATCTACGACAAGGACGGGATCGACCGCGAGAAGCTCGCGTGGGTGATGGACCTGAAGGAGCGGCGGCGCGGCCGGATCATGCAGTACGCCGACGCGTTCCCGAGTGCGACGTTCACCCCCGTCGACCCGAACCGCTCCGGGGATCCGCTGTGGTCGATCCCGGCGGAGGCGGCGTTCCCCTCGGCGACGCAGAACGAGATCACCGCCGACGACGCCGGCCGCCTGCTGGACAACGGCGTCTACATCATCGGGGAGGGCGCGAACATGCCGACCGAACCGCAGGGCGTCGAGCGCTTCGTCGACGCGAAGATCCTCTACGGGCCGGGCAAGGCCGTGAACGCGGGCGGCGTTGCGGTGAGCGGCCTGGAGATGTCGCAGAACGCCGAGCGCCGGTCATGGACCCGCGAGACCGTCGACGAGCGGCTGCACACGATCATGGTCGCGATCCACACGAACTGCCGCGAGACCGCCGAGGAGTACGACGTGCCGGGCAACTACGTCCACGGCTCGAACATCGCGGGGTTCCGCAAG
>DASYOY010000133.1:0-7400 GCA_036007245.1 Actinomycetota bacterium | reverse complement strand
CAGGGTCCGAGAAGAACCTGAGAAATCCAGCAGACGACGGTCCCGGTTCGGACGGGACCTTGGGCCCGACTGGGTTGCCGGGTCTATGTGCTGGGCTGCTCGGCGCTCGTTTCTGCCGCCCTGGCCTCGCGACCGTGGCGGAACCCAGGGAACACCAGGATCAGAAGCACGACGGCGCCCGCTAAGGCCGCGATCGCGGCCCACCCGGCCACGGTTCCCATCGTCGCGAACGCGTACCCATAAAGGAGGAGTCGCGATGAAGAGGTGTTGCGCGCCGGGAGGGAGTCGAACCCCCAACCTTCTGATCCGTAGTCAGATGCTCTATCCATTGAGCTACCGGCGCAGGCCCCAGAGGTTACCGCGTCGGGCCGAGGCATCTGACGGGGAGCATGGAAGGAAGGACGAGAGGAACGCTCGCACGTCGACCCTGGGTCGATGGTCACGGAGACCCGTCGGACGGTAGCTCTGCTGCGCGAGGACCTCAGCTCAGGGTGGCTATGCCCTTACCGTCCCATTCGCGTCCTGCCCGACACCGCGCCATCCGTTCCAGTCGAGCTTCAGCTGGTTGGTCCCATCCCACCACATGAGCCATTTCGAGCACGGCGAGGCGAGGACGTAGTTGTCCGCGTCGAAGCTGTTGCCAGACGTGGTTCCAGCGGTCCGCACGACGCCGACCTTCTGCTTCCCGGCCACCGACACGACGTTCGCGTAGGCACGGTTGTTCGTGTTCGTGTATTCGCCGTCAGGCCCGCCCGCGCCGTTGCCGGCGAACGAGAGTGGGTAGCGGATGCTCGGGGGTGCGCTGACGATGTTGTGCTGGACGAGGCCGCCCGACGAGTCGAGCGAACGGATCCCCGTGTCGGTGGTGTTCGCATCGACGAGGGTGTCGTAGCTCTTCTCGAGTCTGATGCCTTCCTCCGTCGAACGAAGCACCGTGTTGCCGATGATCTGCGTGCCGCGCGCCGAGCCGTCGGTCCAGATGCCCCTGCCCTGCGTGTCCGTGACGGTGTTGCCCTGGATCACGACGTTGCGGCTGCCGTTGATGACCTTGATGCCCCCAGCGTAGCCGTTGTCCCACGCGGAGGCTGTGTGGTTATGCGCGACCGTGTTCCCCTCGATGTTCGTGTCGCTTGCGCCGTTCACGTAGATGCCGAAGCGTCCGTTGTCGTGCACGGACGATCCCGAGATAGAGGCGTTGTCGCCCGTAACGAGGACGCCTGTCTCGGTGTTCGGGCCTGCTTCCACGTCTTTGACGACGGCGGCGTCCCCTTCGTTGATCCCGACCGAGAATCCCCTGACCGTCATGTCCTTGATCGCGACGCCAGACACCTTCGAGGAATCCAGACCGACGATGTCCGCGCCCCCTCCGTCCAGTATCGTCACGCCCGGACCCGCCCCGACGAGCGACTGTCCGGCGACGAGCGTGACGGTGCTGTCCAATGTGTACACGCCTGCGCCGAGTTGGAACGTCGTCCCGGGCCCGGCGCTCGAGATCTGTGCCTGCAAGTTCGCGCCAGGCCGCACGTCGACGACGTTGGTCGCACGGACCACCACCGGTGCCAGTGCCATGATCATGGTTACGAACACGATCGTTCGTTTCATCCCAGCCTCCCTCAGCTGTAGGCTCCGGCGTCCTCCTGACGCAGTGGATCCGGCTCTAAAGAAGTCGGGGTAGGAAGAAGGTGAGGACGCCGCCGTAGCGAGAGCACCGACGTCGCCGGACCCTCGCTCCTCCCTTCGCCTAGACCCCCGCGCACTTGATCCACACCAGATCCCCCAATGGTCCATCGGCTCACGGCGCCCAGGGCTTGAACGCGGCGGCTGTGGCGGCCTCAACGTCGTCAACGTCAGCGGCGTGAGCGTCACCAGCGCGATGAGTACGGCGACGAGACCGGGGGACCTCGTGCGGGGGGCACGGGCAGGAACCCTAGCCAGGTGACCCTCCGGCTCCGGCCACCGGCGCATGAAGATGCCGTCGAGATGGGCCCGACGTTTTCCACACGCCATCCCCAGCCATCCCAGAAACCTTTGCCGGCCAAGGCAGCTCATCCCACGCTCAGCGGCTGTTTCGTCTTCGGCGCGCTGGTTTGCTCCGGTCGTCCTGGGGGAAGTCCCCGTGCAGAGCCAGTGGATCGACCGCCGCGGACCGTGCGGGGTCGGTATCACGCGGCGGGGAGGATCGTGCTCACGGCGATGATGCTGTTGATCGTGGGTGTGGCGCGGTGTCCCTTGCCCCGTAGACCCGGTCCCCCCTGGGATTCCCCCCATTGACCTACGTAACCATCACCACCCATAATCCACCGACGGACCAGCCTGACCGGGCTATCAGGGGGGGAGTCCCGCAGGTTCCGTCGGCCTTCCAGCTGACCGGGGGAGGGAAGACCCATGGAGAGGGAGATGAATGGAAGGCAGACGCTTCGGGAAGTCTTCGCGGTGGGGAGGGTGTTGAGATGCAGGACGCGATGATGACCGTGATGGCCGCGTGGATAGCGTTCAACGCGTTGCTCGCGATGATGTTAGGGCTCTCGCTGCTGGCCAAACGGTCGACCTCTGGGCGGCGACCCGGCCGGATTCGAGATGATGCGCAGCTTCGAGATGATGGTGATGCACCACAAAGGGCTTTGTACGAACGAACCGCACGATAGAAAGGAGCCTAAGTTGTCGTATCCCTGGTCTTCCAAGCGCGCTCTGGTGACAGGAGGCGCCTCGTTCATCGGCTCGACCCTCGTCGACGCCCTGTTGGACCGGGGCGCGACCGTGCGCGTCGTCGACGACTTCAGCAGCGGCTCGGAGGCGAATATCTCAGCTCCGCTCGCGAGCGGTGCGATCGAGCTCCTCAAGGGCGATCTCCGCGATCCCGACCTGGCTCAACGGGCGGTCGAAGGTGTCGACGTGATCTTCCACCTCGCTGCGGATCACGGGGGCCGCGGGTACGTGGACCTTCATCAGTATGAGTGCTCGACCAACTTCGGCCTGGATGCAGGTCTGTTCGGCGCCGCGCTCCGTGCCGAGGTGGAGACGGTGGTCTTTGCCTCGTCCGGGTGTATCTATCCCCTGAACATCCAGGGCGACCCCGGGGAGACCCTCTACCTCACCGAAGACATGGCAGGGCCTCCGTACGACCCGGACGGCACCTACGGGTTGGCCAAACTCGCCGGGGAGCTCACACTGCGCGCCCTGCACGAGGAGCGCGGCATGAACACGGCCTCGGTCCGCTACTTCACGGTCTACGGTCCGCGCGGCGTGGAGAACCACGCAGTGATCGCGATGATCGCGCGCGCGTTCCTGCGACAGGACCCCTTCCTGGTATGGGGAACCGGCGAGCAGATCCGTAACTGGACCTACGTCGACGACATCGTCGAGGGGACGATCCTCGCTGCGGAGAAGATCCGCGACGGTTCGGCCATCAACCTCGGCACGATGGAGCGTGTGAAGGTGATCGACGCCGTGAGGATGGTCACCGAGATGGCGGGGTACGCGCCGGAGATCGTGACTCAGCCCGACATGCCGACCGGGCCCTACAACCGCGTCGCTGACAACTCGTTGGCCGGCGAGCTGCTGGGCTGGGAGCCTCGGACGATGTTCGCCGACGGCCTCAAGAACACCTTCGAGTGGTACTTCTCATCGAAGGATCCCGAACAGGTGCGGTCCATCTTCGACCACATGCTGACGGGGCGAGGCACGACGGCCGCGGCGGCGGCGGCCACCGCGAAGCTATAACGTCGCCACCTGGGATGCGCAGCGGGGGCGCCTTCGAGCGGAGCTACCGCCTTGCGCTGTACGAGACGAGGACGTCCCTGTCTGCGCATCCCTCGGTGTTCCTGCCTTACGCCCGACGTCGATATCCGGACGGCAGAGTCGTCGGCCCCGGCACCAAGATCACCATCGACGGATTCCAGCGCTCCGCCAACACGTTCGCGGTGGTCGCGTTCGAGTCGGCCCAGCCCGCGCCGGTGCGGATCGCGCACCATCTGCACGCCGTCGCACAGATCGCGGAGTCCGTGCGACGGCGGATCCCGACGGTCGTCCTGATCCGGGAGCCCCAAGCCTGCACCTTGTCGCACGTGATCAGGAACCGTTACGCCACGCCGCGCATCGTGCTCGCGAGCTGGACCCGTTTCTACGAACGGCTCCTGCCGCTTCGCGACGACGTCGTGATCGCGCCGTTCGAGGCCGTGACGAAGGATCTTGGAAAGGTCATCGCGGCCACGAACGCTCGATTCGGAACGGACTTCGCGCCGTTCGAGCACGACGAGGCCAACGTCGAGGCATGCTTCCGCGCGATCGAGCGACAGAACACGGCGCGTCACGGGACGGTCGTCGAGACCCGGGTCGCCCGGCCCTCCGCCGTACGTGAGGAGCTCCGCGAGGCGGGCAAGCTGGAGGTGGCCGCCCCGGAGCTCGCGCGGCTCCGCTCCAAGGCAAGCGCCGTCTACCGCACGTGGCTCGCAACCGCGGACGCACAGGCGTCTTCGTAGACGCCTGTGCGCGTCCTGATCCTGCATTCGCGTTACCTCTCCGGAGCGGTCTCCGGGGAGAACCGGGTCGTCGCGGACGAGGCGACGCTCCTGCGCCAGGCCGGACACGAGGTCCGCGTGCTCTCGGCCGAGCCCGACGACAGAGGGCTCGCCGCACAGGGTCACGCCGCGGCGTCGGCCGTGTGGTCCAGACGTGCCGCGAGCCAGGTCGCGAGGATCGTCCGGTCGGAGCGGATCGAGGTCGTCCACGCGCACAACCTGTTCCCGACGCTCTCGCCCGCCTCGCTCAGCGCGGCGCACGCCGCCGGCGCCACCGTGGTGATGACGCTGCACAACTTCCGCCTCCTCTGCCTGCCGGCGACATTCCTCCGCGACGGCAGGGTGTGCGAGGACTGCCTGGGCCGGACACCGTGGCGCGGTGTGGTCCACCGCTGTTACCGAGGGTCGGCAGCGGGCAGCGCGGCGCTCGCGACATCGTTGACCCTCCACCGTGCCGTACGCACCTTCGACCGCGTCGCGCGGTTCCTTGCGGTCAGTGCGTTCGTGCGGGACAAGTACGTCGAGGCGGGGTTCGCGCCGGAGCGGGTCCGGGTGAAAGCTAACTTCGCGTGGCCGGCCGAGCGTCGCCGGGGCCCTGGGGATTACTTCCTGTTCCTCGGGCGCCTGGCACCTGAGAAGGGGGTCGACACGATCCTGCGCGCGTGGGCGACGCTCGGCACCCGGGCGGAGCTCGTGGTCGCCGGCGAGGGGCCAGACAGGGACGCGCTGCGGGCGGCGGCTCCTGACGGCGTTCGGTTCCTCGGGGCTGTCGAGCCGGGCGAGGTCCCGGCGCTGCTGGCCGGGGCGCGCGCGCTCTTGGTCCCGTCGCGCTGGTACGAGGCGTCGCCGCGGACGATCGTGGAGGCGTACGCGTGCGGCGTCCCCGTCCTCGCGAGCCGGATCGGCGCCCTCCCCGAGGCGGTCGCGGACGATGTGACCGGGCTCCTGATCGCGCCCGACGCGTCTCGCGCATGGGCGGACGCCGTCCTGCGTCTGTGCGTCGACCGGGAGTCTGAGCGGTTGGGCGCCGGCGCGTTCGGCGCGTGGAACGACCGTCACAGCCCGGCCGCCGCGACCGCCGCCCTCGAGGGCGCCTATGCGGAGGCGGTGGCCTCCGGGTCGTAGCCGTAACGGGTCAACGCCTCACCGGCCACCGACCGCAGCAGCGCGTCGAGTTCGTCGTCGAACGACGCGCGCCATCGCTGCACGGAGCCCTGCCGGAACGTCGGGCTCGCGGCGGAGAACAACGAGGCGCAGATCGCCCGGAACCGCTCGTCCGGAACCGCGATCCCGAGGTGATCCTCGATCGCGCGGACGGTGCGCGCCTGCGCTTCGGCGTCGCCTCCGCCCGCGGGGCCGACGAGATCCTCGAAGCGGACCACGAGGGCGTCGGACGTGAGCCAGCCCTCGAACGCGTCGAGACGTTCGCCGATCGACGCGACGCCATGCTCGGGATCTCCTGCGATCGCCACACGCAGCCGCTCGCTCGCGGTCGGGATCGAGGCGAAGAGCGCATGATGCCGATGGTCCTTCCGCGCGATCACGTAGTGGATCTGCGAGACCACGATCGCTCGAGGATCGCGGATCAGGAACAGCGACCGGACCCGGTGCTCGCGGAGCGCCTCCACGTAGCCCGGCTCGTGCCGCATGTGCGACACGATGATCTGCCCCGGCCGGACCTTGCCCAGCAGGCCGTCGAACCCGCCGACGCGGGCGATGTTCTGCTGCGAGATCGTCGGGAGGAGCTTGCGGTACAGACCCGGGTGCAAGCAGAGCGCGCGCTCGAGCAGGTGCGTGCCCGCCTTCGGGATCGACACGCAGAACACCCGCGGGCGATGCCCCCCGAAGGCGCGGGTCGGGAGCTTCGACGGGGTGAGGCCGAAGCGCTCGAGCGTCCACTGCTGCCGCTCGACCCAGGCTGCCGCTCGGGCCATCGTCAGTGGCAAGTGGTCGAGCCGGAGTCGGTCGACGTGCTCCCTGAAGCGTCCACGAACTGCCAGTCATAGCTCGTGGGATGGAGGGTGAGTTTGAGCACCCCGAAGGAGTCGTTGAACCGGACTTGCTCGTTCGCACTCTTCGCAACGCCGAACTTGCCGAGGCTCCGTCCGCCGGTCCCGACGATGAACTCGCGCAGCCCGTGGGCGCCGGGCGCGACGGCGACCCCGGAGCCATTCAACTCCGCATACCGGTCGTAGACGTGGTCGTTGCCGTTCATCACCATCTCGACCCCCGAGCTATAGAGCAGCTGGAACATCGGCCGCATCGCGGAACTGCCCCCGACGGAGCTCGGCGAGTATGCGGGGTTGTGCCAGATCACCATCGTGCACGCGTTCGACGCGTGCGCGGCCAGGTCCCCCTGTAGCCACGTGTACTGCGGCGAGGTGGAGGCGCACCCTCCGACCGAGGCCTGCGTGCAGTTCGAGTTGAGGGAGATCACGTGCCAGGTACCGATGTCGAAGCTGTAGTACGGGCTCCCCGAGCCGTTCACCGCCTGGGCGCCGTAGTAGCCGAAGTAGCCGGCACCCGGGGTCGCCTGGCAGTCCGTTCCGCCCGAGGTGAGGTATTCCTGCTCACCCGGCGTCGGGTGGGAGAGCGCGAAGAGCGAAGACTGCCCCCACGACAGGGCGTAGGACTGCTGGTAGGCGAGCGGCCCGCCGCACTCGTACTGGGTGTCGCCCAAGACGAGGATGCCCTGCAGGTTCGTCGTCGACCGCAGGTTCGACAGGAGCGCGGCCGTGTCCTTCGCGCGGCACTTCGTGGAGGTGCCGTTGCCGGCGTTGAAGGCGCTGTTGGCCGGGTCGCATGCCACGTCGCCCGCAGCGGCCACGACCGGGTCTGCCGCCGTCGACGAGGGGGTGGTCACGCTGAGCACCGGGGACTGCG
>DASYOY010000132.1:0-3657 GCA_036007245.1 Actinomycetota bacterium | reverse complement strand
GTGGCCGCCGGTATGTCGGCACAGGGCGGCAGCCCCGTGGCGAACATGCCACCGCCCTCGCCACCCGGATAGCGACGAGCGGTTGCAGCTGACCTCACGAGGGGGCGGGCCGAAGGCCCGCCCCCTCGTGCGTGCGTGGGTCGGTGAGCGCGGCGCCGTTCAACCGGGTACTGTCCGCGATATGGATCGGTGGAACGACGCGGCGCTGCTCGCGGAACAGATGCGGTACTACGAGGCCCGCGCGCCGATCTACGACCAGCTCTACCTACGGCAGGGCCGCTATGAGGTCGACGACGCGGCGTGGACCGAGAACTGGCACAAAGAGACGGCCGAGCTCGAGCGCTTCGTCGGTGGTCTCGACGCGAGCGGCGACGTCTTGGAACTGGCACCGGGCACCGGGCTGTGGACACGGTTCCTCGCGCCGCGTGCCCGGCGATTCGTCGGGGTCGACGCGTCGCCGAACATGCTCGAGCGCAACCGGCATCGCCACGACGAAGATGTCGAGTTCGTTCGGGCCGACCTCTTCGGTTGGGACCAGGACGAACGGTTCGACCTGGTCTTCGCCGGCTTCTTCCTGTCGCACGTTCCCCCGGATCTGTGGGTGCCGTTCTGGTCGAAGGTCGGGCGGTGGCTCGCCCCTGGAGGCACCCTCGCGTTCGTCGACGACTCTTGGGGGCCGGACCGTCCGCGATCGAGCGACCGCGTCGAGGACGGGCCCGACCACGCGCACATCCGCCGCCTGGATGACGGTGCCTACACGATCGTGAAGCGTTTCTTCCGGCCCGCCGAGCTGGAGGCCGCGTTCGTTGAGGCCGGTCTCACGGCTGAGGTCGACTCAACCGGCGAACACTTCCTTTTCGGGACTGCTCACGCCTAGCGTTGTCGGACGCGCAACCCTGGCGTTGCGTCGGCAACTCGGTGCGGCATCATCGGAGCCGTGGCCGACCTGCCCGCTCGCGCGCAGACCGTGATCGTCGGCGCCGGCATCGTCGGCGCGTCGGCCGCGTTCCACCTCGCGGATCTCGGCGTGACCGACGTGCTGGTGATCGATCAAGGGCCGTTGTTCGCGACCGGCGGCTCGACCTCGCACGCGCCCGGCCTCGTCTTCCAGACGAACGGTTCGCGCACGATGTGCCGGATCGCGCAGGACTCGGTCGCGCTGTACGACTCGCTCGACGTCGACGGAGAACCCGTCTGGTACGGCGTCGGCGGGCTCGAGCTCGCGACCACGCCCGAGCGCATCGCCGAGCTCAAGCGTCGGCAGGGTTTCGCGCGGTCGTGGGGGATCGATGCCACGGAGCTTCTGTCGCCGGCGGAGTGCGCTAAGCGGTCGCCCCTACTCGATCCGTCCACGGTGCTCGGCGGCTACTGGATCCCGACCGATGGCGCCGGCAAGGGCGTGAAGATCGTCGAGGCGCTGGCCCGTCGCGCGCAGGAGGCCGGCATCCGCTTCGAGGGCGGCGTCCCGGTGACCGGGTTCGACACTGCCGGGGGCCGTGTCCATGCGGTCGAGACCGCACAAGGACGGATCGAGTGTGAGCGCGTGCTGCTCTGCGCCGGGCTGTGGGGACCGACCGTCGGCGCGATGGCCGGGGTTCCCATCCCGCTGGTCGCGGTGCAACACCAGCTCGTGTGGACCGATCCCGTGCCCGAGCTCGCCGATCTGCAGGGCGACACGTGGGCGCAGCACCCGATCGTGCGGCACCAAGACGTGTCGCTGTACTTCCGACAGCGCGACGATCACTACGGCGTCGGCAACTACCGGCACGAGCCGATCGTCACGCCGCAGTCGGGGATCCGTGCGCCCGGCGCCGAGATGCAGCCCTCGTTGATGCCGTTCACCCCGGAGGACTTCGATCTCTGCGAGCAAGAGACGGCCAGGCTGTTCCCGTCCTTGGCGGGGAAGATGCGACCGGCCGACCCTACGCGTTCGCTGAACGGGATGTTCTCGTTCACGCCCGACGCCGGTTCAGTGGTCGGCGAGAGCACGACGGTCCGCGGGTTCTGGGTGTGCGAAGCGGTGTGGGTCACGCACGCAGCCGGGATGGCACGCCAGGCCGTCGAGTGGATGGTCGCCGGCGAATCGACCTACGACCTGGCCGAAGCCGACGCCAACCGCTTCTATCCGTTCCAAACGACCGCGCCCTACGTGATCGAGCGCGGGAAGCAGCAGTACCGCGAGGTGTACGACATCCTGCATCCGCGTCAGCAACCGTCGAAGCCGCGCAACCTGCGGCTCACGCCGTTCTACGAGCGGCACGTCGAGCTCGGCGCGTCGTTCATCACGGGGGCCGGTTGGGAGCGGCCGCAGTGGTTCGAGGCGAACCGTGACCTCGTCGGTGGCGTGACGCACGAGTGGGCGCGCCGCGCGGGGTGGGCAGCGCGCGAGTGGTCGCCGATCGAAGGGGGGGAGCACCTCGCCGTTCGCGCGAACGCCGGCCTGTTCGACCTGACCGCCTACGTGAAGCTCCGGGTGCAAGGACCCGACGCGCTCAGCTTCCTCGAGCGTGTGTGCGCGAACCGGATCGACCGGCCGATCGGCACCGTCACGTACACAGGGATGCTCACGCCGCGCGGCGGCATACGCTGCGACCTGACGGTGACCCGCCACGCCGACGACGTCTTCCTGGTCGTCACGGGCGGGGGTTCCGGCATGCACGACCTTGCGTGGCTCCACGCCCAGGTCCGCGACGGCGAACGCGTGCGGATCTTCGACGGCTCGAGCCGGTCGTTCGTGCTCGGCCTGTTCGGGCCCAAGGCGCGAGACGTCCTGCGCACCGCGACCGCCGCCGACGTGGGCGATGAGGCGATCCCGTACATGACCGGACGTGAGATCGAGATCGGCGAGGTGCCGGTCTTCGCGCAGCGGATCAGCTACGTCGGCGAGCTCGGCTGGGAGCTCTACGGACCGTTCGAGATGGGCGCGCGCGTCTGGGACGTTCTGTGGGCCGCCGGGCGCGAGCACGGCCTGATCGCCGCCGGCCTCGGCGCGTTCGACTCCCTGCGCCTCGAGAAGGGCTATCGCCTCTGGGGGCAGGACATCGGCACGGAGTACGACCCCATCTCTGCGGGGCTCGGTTTCGCGGTGAAGTGGGACAAGGACTTCCAGGGGAAGGACGCGCTCGAGCGGATCCGCGACGACGGCCCCGCGAAGCGCTTGCGCGCGATGACGCTCGACGACCCGCGCGACGTCGTCCTCGGCAAGGAGCCGATCTGGCACGGCGACGATGTCGTCGGCTACGTCACGAGCGCGAACTACGGCTTCTCGATCGGACGAGGGATCGTCTACGGCTACCTGCCGTCGGCGATCGCAGAAGAGGGCACGCCGGTCGAGGTGGAGTATTTCGGTGAGCGGATCGCGGCGACCGTCGCCGCCGACCCGCTGTTCGATCCCAAGGGCGCACGCCTCAAAGGCTGAGTGAAGGGCTGGAACCGATGAGTGACCAAGAGATCGTATTGGCGGAGCTCCCCGACGAGGAGCTGGTCAAGCAGATGCACGACGACCTGTACGACGGCCTCGCCGAAGAGATCCACGAGGGAACGCAGATCCTGCTCGATCGCGATTGGGGCGCCGAGAAGGTGTTGAACGACGCCCTCGTCGAGGGGATGCGGATCGTCGGCATCGACTTCCGCGACGGGATCTTGTTCGTGCCCGAG
>DASYOY010000131.1:0-3680 GCA_036007245.1 Actinomycetota bacterium | reverse complement strand
GCCGGCGATCTTCTGCAGCAGCTCCGCGAGCCCGTCAATCGAGAGCCTGCGGAAGTCGAACCGCTGGCACCGCCCGACGATCGTGGGCGGCATCTTGTGCGGCTCCGTGGTCGCCAAAACGAACCGGACGCCGGGCGGCGGCTCCTCGAACAGCTTCAGCAGCGCGTCGAACGCCTCGCGCGACAGGCGCTGCGCCTCGTCGATGATGTAGATCTTCTCGCGGCCGACCATCGGCGCCGTCGGCGCCTTCTCACGAAGGTCTCGGGCGTCATCCACGCCGCCGTGCGACGCAGCGTCGATCTCGACGACGTCGACATGTCCGCCGTCGCGGATAGCGATACATTGCGCGCACTCGCCGCACGGCTCGGCGGTCGGCCCGTGCTCGCAGTTGACCATCTTGGCCAGGATCCGGGCGGTGGACGTCTTGCCCGTCCCGCGAGGCCCGCAGAACAGGAACGCATGATGCAGCCGTCCCTCGCGCACCGCACCCGTCAGGGCACGGACGACGTGCTCTTGGCCCATAAGGTCGGAGGGCGTCTGCGGCCGGTAGCGCCGGTAGAGCGCTTGGTGCTGCATGTCCTCAGCCACTCCAACCCCCTCGACAACGATGAATGGCCGTGCACCCGCCATCGACACCGAAAGACTCGATCGCTTCTCCGCGCGGCAGGCTCCGGCCAGGTGAACCTACGGCACCCGCCGGAAACCGCTTAGGGCTGCTGCGTTCCCGCCCTGACCCGGTTCGCGGTCCGACGTCGCGTAGGACCCGACCCTCAACGCCCCGCGCAAAGGCTGCCTCGGACCTCACGGGCCTCAGGCGGGGATTCAGCCCCGCATGAAGCGGATCTCGGGTACAGGGCACCGCTAGCTCCCCGCCTAGCACGGCCGCAGCCGAGTATACGGGCGGTCGAAGACACGTCTTCCGGGGGCAGGCGACCCTTGTCAGCGGTCGCGGAGATGCGATGTCGCCAGGGCGATCGCCCCTGCGGCAGCCGCGCACATAATCAGGCAGCCGAGGACGAACGGGAGCCCTTCGATCAGGAACCAGCCGGTCGCGATGACGACGATGCCGAGCACCGCCATCCCCACAGGGAGACCGGTGCGCTGGGTGAGTGATCGGACGGTCATGGCAGGACCTCCTGCTGGGAAGCGCCGTCTGAGGAGGCATCGGCCGGCTCGCCACCATCCTTGACCGGGAACCGCATGCGCCCGGCCGGCGTCCTAACGGGACCAGATGCCCTCCTCCCCAGGGTACCCCACCGGAAGGACGCCCATGCGCCAGCCGATCCGCGCCCTCCTCGCCACCGTCGTCGCGGTCGCCGCCATCCTGATCGCCGCGGCCGCAAGCTCTTCCGCCGCAACGCCTCCGACCGCGGCACCCCCGAGCACCTCCGAGCACACGCCCTCGACCCCCGGGGTGGGCGCCACGTGCGTCATCCAGCATCCGGACTGCAACGACATGGGGTTCGGCGCGGGCGGGGGCGAACCGGGTTCATCGGGCTCCGGCGACGGCATGGCGCCGCCCACCATCGCCCCCGTGCCCACCTGCGGTCCGACGACGAACGGGGCGGCATCCGGCCCGGACGGCACCGTCGCGACGCTCCCGTGCATCCCCGGGCCTGAGCGCAAGCCCCAGCCGCTGATCGTCGTGCCGCGCTCCGGGATGGTGGACGTCCGTCCGATCTCGTTCACCTCTGCCACGGTTGGACCCGACGACCGCACCGTCGACGTGCAGTTCTGGAGCGGCGTCGAGCCGTGCTCGGTCCTTGACCACGTGGACGTGGCCTACGGAACCGACACCGTGACCATCACGTTGTTCGAGGGTTCGGACCCGAGCGCCGGGATGGTCGCGTGCCCCGACCTTGCGATGATGAAGCAGGTGACCGTGGCGCTGGATCAACCGCTCGCCGGGCGAAGCATCGTCGACGGCGCCAAGTAACTGCGCGACGGCCTTCGGTAGCCTCGAGTCATGCCTCCGGTGCTCTCGGTCTTGGTCGACTTCGACGGCACCGCGTGCACCCACGATGTCGCCGAGCATCTGATGGACCGGTTCGGCGAGCCCGGCTGGCGCGAGTGGGACGAGCGGTGGATCCGACGCGAGGTCGACACGCGGACCGCGATCCGCGGACAGGTCGCGCCGTTCGCGGCGCGCGAGGACGAGCTCATCGCCTTCGCCGTCGAGCACTGCCCGCTCGACCCGACGTTCCCCTCGTTCGTTGCCTGGTGCCGGGACAACGACGTCGCAACCGCGATCGTCTCGGACGGGCTCGGCCTCTACATCGAGCCGATCCTGGCGGCCGCGGGCGTCACCAACGTCCCGATCATCACGAACGACTGGGCCGGAGGCGCGATGGCGTTCCCGAACGGCCACCCCGTGTGCGACTGGTGCGGGACCTGCAAGATGCTGGCGGTTCAGCGAGCCGAAGGTCCCGTCGCGTTCGTCGGCGAGGGGCACTCCGACCGCTACGGAGCCCTGTACGCCGACATCGTGTTCGCCAAGGACGCACTCGTGCAGATCTGCCGTGACGACGGCGTCCCGTTCGTTCCGTACGAGAACTTCGACGACGTGCGTGGGGCGCTCGAGGTCGTGGAGACGTTGCCGGGAGCCGTCGCGCCGGAACGCTGCCCCGGCTGGCACACTGCATGATCCCGCCCGCCGGCCTCACATCGCGGCCGCTTACCCTCGACGACGTCGACGACACGATCGCGATGGTCAACACCTGCGAGCTGATCGACACCGGCGAACTGATGTGGGAACGCGCCGACCTGCTCTCGGACATCTCACTCGACGGCTTCGACCCGGAGAAGGACTGGCTCGGCGTCTTCGATGGGACCCGGATCGTGGCGTGGGCATTCCTGCAAGGCCCGCGCCGACTCTGGGTCGATGTCGCTCCAGACATGCGCGGGCGCGGGATCGGAACGTCGCTGCGGCGATGGGCGATCGCTCGAGCACGTGAGCGGGGGAACGATCGGGTCGGCCAGACCATCGAAGACAGCCGGGCGGATGTCGCGACGACGCTTCGCCTGGCGGGCTTCACTCCACGGCACACCTCGTGGATCCTGCAGATGGATCACGCGACAGAACCGCCAACCGCCACGCCTCCCAGCGGCATCGAGATCCGGGCGATCCATATGCCGGACGAGGGAGACCAGACCCTCGAGATGTTCGAGACGGCGTTCTCGGAATTCGACGACCGGCTCCCGACCCCGCTCGAGGACTGGCGCACGAGCGTGACGGGGCGCGAAGGCTTCGTTCCCGACGACTTGGTCGTAGCGCTCGACGGCGATCACGTCGTCGGCGGCGCCTTCCTGATCGACAGCGATGAGATCTGGATCGACAAGCTCGCGGTCGCGGCGACCCACCGGCACCGCGGGATCGCTCGGGCGCTCCTGGGCACGGCGTTCCGCCGTTCGTTCGAGCGCGGATACGACCACACGTCGCTGTCGACAGACTCGCGCACCGGCGCGCTCACGCTCTATGAACGCGTCGGCATGCGCGTGACGCGATCGTTCACCGACTGGGCGATCGATCTCTAGCGCGCTTGGCGGTGGCCGAGGGATTCGAACCCTCGGGAGAGTTTCCCCTCCACACGCTTTCCAGGCGTGTCCCTTCGGCCGCTCGGGCAGGCCACCGGGCAGGAGTCTACGGAACCGCCGCGGCCGCCTAGGAGCTCTTGAGATAC
>DASYOY010000130.1:0-13021 GCA_036007245.1 Actinomycetota bacterium | reverse complement strand
GACTTCGCCGCCTGGTGCACCACCACCGGCCACGCGTTGATCGAGCGGTCGGAGACCGACGGCGTCTTCCGCTTCCTCATCCAGAAGACGAGGTGATCACGATGGCAACCATCGAAGAGACGCTGACCGCGCCGGAGCCGGTCCTGATCGAGCATCCGCACCACACGAAGCTCGTGATCATGGCCTGGAGCGGAGACCTCGACAAGATCTGGCCGACGTTCATCCTGGGCACCACCGGTGCCGCGATGGGGATGGAGACCACGATCTTCTTCACGTTCTGGGGTCTGTTCCCGCTCGTCCGCAACGACGTGCGGCTGACCGGCGAGAACTGGATGCAGAAGATGCTGTCCATGATGAACCGTGGCGGCACCGAGCACCTCGGCCTGTCGAAGATGAACTTCGCCGGGATGGGGCCCGCGATGATGAACAGGCTCGCCGAGGAGCACAAGGTGGCATCGCCGACCGAGTTGCTTGAGGTCGCGCGCGACCTCGGCGTGCACCTGGTCCCCTGCCAGATGACGATGGACCTGCTCGGGTTGACGAAGGACGACCTGATCGACGGCCTCGAGGAGCCCGCCGGCGCGACCACCGCCCTGCTCGAGGCGCAGGACGCAGTGACGCTGTTCATCTAGGGAGCGGGCGCGCGCGACGGCCACAACGACGCCGCAACCCGCGACGACCACCACGACCCACGAGGCCGCCTCGCGCCGGGGTTCCATGAACATGCCCGTGCGCGTTTCGGCCTTGCGCTCGCGGCGACGCCGATGATTGAATCGACTCATGCGCGGCTCCCTCGGAGATCGGCTGCGTTCCCATCGGCGATCGCTCGCCGTGATCCTCTGCGTCGCGGCGCTCACGGTTCTGTCGGTACCGCTGACGGCGTCCGCGAACCCGCGCGCGACCGCCGCGACGAGCACGTTGCCCGCGCCCGTGCCGTGCAACACGTCGATCGGCAACTGCTGGAAGCCCAGCGTGAAGGCCCGCTGGCAGTACCAGCTCCAGGGCTCGCCGAACCCGAAGGGCGGCTGCCTCTATAAGAAGACCGGGTTCATCAACATCGGCGTGACCGGCACGTCGTTCTCGACGGGCAGGACCGTCGCGCCGACGGTGTTCGACATCGACATCCTGCAGGACGGCAAGTGCTACTCCCCACAGGACTACTCGGTCCTGAACTACGCGGCGGTGCAGGCGATCCACGTCCGCGGCGCCAAGGTGATCGGCTACATCGACGCCGGCACCGCCGAGACGTGGCGACCGGACTTCCCCGAGATGCAGGCGTTCGACCAGAGCTGCGACGGCTGCCTGTTCGGCAACCCGCTGAGCCACTTCCCCGACGAGTACTGGTTGAACATCACGACCGACGCGACGGGCATCAACCCGAACACCGGCGAGCGGCAGACCGCACGCGCGTTCCTGCTCGACGAGATGCTCACGCGACTGAAGGAAGCCCGCCTGATCGGCGTGGACGCGATCGAGTTCGACGATGTCGACGGCTGGCAGAGCCACACCGGCCTGTCGATCACAGCGGCCGACCAGCTCCGCTACAACATCAAGCTCGCCAACCGGGCGCACCAGATGGGGTTCGCCGTCGGCCTCAAGAACGACCTGAGCCAGGCCGCGACGCTGCAGCCCTACTTCGACTTCGCGATCAACGAGCAGTGCTTCCAGTACAGCGAGTGCAGCGCGCTGGTTCCGTGGTCGACGCAGTACGGCAAGGCCGTCTTCAACGTCGAGTACGGCGAGGATCCCGCGTCGTTCTGCCCGAAGGCGAACTCGGCCGCCGTGAACTTCAACTCGATCGGCAAGACCGACGACCTGTTCGACCTGCCGTATCAGCCCTGCCGATAGTCGGCGTCACGCCCACAGGTCGATCTGCGGCAACCCCGCTGCGCTCAGCGTTTCGTTCAGCTCCGCGCAGTGATACACGTCGTGGCTGAACACCCGCTGGATCACCCAGCCACGCGTATGCGTGCGATCCTCGCCCCACTCGGGGTGCGTGATCACCTCGTCGAGCGCGCCGATCGTCCACCGCTCCAGGCATCCGTCCACGATCCGGTACGTCGCGTCGATCTGCTCGACGAGATCGGCCGCGCGCAACACGTGTTCGAGGTCGTCGTCGCCGGGGCAGTCGAACGCTGCGTTCGTGAACCGCGTGGTGTCGGCGCCGGGCTCGCCGGCGAAGTCGCACAGCCAGAACACCCGCTGGCACAGCGTGTGGCCGATCGTCGCCCACGCCGGCCACCGCTCGGGCGACGGCTGCAGCGCGAGCTGCTCCTCGGTCATCGCCGCGACCGTGTCGCGCAGGCGCTCGTTGTAGAGCGCCCACGTGCCGAACGCCGGCCGGATCGAGGCGCCGGTCATCGCTTCGCCGGCAGCGATCGCGCGTAGGTCACGCCGCGCTTGACCCAGGTCGACAACGCTCGCTTCGTCGCCACGTCGTCGGCGCCGACGCGCAACCAGCCGTCCATCGCCTTGCCGCGCATCACCATCGGCTCGGCCGCCGTGGTCGACACGAGCTTGGGCGACTGCTCCGGGTCGACGCGCACGAGGATGCCGCCCTGGCCGCTGGCCGCGACCGCCATGTTGCCGCCGATCAGGAACGCGAGCCCGCCGAACATCTTCTTCTCGGTCATGCGTTTCTCGCCCGCCACCAACTCTCGGATGCGCTCGGCGAGGTCCTCGTCGTAGGCCATGTCCGAACAGTATCGAGCCGCGCCGACGTCGGCCGGGCCACCGAAGCACAGAAAGCGGCGCAAGGCGTATCGTCGCCCTCGGTGGGGGGATCTGTCGCGAACGCCGGGGCGAAGCGTGGCCTGCCCGTACTCCAGGGCATCCGTCCGTTCGACCGTGCACGGCTCGGTCCCGACGTCGTTGCCGGCGTGACCCTGGCCGCGCATGGGCGCCGTCGGATGTGGACTACACCGGCGGCGAGGCGCTCCGCGGGCTGTTCTACGAGCTCGGCGACCGGAACGTCACGCTGGTGCTCGCCGACGTCGCCCCGCTCGTGGGTGAGCGCCTCGCGCGGTACGGGCTGCTCGACGAGCTTGGCGGCAACGCTGTGTACGAGACGGTGCAGGATGTAGTGGACGAACGAACGATCACGGGAGGCGACCGAGGATGACGGAGAACGGACGCACCGCAACGATGGCCAAGCAGCACCTGACCCCGGAGGAGCGCGCCGCGCTGGGGAAGCAAGCCCGCGCGTCCGTGCCGCGGAGCCTCCAGGGCGAGTGGTCGGCCCCGCCGGACCGGCGCGATCCGGTCGACATCCTGCAGGAACAAGGGACCAGCCGCGTCCCTGAGCTCGTCCCGATCCGGTACGGACGGATGCTCGTCTCCCCCTTCACCTTCTATCGCGGCGCCGCCGCCATCATGGCCGCCGACCTCGCCACGGTCCCCCGGTCGGGCATCACGACGCAGATCTGCGGCGACGCGCACCTGTCCAACTTCGGCCTCTTCGGAACCCCGGAGCGCGAGCTCGCCTTCGACATCAACGACTTCGATGAGACGGCCCCGGGCCCGTGGGAATGGGACGTCAAGCGGCTCGTCGCGAGTCTGGCCATCGCCGGGCGCAACAACGGCTTCTCCGATGCGGACCGAGCCACGGTGTCGCGCGCCTCGACGAACCAGTACCGGACGGCGATGTGGGAGTTCGCCGAGCTGGGCAACCTCGACGTCTGGTACTCGAAGATGGCGGTGCAGGAGGGGCTCCCGCAGCTGCGCGCGGCGCTCGACAAACAGAGCATGAAGTCGGCAGAGAAGATGGTCGAGAAAGCGAAGACGCGCGACAGCCTGCAGGCCTTCGAGAAACTCACGCACGAGGTCGACGGGCAGCGCCAGATCATCAGCGACCCACCGCTGTTGGTTCCGATCGAAGAGCTGTTGCCCCCTGCGGAAGCGGCGCGGTTCTCGGAGATGTTCCACGACCTGCTGAGGACCTATCGCCGCACGCTCCTCGGGGACCGCCGGCACCTGCTCGAGGACTTCCAGTTCACCCACATCGCACGCAAGGTGGTCGGCGTCGGCAGCGTCGGCACGCGCGCATGGATCATCCTGATGCTCGGTCGCGACGGCGGCGATCCGCTGTTCCTGCAGGCGAAGGAGGCGCAGGCCTCGGTGGCGGAGCCCTACGTTGGCAAGAGCAAGTACGCCAACGCCGGGCAACGCGTCGTCGAGGGACAGCGGTTGATGCAGGCCGCGAGCGACATCTTCCTCGGATGGGAGCGTGTCGAGGGCGTCGACGGCGTCAAGCGAGACTTCTACATCCGGCAGCTGCGCGACTGGAAGGGGTCGTGGCCGCCCGAAGGCATGACGCCCGCCGCGATGACGGTCTACGGGCAGGTGTGCGCCCAAGCGCTCGCGCGAGCCCACGCACGCTCGGGCGACCGCATCGCGATCGCGTCCTACCTCGGGAAGGGCGATCAGTTCGACCGGGCGATCGCGACGTTCGCGGAGAAGTACGCCGATCAGAACGAGCGTGACTTCGAGGCGCTGCAGGCGGCCGCGAAGACGAAGCGCATCCCGGTCGAATCCGGCATCTGAGCGCTGTCACTCGAACAGGCATCGGTGCTCGCGGGACCACTGAACGCGGACCGTGAGGTCGTCCAAGGTGCCGCGCCGCACCCATGTGCGCTGTGGTTCGAACCCGCGAGCGGCGAGCGACCGCACGTGATGAACGTCGAGCTCCTGTCGTTCGATCACCGCATCGACGAGGCCGCCGGTCCCGGACAAGCCGTAGGCCTCGGCGAACACCTCGATGCGGCGACGGCGATCTGGCGGCTCCGAGTAGGCATGCCACCGGATCGACTCCTCGTCGTCGCAGAAGGGTGCCGCGTACTGGAGCGCGTAGGCCACGTCGAGCAGTGGGACGCCGGGTTCGGCGAGATCGAAGTCGAGCAGTCCGACCGGCTGATCTCCGCGCCACACCACGTTCCAGGTGCCGAAGTCCCCGTGACAGATGACCTCGCCGGGCGCTGCGAGGCCGCTACGGAACGCCCACGGAGCGCTCGGCGACGGCGGCGCGAACCCCATCGACGCGTCGTGATATCTACGAAGGAACCGCGCGAACGCTCGCAGGCCTTCCTCGGGCACGATCTTGGCCCAACCACTCGCGCCCGACTCCCCGGGGAGGTAGCTGAGCGTCTCGAAACCGTCCGCGAGCCCGATCGGGCGGGGAACCGCATCGAACCCATCGGCGGTCAGATGCACCAGGAGCGCGTGCACGGTCGGCGTCCACGGATAGGCCGGCCGCAGGACGTGGTCCGTCTGGACGGAGACGCGTGGTTCGTCATCGGACACGGGGGAGAATGAGCGCAACATGCGGCTCGCAACCTACCTCTGTTCGATCGCGGTTCTGCTGACCGCGTGTTCGTCGGCAGGGACGACGAGCGTGACGTCGCCCGGCGCCACCTCTCCCCCGGTCTCGGTTCCCACTTCGCCCAGCTCGGCACCGACGGCGTCGCCGGAGCCGAGCTCTGTGGATGTGCCGAACCCGTCCAACCTGGTGGCCGGTTTCGGGTCGTTGTGGGGCCGCAGCGGGGGCGCGCTCTGGCAGATCTCTCCCTCAGGTCAGGTGGTCTCGCGGACCAACAACGTCTTCTCAGACAAGGTCGACGCCGTTGGTCCGCAGAACCTCGCCGTTGGGTCGGGATCGGTCTGGACTGTCCAACCAGCGACCGTGCTTCGGATCGACCCAACAACCGCGAAGGTCACCGCGCGGATCGACGTGGCCAGCGGCTGCGACGACCTCGCGCCGGGCCAAGACGTCATGTACGTCGCCTGCCGCGACTCGCGCCTGTTCACGATCGATCCCGACTCGAACAAGGCGACGCTCCTGGCCACCACCGGCGTGAGCCCGATCAGCATCGCGTACGGGAACGGAGCCGTGTGGTGGATCAACTTCTCGGAGGCCGGAGGCGTCACGAAGATCGACCCGTCGACCGGCGCTCGGACGAGCGTCTCGGCGCCGTACGCGAAGTTCATCGTGCCCAGCGCCCACCACATCTGGTTCATCGACGCCAACGGAAACGTGTTCTCGATGGATCCGAGTGGGGGCCACGCCTCACGGTCGGTCAAGAGGGCCCGCGACGCGCTGGGCGTGACGTTCGACCAGGGTGCGGTGCTCATCAACGACGGGGATCTGGTGGCATTCGATGCCAACACCGGAGGCGTGACGCAACGTGCGGACGTCTCGGGGAAGCAGAGCTACCAGGCAGTTGCCGGCATCGCGGTCCTTGGATCGACCATCTGGCTCGTCGACCCGAAGGATCAGCGGATCGTTGCGGTGGCCGATCAGAGCTGAAGCCGACGCAACGCAGGCGCCCTCAGTTGCTTCAGCTCGGGGTAGGGTCGATCCATGAACGATCGACTGCGACCGTTGTGGGATTTCAACGACTTGGGCAGCAGTGAGAAGCGGCTGCGCGAGCAACTCGACGCCGAGACGACGGATGCGGGGCGGTCAGAAGTGCTGACCCAGCTCGCGAGGATCGAAGGACTCGAGGATCGCTTCGACGCCGGGGACAAGCTGATCGACGAGGCCGTCGCGCTCGCCGGCGACGACAAGGCGGCCCTGGCTCGCATCGATCTCGAACGAGGAAGGCTCCGCCGCTCGAGTGGCGACCCGGATGCAGGTCGACCCCTGTTCGTGTCGGCGTTCGATATCGCGATGGGTGCGGGACAGACGTTCATAGCCGCCGACTCCGCGCACATGGCTGCACTCGTGGCTGGCGGTCGCGAGGGCTTCGTCGAGTGGACGCGACGTGGGATCGACGTGGCGGAGGCCGATGACGGCGCTCGACATTGGCTGGGCCCCCTCTACAACAACCTCGGATGGGAGTACTACGACGCGGGCGACTATGAGGAAGCGCTCAACGCGTTCGAGCGGCAGGTGACCGCGCGGGAGCAGAACGGCGACCCCCAAGGGGTGATCGAGATCTCGCAGTACGCGGTCGGCAAGGCGCTTCGCGCGCTCGACCGGTCTCCCGAAGCGATCCCCCTGCTCGAAACGGCGGTCGCCTGGGCGGAGGGTGAGCGAGCCCCCGACGGTTGGTTCCACGAGGAGCTCGCCGAGGAGTACGCGGCGGTCGGTCGCGACGCCGACGCCGCAGAACAGGCGAAGGCCGCGATCCCACTGCTGGAGCGCGACGATCCCGACTTCGCGACCGACGAGGAGCGAGCCGCACGGCTCCGGGCTCTCGCGGAACCCGAAGCGTCCGCTCCGGCCGGATAGCTCCGGCGCATGACCGATCGCAACGGTCCGGCAGGGTCTGCGCCCTCAACGAAGGCCGCGCCTTCCCACGGAGTGACGTTCGGCGAGGCCGCTCGCTTCTGGATCAAGCTCGGGTTCATCAACTTCGGCGGCCCGACCGGACAGATCGCGATCATGCACGACGAACTCGTCGAACGCCGCCGATGGATCAGCAACGCCCGCTACTTGCACGCCCTCAACTACTGCATGCTCCTGCCGGGACCGGAGGCGCAACAGCTCGCGATCTACGTGGGCTGGCTCCTGCACAAGGTCAAAGGCGGGATCGTCGCCGGCGTCGCGTTCGTGCTGCCCGCGTTCTTCCTGATGCTCGGGCTCTCCTATGTCTTCGTCGTCTACGGCGATGTGCCGTGGGTGAACGGGATCTTCGAAGGGCTCGGCGCGGCGGTTGTTGGGATCGTCGCGGCGGCCACGATCCGCATCGGGAAGAAGGCGCTGCGGAACACGGCCATGTACCTGATCGCGGCGATCGCCTTCGTCTCGATCTTCTTCCTGCATGTGCCGTTCCCGATCATCGTCATCTCCGCGGGATCGATCGGGTTGCTCGCGTCCGCTCGGTGGCCACGGACGTTCACGGTGACCGCCGAGCACGACGCGGAACGAGCCGCGATCTCCGACGAAGGCTCCGCCGGAGAACACACGACCGTGAAACTGCGGCGTTCGATCCTCGTCGCGGTGGTCGGGCTGACGGCGTGGTTCCTGCCGCTGCTGCTCGTCGCGGCGTGGGCCGGGCAGGGGTCGACGATCTCGCAGCAAGCGTGGTTCTTCTCCAAGGCGTCGATCGTGACGTTCGGCGGGGCCTACGCGGTGCTCGCGTACATCACGCAGGCGGCGGTGACCAAGTACGGCTGGCTGACCGCGAATCAGATGGTGACGGGGCTCGGCCTCGCCGAGAGCACACCCGGGCCGTTGATCATGGTGACCGAGTTCGTCGGGTTCGTCGGCGCCTACCAGCACCCGGGAACGCTCGACCCAGTCCTGGCCGGCGTGATCGGCGCGATGGTCGCCACGTGGGCCACGTTCGCGCCGTGCTTCCTCTGGATCTTCCTCGGCGCGCCGTTCGTCGAGCGGCTGCGGGGCCAAGACCGACTCTCGGCCGGACTCCATGCGATCACGGCCGCCATCGTCGGCGTGATCTTGAACCTGGCCCTGTGGTTCGCGATCCACACGCTGTTCACGTCCGTCCGCGAGGTGACCGTCGGGAACGGTTCCGTGCCGGTGCCGGTATGGTCGTCCGTCGACTGGTTCGCGGTGCTCGTCGCGGCGAGCGCATTCGTCGGCCTCTGGCGGTTCCGGTGGAACGTGCTGTGGGTGGTCGCCGGCAGCGCGGTGGCCGGCCTGATCTACTCGTCCGTGCATTAGGAACCCCGCCCCCGTTCGGGGCGGGGTTCCCAACGAGATCCCTCAGACGACGTCGCGGCGCCGGATCACCGCCGCAGCCAGGGCGACCGCCCCCACCGTCCAGCCGATCAGGACGACCATCCCGACGACCGGCGTCACGATCGGGTTGAGGCTGCCCATACCCATCGCGACGCCGGCGGCCGAACCCGGCAGCCATGCCGAGAGCTTCGGCGCCAGCCCGCTCAGGATGTTCTCGACGACGAACAGCCACGCCAGCGCGCCGACGATCGCGGCGACCTGATGCTTGACGATCACGCCGACCGACACGCCGATCACCGCCCACAGTGCCGTGATGGCGATCGCCTTCGTGAACAGCCACCCGAGGGTCCCCCAGGCCACGGGGACGGCGTACCCGTGCGCGGCGAGGTACACGGCGATCACGCCGGTTCCCACCGCGAGTGCGGCGACCGCGAACACGACGGCAGCTGCGGCCGACACGGTCGTCTTCGCCGCCAGCACGCGCAGTCGCTTCGGAGTCGCGAGGAACGTTGGCACGATCGAACCGTGCCGCACCTCATCGGTGAACGACCGGATGCCGAGCACCATCACGAACAGCATCGCGATGATGACGATCCCGGCGTAGCCGAATGGCGCCGTCAATCCGGCCGCAAGCTCGGCCGGCGTCGCGCTGCTGAGCGAACCCCACAGCGCCAGCCCGGCGAGCACGACGGTGCCGGCGAGCAGCCCGAACGCGCTTCGGGTGGTGCGGATCTTGCGGAGCTCGGAGCGCAACACGGCGTTCATCGGATCCCCTTCCCATCGGTCAGATCGAGGAACAGGTCCTCGAGGGTGGTCTCGCCCGCATCGGTCAGCTCGTCGAGCGTCCCCTGCCGCAGCAGGCGGCCGCGGTCGATCACGACGACGTCGTCGGCCATCCGCGCGACCTCGTCGAGCTGGTGGCTCGACACGAGCACCGCCTTGCCCTCGGCGGCGAGATCGCGCAGCGACTCCCGGAGCCACCGGATGCCGTGCGGATCGAGCCCGTTGGCCGGCTCGTCCAAGATCAGCACCGACGGATCGCCAAGCAGCGCGGCCGCCAAACCGAGACGCTGGCGCATCCCCAGCGAGTACGAGCCGGCCTTGCGCTTCGCTGCGGCGGTCATACCGACGATCTCGAGCACCTCGTCGACGCGAGCGTCATCGATCTCAGCCGCCGCGGCGAGCACCCGCAGGTGGTTCCGCCCACTGCGGAGCGGATGGAAGCTCTGCACCTCGAGCACCGCGCCCGCGACGGTGATCGGATCCTCCAGGCTCGCGTACGGCAGCCCGAGGATCGTGGCCTGGCCATCATCGGGCTCGACCAGCCCGAGCAGCATCCGCAGGGTCGTGCTCTTGCCGGCCCCGTTCGGGCCGACGAACCCGGTGACGCGACCCGGCACCACCTCGAAGCTCAGGCCATCGACGGCGGTCACGTCGCCGAACCGCTTGGTCAGCCGCCTCGCGACGATCGCCGGCGATCCGACCTGCGTTGCATGGTTCTTCGTTCCCGTCTGCATCTGCGTCCCCCTTCCCGGAACGTCGTGGTTCGTGCACCACCGACGCTAGGGACGGGGCTCGCGGCCGCCGTCGGCCTGGGGAACGGTTCTCGGACTCCTCCTGGAGGATGAGACGTCCGCCCTCAGGCGGAGCCGGGCCGAACGAGGCCGGATTCGTAGGCGAGCACCACGGCCTGCGCCCGGTCGCGCAGCCGAAGCTTCTGGAGCACATGGCCCACGTGGGTCTTGACGGTGGTCTCGGCAACGAAGAGCTGCGAGGCGATCTCGGCGTTGGAAGCGCCGTTGGCCATCAGCACGAGCACCTCCCGCTCGCGGTCGGTGAGCTCGTCGAGGCCCTCGGGAGTGTCGACGCGCTGCGGACGACTGGCGAACTCGGCCACGAGCCGCCGCGTCACGGATGGCGCGAGCAGCGCGTCACCCGAGGCGACGATCCGGACGGCCGACACGAGCTCCTCGGGCGGCCGGTCCTTCAGCAAGAACCCGCTGGCCCCGGCGCGCAGCGCGTCGTAGACGTACTCGTCGAGATCGAACGTCGTGAGGATCAGCACCTTGGCGTCGGCATCGATCGCCGTGATCTTGCGGGTCGCCTCGATCCCGTCCATCACCGGCATCCGGACGTCCATCACGACGACATCCGGGTGCAGCCGCTCGAACGCACGAACCGCGTCGGCGCCGTCCATCGCCTCGCCCACCACCTCGAGATCGTCCTCAGCGTCGAGGATCATCCGGAAGCCGCCGCGCATCAGCGCTTGGTCGTCGGCGATCACGATGCGGGTCGTCATGCCTCATCTTCCACCGGGATCTCCGCTCGGACGACGAAGCCACCCCCCGGGCGCTCCCCGGTCGTGAGGGTGCCGCCGAAGACACCGACCCGTTCCCGCATGCCGATCAGGCCGTGGCCGACGCCGGGCTCGGCCGACGGCCCTCTGCCGTCGTCGACCACTTCGATCGTTACCCGGTCGTCGGCGAAGTCCATCGAAACGCGGGCGTGGGCCGGCCCGGCGTGCTTGAGGGCGTTGGTCAGTGATTCCTGGATCACCCGATAGGCGGCTAGGTCGGCGCCTACGGGCAGCGCGTGCGGTGTGCCCGAGCGCACGACCTCCACCGGGAGCCCGGCCGCGCGCACGGTGTCGAGGAGCGGTTCGAGCTCGCCGAGGCCGGGCATCGGAGCCGTCGAGGCCGCCTCGCCCGCGTCGGTGAGGACGCCGATCAGCCGGCGCATCTCGGCGAGCCCGGCACGTCCGGTCTCCTCCACGTGCGCGATCGCTTCCTGCGCGGCGGCCGGATCGCGTGCAACCACCGTTCGTGCGGCGCCCGCTTGCACGATCATCACGCTCATCGAGTGGGCCACGACATCGTGCAGTTCGCGCGCGATACGTGTGCGCTCGGACGTGACGGCCTCACGAGCGGCCAACTCGCGATCGAGGACGAGCCGGCGCCGCCGGTTGAAGACGATCCGCCCGACCAAGACCGGGACGCCGATCGACCCGATCACGCCGGTGATGACCTCGACCCAGTTACGGTGGGTCTGCGCCGCGATCTGCGAAACCAGATCGGCCACGATGGCAACGGGCAGGCCGTACTTCGCCACCCGGGGCCACGGTTCGTGTGCGGCGACCGTGTACGCGGCGAGCGCAAGCCCGACATCCGCGGCGGTGCCGTTCCCGGCGGCCGCGAACACGACGACCACGCCGCCGACGATCGCCAGGACCGACAACGGCGCCCGGCGCCGGAAAGCGAGCGGTGCGGACGACCCAAGCACGAGCACCCACGCCGACGGTCCGTGCACGCCGTCCTGTGACGCCACCGTTGCCGCCACGATGCTCGCCAGCAACGCGGCAAGCAACGAATCCCAGATCAGCGGATTCACCCGCTGGATCCGGTCCCACCAGGTCGAAGGCTTCACGCGATGGACGCTAGCCAGCGGACGGCTGCGCTGCCGTCATCCCGTGGGAGGAGATTCGCTCCTTCGGTTCGCCGATCGGTTCTCCGAGTAGCGCGGCTGCGAGCGGCAACACGAGGAGACCCCAATACGTGCGCGAGGTCAACGTGCCGGCGAGCGGGATCAACACGAGGATCGGGATCGCCGCCCACCACTCGGGCCGGAATCGCGCGCGCCAGATCGCCCAGCACACGACGGCGAGGCCGAGCACGGACGAACTCGGTCCCGCCATCGCCATGATGGAGCCAACGCCGCCGCCTCCGCGCAGCGGGATATCCACGCCGGCGTCGACGAGGAACGGCTGGACCTGCGTCGCGTGCCACGCGAGGAACCCCGCGAACGCACCCAGAGCCAGGAGCCACGGAGCCTTAGGCTTGCGGGAGACGACGGCCGCAGCCAGCCCACCGATCAACACGAGGGCGGCCTGCTCGCGGATCACCGCGGCGCCGAGCGCGAGGATCGCCGCCACCGTCCACCTGTCGGCCCGGATCGCGACGAGCGCGCCGACCAGCATGGGGAGCGCCCACGCCTCGACGAACGCCCACTGCTCGACCGACGCCGGATGCAACACGGCGGCGAGCCACAGCATCACCGCCAGGCCCACCAGCGGAAAGGCCGCGATCCCGACGAGAACGCCGGTGACGAGCACCACGATCAGCGCCCACGCCCACGAGAAGCAGCACCACCGCCACACCACGAAGATCGTCGGCAGCCGGAACGAGGTGACCTTGCTCGCGGGCCCGATCCCGGCCTCACGCATCGAGTCGCTCATCGCCGTGTAGTAATCCGCGCCCGTTCGCATCTGTTCGACCGTGCGGTGGTACACCGCCATGTCGACGTCGGGGCTGCCGCCGCCGGGAACCGCGAGCCACACCGCGCCGATCAGCACCGCGCCGATCGCGAAGACCCACCAGGAAC
>DASYOY010000129.1:0-13147 GCA_036007245.1 Actinomycetota bacterium | reverse complement strand
CGTCGCGCGACGCGCCGTGACCAGCTCGGCCTGGCGGGACTTCGCCTCACGCTCCTCGGCGATGTGTCGCGCCTCGCGCTCGTCCTCGACCTCGCGGAAGTCGTCGCCCGCGCTCGGGACGTGGCTCCAGCCGAGGATCTGCACCGGCTTGGACGGGCCGGCGAAGTCGACGCCCTGTCCGTTCTCGTCCTGCATCGCCCGGATCCGGCAGTACGCCGTGCCGGCGATCAACGCGTCGCCCACCTCCAGCGAACCCTTCTGCACGAGCACCGTCGCGACGGGCCCGCGGCCTCGGTCCAGGTGCGCCTCGAGGACGGTACCCCGCGCGAGCCCGCTCGGGTCGCCCTTGAGGTCTGCCAGATCGGCCACGACGAGCAGCGTGTCGAGCAGTGTGTCGAGGTTGAGA
Organism: Actinomycetota bacterium; assembly: GCA_036007245.1. Lineage (GTDB taxonomy): Bacteria > Actinomycetota > UBA4738 > UBA4738 > HRBIN12 > AC-51. The sequence continues at coordinate 12,741 of DASYOY010000129.1, read as the reverse complement.
TTGGCCTTGGCAGAGACGTCGACGAACTCGAAGTCGCCGCCCCACTCCGATGGCACGACACCGCGCTCGACGAGCTGCGTCCGGACGCGGTTCGGGTCGGCCTCGTCCTTATCGATCTTGTTGACCGCGACGACGATGGGGACGTTCGCGGCCTTCGCGTGATCGAGCGCCTCCAGGGTCTGCGGCATCACGCCGTCGTCGGCGGCGACCACCAGCACGGCGATGTCGGTGACGCTCGCGCCGCGGGCGCGCATCGCGGTGAACGCCTCGTGGCCCGGCGTGTCGATGAACGTGATCTCGCGCTGGCCGACGTGCGCCTGATAGGCGCCGATGTGCTGCGTGATGCCGCCGAACTCGCCGGCCACGACGTCGGTGGAGCGGATCGCGTCGAGCAGCTTGGTCTTGCCGTGGTCGACGTGGCCCATGATCGTGACGACCGGCGCGCGTGTGACGAGCGCCTCGATGTCGATGTCTTCGCCCTCGTCCTCGACCTTGAGCTCGTCCTCGAGGCCCACGATCTCTGCGGCGTAGCCGAGCTCCACGGCGATCAGCTCGATCTGCTCGTCGGTGAGGGACGTGGTCGCCGTGGCCATGTCGCCCGCCATGAACAGGATCTTCACGATCTCGGCGGGCGACCGGTCGGTCTTCTCCGCGATCGTCTGCGGCGTCGCGCCGTGGATCACCTGCAGCACCGGACCCGACGGGATGACGGGCGCAGCGGGCTCGGGCCGGCGGCGCTGTTTCGGCGCCTGCTTCGGCTCGGCAGGCGGCGCGGGGGTGGCGGGCGCGGCCGGCGTGGGCGCCTTCGCCGCGGCCGGCTCCGCGGCGGCCTTCGGCTTCGGCTTGGCGCGCGGCTTCCGCGGCTGCGGCGGCGGCTCCAGCACCTCGCGCGGCTTGGCGGGCGCGGCCGTGGCCTTGCCCCCCGACGCGCGCAGGCGCGGCACCATGTCTTCGGGCACGCTGGAGGAGGCGGATTTCCCCGCCACGCCCATGTCCGCCAGCGACGCAAGCAGTTCCTTACTGCTCACGCCGAGCTCTTTGGCAAGCTCGTGAACCCTCACGTGTCTTCCTTCACCTCGAACAACCGGTCCGTAAGCCTACTTGCTTGTTCCGCGCCGATGCCGGTCCGCAGCGCCCGCTGGATCCGCTGCGGTACTGCCGCCTCGATGCATGCGCGCGCCGGATGGACGTACGCCCCCCGCCCGGGTCGCGTTCCGGTCGGGTCGACCGCCACGGAACCGTCGGGCACTCGCAACCCGGATGAGCGATGAACGCCGAGCCTGGGAGCGGCACCCGGCGCAGGTGCGCAACGGGATGTGGCCCCGCCGCACCGGCTAGCGCCCCGCAGGAGCCTCCGGCGTCGCGGCGGCCTGCGACTCCGACTTGATGTCGATCCGCCAGCCGGTGAGCCGCGCCGCGAGCCGGGCGTTCTGGCCCTCTTTCCCGATCGCCAGGGAGAGCTGGTAGTCGGGCACGATGACCTGCGCGGTCTGCGAGTCGGGGTCGACGATCACCCGCGTGACCTTGGCCGGCTGCAGCGCGTTCGCGACCAGCTCGGCCGCGTCGTCGGACCACGGCACGACGTCGATCTTCTCGCCACGGAGCTCCGTGACCACGTTGCGCACGCGCGACCCCTTCGGGCCGACGCAGGCACCGACCGGATCGACGGCCGGCTCGTTGGACCACACCGCGATCTTCGAACGGTGGCCGGGCTCGCGCGCGACGCCGCGGATCTCCACCACGCCATCCTCGATCTCGGGCACCTCCATCTCGAACAAGCGCTTGAGCAACCCGGGGTGCGTCCGGCTCACGACGATCTGCGGCCCCTTCACGCCACGGCGGACCTCGGTGATGTAGGCCTTGAGACGCTCGCCGTTGCGGTACGGCTCGGACGGCACCTGCTCGGCCTGCGGCAGGAGTGCCTCGACCTTGCCGAGGTCGAGCAGCGTGTAGCGCCGCTCCGACTGCTGCACGATGCCCGTGACGACGTCGCCCTCGCGGCCGGCGAACTCCTCGTAGGTCATCTCGCGCTCGGCGTCACGGAGCTTCTGGAAGATCACCTGCTTGGCCGTCTGCGCGCCGATCCGTCCGCGGAAGTCATCGGTGACCTCGACCTCCTGCTCGGACAGGACCTTCATCTCGACGCCCTCGCCGTCCTCGGTGTCGACCTCCTCCAGCTCCTGCTGGAACATGCGCATGTCGCCGTTCTCGGGGTCGATCTCGGCGCGGAACCCGACGAAGTCGTCGTCGGCGTCGGGGTGCTCCTGCTTCCACGCCGTCTTGTACGCGGCGCCCATCGCCTCTTCGAGGCCTTGCAAGATCGTCTCGAACGCGACGCCTTTCTCTCGCTCGAGCTCGCGGAGCGCGGTGATCATGTCTGGGTTCATACCGCGCTCCTCTTCAGCTCTGCGCTCCATTCGGCGACGGTGCGCGCGGACCGGATCGCGGTGACAGGGATCGTGCGCCGTGCACCATCGACGTCGAGCTCGATGCGCTCCTCGTCGGCGGCGCGCAGGAGGCCCTCGTGTACAACCGCGTCGTCGACCGGTTCGTCGGTCTTGATCTTCACCCGCGAGTCGATCGCCCGCGCGAAGTGGGCGGGCGTCTTGAGGGGATGCTCGATCCCGGGCGAGCTCACCTCGAGCTCGTAGCGGCCCTCGCCGAAGTTCTCGAGATCCAGGCGGCGCGCGATCTTGTCCGACAGCGCGGCGATCGTGTCGAGGTCCAGGCCACCGTCGCGGTCGACCGTCACCCGCAGGGTCGGCCGGCCGCCGGCGCCGCCACCGAAGGTGACGTCGAACAGCTCGAACCCCGCCCCTTCCACGACGGGCCGAACAAGCGCCTCGGCATCCACCACGACCCCAACCCTTCCCAAACGAAAGGTGGGCCGACGCCCACCTCCGAACACGACCGTTACGAACGTTTGCGCAGGCAGTATAGCGCGCGACGCTCCGGACCGAGCGCGACTGCGGCGCATCGCACCGCAGTCGTTGACGCGCGCGGCCGCCTCGTGCGACCATCCCCGACCTGATGGCGACGCGGCAGGCATGGTGGTGGCGCGAGGGCTCGTGGAGCCCGGCGCCCTCGCGCGCCTGACGCGTTCGATCACCCGCGTCGCCCACGAGCCCCGGACCGACGGTCCGGGGTTCACGTGTATCCGGGACCCGTACGAGAGGATTGGAGCCGATGACCCCGTCGCTGCAGGTGCACCCCGACCGCGAGAGCTTCGACCGCCTCGCGGCCGAGTGGCCGCTCGTGCCGGTGTGGGCCGAGGTGCTCGCCGACGTCGGAACGCCCGTCGGCCTGTTCCCCGCGATCGCCGGCGACGGACCGGGGGTGCTGTTCGAGTCGGTGGAACGGTCGGAGCGGTGGGGCCGGTACTCGTTCGTCGCCGGTGACCCCGCGGCGGTGCTGATCGCCGACGACGCCGGCGTGCATCTGCGCGATGTCGCACGCGACCTGCCGACGGGCGAGCCGTCGCGGCGGTTGACGCCGCGCGAGGCGCTGCGCGCCGTGGTCAATGGGCTGCGCGCACCCCGGCCCGACGGTCTCCCCCCGATCTCGGGTGGGCTGATGGGCTGTGTGAGCTATGAGGCGGCGACGCTGCTCGACGGCCACCCGACGCCGCATCCGGCGGACGCGCCCGTCCCGCCGATCGCGCTGCTCGTGATCGACCGCGCGGTCGTGTTCGATCACTGGCGGCAGCGCTTGGTGCTGGTCGTGCACGCCCAGCGTGACGGGTACGACCACGCCGTCGGCTCGCTCGAGGAGCTCGCGGCCAAGGTCGCCTCGGCGCCGTCGCTCCCCCTGCTCGCGGCGTCGGAGGGCTCGCCCTCCGAGGGCGACACGAACATGAAGGACGAGACCTACCGCGGCATCGTGTCGAGCTTCAAGGAGCACATCGCCGCCGGTGACATCTATCAAGGGGTCCCGTCGCGACGGGTCAGCTTCCCGGCGCCCGTGGGCGGCCTGCCGATCTACCGGCAGCTGCGCGTGTCGAACCCCGCCCCGTACATGTTCTACCTGCGCCTCCTCGGGATCGAGCTCGCCGGCTCCTCGCCCGAGCCGCTCGTGCGGGTCCAGGGCCGCCGCGTGATGACGCGGCCGATCGCGGGCACCCGCCCACGCGGGCTCACCGACGTCCGCGACCGGCTGCTCGAGCATGAACTCCTCGCCGACCCGAAGGAACAAGCCGAGCACGCCATGCTCGTCGACCTCGCGCGCAACGACCTCGGCCGCGTCTGCACCGCAGGCAGCGTCCGGCCCACCGAGCTGATGGAGGTCGAACGCTTCTCCAAAGTGATGCACATCGTGTCGACGGTCGAGGGCGACCTCCGGCCGGACATGGAGCCGATCGACGCCCTCGCTGTGACCTTCCCCGCCGGAACGGTGACGGGAGCGCCGAAGCGGCGTGCGATGGAGCTGATCGCCGTACACGAGCCGACGCCGCGCGGGCCGTATGCGGGCGCCGTCGGCTACCTCACCTTCGCCGGCGACCTCGACTTCTGCATCACGATCCGCACGGCGGTGGTGAGCGGCGACGAGGTCAGCATCCAGGCCGGCGCCGGGGTGGTCGCCGACTCCGATCCTGAGACCGAGCTCCGCGAGACGCGCGCGAAGGCGGCGGCGCTGTTGCCCGCGGTCGCCCCGATGGAGGCCAACACATGATCCTCGTCGTCGATCACTACGACTCGTTCACGTACAACCTCGTGCAGCTGATCGAGAGCCTCGGCCGGTCGACGCTTGTCGTGAAGTCCGACGAGAAACCTGCGTCGGAGCTCGTGGCGATGAAGCCCGATGCTGTCGTCCTGTCGCCGGGCCCGGGACACCCGCGCGAGGTCGGCTCATTCACGGAGCTACTCGGGCTGTTGCCGGGCTCGACCCCGGTGCTGGGCGTGTGCCTCGGGCATCAGGCGATCGGCCTGGAAGCGGGCGGCACCGTCGACCGGACGACGCCGATGCACGGCAAAGCGTCGTTCGTGTACCACGAGGGGCGCGGGATCCTAGAGGGGATCGCCAACCCGTTCGAGGCGGCGCGGTACCACTCGCTGGTGGTGGAGCGCGACGACCTCCCGGAGGAGCTCGAGCTCACAGCATGGACCGAGGACGGGTTGGTGATGGCGACCCAGCACCGCGAGTTGCCGCGCTTCGGCGTGCAGTTCCACCCCGAGAGCATCCTGACCCCCGAGGGACCGCGGATCGTGGAGCACTTCCTCGCGTTGGCGTGAGGCCGGCGGCCGTCACGGGACCGGGCAGCCGGGCCCTGCGGCGAACGCACCGCTGCTCGGCGCGACCCGGCACGCGTGCTCGTCGACCGCGACGAACGCGCGCGCGGGGATCCGCTTCAGCTGGTCGACGAACGCATAGGTCCACCGCAGGTCGACCGTGCCCTGGAAGTACCAGTCGCTTCCGTTGTCCGCGACGATCAGGCCGTAGCGCTTCATCGCCTTGATCACGACACGTACCGCCGGACTGAAGGAGCTCGCGTCGAACCCTGCTTTCAAGCGGAAGCGCGCGCCCATCGGCGGGCAGCGACGGTCCTTCGTGCCGGCTTCGTGACGAGCCGGCCAGATGTAGGTGTCATGCGTGCACGCGGCCGTCACGCGGATCGCGTGGTCGACGTCGCCCGCGGCGACCTCGTCGTATCGAAGGAGCCCCGCCATGATCGGGAGGCCCGCGGCGTCGGCACTCGTCCAGCCTGCCGGGCGCAGCGCGTTCGACGTCAGGTCGTACACGGCGCCCGATCCCGCCGTCGGACTGCCCCCGTTCCAATGCGCGGCGTAGAGCTCGTACAGGGTGCAGGTGTCCTTGTCGACCATGATCGCGTGCCGATCGGATCCGCCCTCGATGTGGGTATCGGAGCCGAACGGGTAGGGACCGGGGTCGCTCTCGTCCGCGTAGGCGAAGTCGACCGACACATCCGGATGCGTTGTGTCGACGACGTCATAGGGGATCCCGTACGACGGCGGGCCGAAGTCCGGATGCAAGAACGTTCGCTTGGCGTGCATCGCGTGCTTCCACATATCGGAGTGCGAGCTCACCGGGAGCTTCGACACGTTCAGGTGCCACACGTTGTCCGCGGGGAAGATCTCGCAGGTGGTGCCCTCGACCGGCACGGCCGGCGCGGGCGCGATCGTCGCGGCGCCGATCAGCGTCGCGACAACCAGCACGATGGCCGTCCGTGTCCCCCGCACCTCCCAGTCATCGGCCGCGCGGCAGGCTACGGTTGAGCCCGAGATGGCCCATGCCCCAGCCGAGCGGACCGGCTTCCTTCAACGCCCGTCCACCGGCTTGCTGGGCTGTCTGGTCGCGATCCACCTACTTCTCCTGGTGGTGATCGTCGTCAAGGCGTCCTCGCTCGGCGCGATCGACGCCGACGTGGGCCGCGCGTTCCGGATCGCGACCTCCCCCGCGATCCCCTATCGCAATTTCCCCGTCGAGTTCATGCCGCTGCAGACCGCGGCAGATCGGTTGCTCGCGGGCGGGACGATCGGCGCGGCGGCGACCCGTATCGCGCTGCTCGCGTTCATCGGAGACCTCGCGACCGCCGGCGCGTTGCTGTGGGGCTGGAGCCGGCGCGTCGCGGCCACCTACCTCATCCTGTCGCTGCCGTTGCTGCCGTTCCTGTATCTGCGGTTCGACGTGGTCTCGGTCGCGATGGCCGCGTGGGCGTACGCGTGGCTCCGCCGGCACCACGAGGAGCTTGGGGGCGCCGCGCTCGGGCTCGCCGTGATGGCCAAACTCTGGCCGATCGCGCTCGCCCCGGTCCTGTGGCTGCGGCGCGAGCGGCGCGGGCTTGTCGTCGCGGCGGTCGTCTGCGTGGTGGTCGGGGGGTGGTGGTACGTCACCGGCGGGCCCAAGGGACCGTTCCAGGTGCTCTCGCTCCGCGACACCCGCGGCTGGCACGTCGAGAGCGTGATCGGCTCCTTGTTGTGGGTGCTGCACCGCAGCGACGCGTACCGCGAGGCGGACGCGATGCGGATCGGCGACATCGCCACCTGGATGAAGGCGCTGCTCGGCCTCGGACTGGTACTCGTCGAGGTGTTCATCTGGCGGCGGGCGGCGATCGACCGGCGCGACCCGATGGGTGCGGCGTCGCTCGCAGCGGTCGCGGCGCTCGGCATCTTCGCGCCGATCCTGTCGATGCAGGCGGCCGCGTGGCTCCTGCCGTTCGCCGCGCTCGCGCTCGACGGCGATCACGACGAACGGCACACGGCCGGCGTCGCGGCGGTCGCGATCGCTCTGACCGGCGTGCTCGCGATCGTCTGGCGCGACCACGCGACCCAGCCGGCCGCGTGGGTGCCGTGGCTCGTGCTGCTGCGGAACCTGGTGTGGATCGACGTGGTGGTGTCGTGGGTCCGCGTGCCGGTCCTCGAGCGCCCGGTGGTCGAGCCCGAGCCGGTGCCCCAACGCCGGACCACCGACACCGACCCCGACGGGATCGACGCGGTCCTGCCCTTCGACGCGGAGTAGCGCCTCAGTCGGCGCGGTCGGCGGCCTTCTCGGCCGCGACGGTGCGCGCCTCGGCAAGGAGCGCGTCGACGAGCTCGTCCTCGGGCACCTTGGCGACGGTCTCGCCACGACGGATCACGAACCCCAGGCCGTTGCCGCTCGCGATGCCGACGTCCGCCTCACGCGCCTCGCCCGGACCGTTGACCACGCACCCCATCACCGCGACGCGGATCGGCACGTCGAACTCCTCCGCGTGGATCGCGGCCTCGACCTTCTTGGTGAGCTCGAGCACGTTCACCTCGGCCCGGCCGCACGACGGGCATGCGACCAGGTCCAGACCGCGCTCGCGCAGCCCGAGCGACTGCAAGATGGCGTTGCCGACCTTGACCTCCTCGACGGGGTCGTCGGTCAACGAGACGCGGATCGTGTCACCGATCCCCTCGGCCAGCAGCGTGCCGATCCCAACCGCCGACTTCACGCCGCCCATCGGCATGGGGCCCGCCTCGGTCACGCCGAGGTGCAGCGGGTAGTCACAGGCCTCCGCGAGCTGGCGATAGGCCTCGATCATGACCGCGGGGTTGGAGTGCTTGACGCTGATCTTGATGTCGAAGAAGTCCTCGTCCTCGAGGATGCGCGCCTCGTGCATCGCAGACTCGACCAAGGCCTCGGGCGCCGGGGACCCGTACTTCTCGAGCAACTCCTTCTCGAGTGAGCCGGCGTTGACCCCGATCCGGATCGGCACGCCGCGCGCCTTCGCTTCGCGCGCGATCAGTCGCACCTTGTCGTGGTACTTGATGTTCCCGGGGTTGATCCGGAGGCCCTGGACCCCCGCCTCGAGCGCCGCCATCGCGTACTTCCACTGGAAGTGGATGTCGGCGACGACGGGCACCGTCGACTTGGCGGCGATCGCGACGAGCGCCTCGGCGTCCTCCCAGTGCGGCACCGCCACGCGCACGATGTCGACGCCCGTCGCCACGAGCGAGGCGATCTGTTGCAGGGTCGAATTGATGTCGGCGGTCTTGGTCGTCGTCATCGACTGCACGGAGACCGGCGCGTCGCCGCCGATCGCGACGCGACCGAGCTGCAGCTGCCGGGTCTTCCGCCGTTCCGTCATCTCTGGACCCAGTCTCCCAGCGAACGGCCCTTAGCCGCCGAACACCTGGAACGTGATCGTGCGGTCCTTGGGCTCGTCCATCTCGAAGAAGATCAGCCGCTGCCAGGTCCCGAACGCCGGCTCCCCCGCGACGACCGGGATCGCGTGCGACGTGGCAGACAGGAGCATCGCCTTCACGTGGGCGTGGCCGTTCTTGCGCTCGTCCTCGTGGAGGTTCTGGGTGCGGATGTCGAAGTCATCGTGCTGGTAGTAGACGCCGTCGTGCGGGACCGCCTCGGTCACGTGCCGGCGGAAGTCGGCGAGCGCGCCGTCCTCCCACTCGTTGATCAGCAGCGCACAGGTCGTGTGGGCGCAGAACGCGACGGCCATGCCGTTTGTGATCCCGGCGTCCTTGATCGCACGCCGGAGGTCATCGGTCAGGTCGAGGTACTCGTAGCGACCGTCGGCGACGACGGTCACGGCGCTCGTCGCGGACTTCACGTCGCGGGCCTCCTGTCGGTTGCGGGCACCGCGGCGGGCGCGGCGGGGAGATCGAAGGTGAACGTAGACCCGTTGCCGGGCTGGCTCGCCGCGGTGATCCGGCCGCCGTGCCCTTCGACGATCGAGCGGGCGATCGCCAGGCCGATGCCGGTGCCACCGCCGTCGTCGCGCGAGCGCGCGGGATCGGCCCGGTAGAACCGCTCGAACAGCCGGGGCAGATGCTCGGGCGCGACTCCGACGCCGGTGTCGTGCACCTCGATCTGCACACGATCCTCGTCGCGCCACGCACGGATCGTCACCGCGCCCCCGGGCGGCGTGAACCGCACGGCGTTGTCGACGAGGTTGAACAGAACCTGATGGATCCGCTCCTGGTCCGCCTCGACCCAGAGGTTGTCGGGCACGTCGGCGGTCAGGGAGATGTCGGCCATCGCCCGGCCGACGGAGAACTCGGAGATGACCTGCTCGGTCGCGGTCGCGAGGGCCATCGGCTCGAGCTGGAGCGGCACCTCGCCGCTCTCGAGCTTGGACAGGTCCAGGAGCTGGTCGACCAGCCGGCCGAGCCGCTCCGTCTGGTTGAGCATCACCTGCATGGTTTCGCGGTCGGGCTGTTCGATCCCGTCGGCGAGGTTCTCGAGGTGCGCACGGATCGCCGTGATCGGCGTCTTCAGCTCGTGCGACACGTTCGCGACGAGATCGCGTCGCGACCGCTCGAGGAGCTCCAGCTCGCCGTTCATCCGGTTGAACGCTGTGGCGAGCTGTCCGACCTCGTCGCGGCTCCGGGTCTCGACGCGCGCCGTGTAGTCGCCGACCTCCATCCGCCGGACCGCGGCGGCCATATCGCGCAGCGGCTGTGTCATCCCGCGCGCCAACCAGCGCGCGATCAGCAACGAGATCAGCCCCGCGACGATGCCGGCGAGCAGGAACTGCCACCAGACGCTCTGCAGGAAACCGAGCGTTGCGGAGATCCGCCCGAGGGTTCCGCGCGACGGAGAGGGCTGCATCGCCGTGACCCACCCCCCGTCGGGCGTCGGGACGGCCGCATAGGTGATCCGCCCGACGACGCCCCAGTGCGGCACGCCGTCGTAGAACGGCGGCGGGGTGACCGGGAGGTGCGCCCCCTGGATGGTGACGGTGCCGTCCGGCGATTGCGTCACGATGGCGGCGTCGGCCGGGATGCTCCCGAGCGTCCCGTTCGCCGCCGAGCGCGCCAGCGCCAGCGCGTCGATCGCCTCGCTGTCCTTCGGCGAGTTCCGCAAGGCGAACCCAATCACGAGGTAGCTGACGAGGAGCGTGAGCGCGACCGCGAGGACGATGACCGAGCCGAGCTTGGCGCGGATGGATCGGAACCGTTCGAGGGGCCGCGTCGACACCCTCGTCACTCCTTGAACGCGTACCCGACGCCGTGGACGGTCCGGATGAACCGTGGATCGTTGCCGTCTTCACCGAGCTTGCGGCGGATCCGCGCGACGTGGGAGTCGACCACCCGGCCACCCGCGTAGTCGCGATACCCCCAGACGCCGTCCATCAACGCGTCGCGGCTCAGCACCACACCGGGGTCCCGGGCGAGGGTCAGCAAGATCTCGAACTCGAGTGGCGTCAGCGCGATCTCCGCGCCGTCAACCTCGACCCGGCGCCGGGCCGCGTCGATCATCATCCCGTTCCGCTCGATCGCGCCCACCGGTTCGGCGGCACCCTTGATCCGGTCCACGCGGCGAAGGATCGCCTTCACTCGCACGGTCAGCTCCCGCAGGCTGAAGGGCTTCGTCAGGTAGTCGTCGGCGCCGACCGCGAACCCGGCGACCTTGTCGGCTTCTTCGGTTCGGGCGGTCAGCATCAGGACGGGGGTCCAGCCGTCGCGCTGGATCTGCTTGCAGACCTCGAGGCCGTCCATCCCCGGCAGCATCAGGTCCAGGACCACGAGGTCGGGCCGGTGCTCGGCATGGGCATGGATCGCCTCGGGACCGTCGGCCGCCGCCACCACGCGGTAGCCCTCGGACTCGAGGCGCGCCCGCACCGCTTCGGCGATCGCCTCCTCGTCGTCGACGACGAGGATCGTCTGCTCGCTCACGTGCCCATCGTACGCGGGACGGGTTGCGCGCGAACGGTCGACCGATGGAGAAACTGTGACGGGCCAGCCGCGTTCCCGCAGGTCAGGCTACGTGCCCGGGATGGGCTTCCAGATGTCGAGGATGATCGCCGAGATCGAGAAGAACCCGAGGATAAGCAGGACCACCGCCGAGACCGGGACCACCTTCTTCATATCGATGGCGTGGCCCCGCACCTTCTCGATCAGCGCGATGGCCACGTGGCCGCCGTCCAAGGGCGGCAACGGCAACAGGTTGACCAGGCCGATGAACAGCACGACGGTCGCGAACAAACTGAAGAAGTAGGCCCAGGCCCCCTGCGACCCGGCGTGGCCCGCTGCCTGCGACGCGCCGACCAGAGAGACCGCCCCGTCGGTCTGCCGCGGCGCGCCCTCGAACAGCGAGCTCACCATCGCGTGCACGCCCGACGGGCCGAACACGTGCGCGAGCCCCGCGACGGCCGCGACCGTCGTGTCCCACACCTGACCGCCCGCGTGCGCGAACGCCACGAGCGGCGGCTCCTTCACGCCGGAGAGCAGGACGCCGACGCGGACCACCTGCGAGCCATCCTTCAGCGTCGTTTCGACCGGGGTCATCGTCAGCGTGACCGGCTCGCCGTTGCGGTCGACCACGTACGTGATCGGGTCGCCGACGTTCTCGGCCTGGTAGGTGCCGATCTGGTCGCGTGTCGGCTGGTTCAGGTCGCCGATCTTCGTGATCACGTCGCCGGGCTGCAGTCCCCCGACCGCCGCGGGCGACGCCTGCGGGATCAACGTCAGGTCCATCGTCTCCCCGCCCCGCTGGACCACGTACGGAACCGGCTGGCCGACGTGGGCGTTCTGATAGTCGGTGATCTGTTGCTCGCTCGGACCGTCGATGCTGCCGATCTTCGTGATGCGATCCCCCTTCTCGAGCCCCAAGCTCCCGTGCGCGGGGATCGCGGCGACGGAGGGCACGACATCGGCCACACCGGGCACGTTCCAGTTGGCCGAGAACATGAACACCCCGGCGAAGATCAACCATGCCACCAAGAAGTGCGACATCGGGCCGGCGAGGATCACGACGATCCGCTGGCTGATCGGCTTCGCACCGTACGCTCGCGCTTCGTCGCCGGCCGGCACGTCGTTCTCGAACGGGTTCATGCCGGCGATCTTCACGTAGCCGCCGGCAGGGATCGCCTTCACGCCGTACTCGATCTCGCCGCGCTTGAACGACCAGATGCGCGGCCCGAACCCGATGAAGTATTCGAGGATCCTGAAGTTATAGAGGCGGGCGCCCAGGTAGTGGCCGCCCTCGTGGATCATCACGATCGCGAACAACGCGATCACGAACAGCAGGATCGATAGCCCGAAGGCCACGGGTCAGCGCTCCTCGATGATCTCGGCCGCTCGGTGCCGCGCCCACGCGTCGGCACGCTCGATGTTGACGACCGAGACGATCGAGGCAGGCTCGTGCTCGTCGACCACCGTTTGCACGGCGTCGACGATGCGGGTGAGCGGGATCTTCCCTTCCAGGAAGGCCATGACGGCGACCTCGTTCGCGGCGTTCATCACCGCCGGGAACGTGAGCCCCAGACCGCCGACGCGGTAGGCGAGATCGACCGCGGGGAAG
>DASYOY010000128.1:0-46354 GCA_036007245.1 Actinomycetota bacterium | reverse complement strand
CGAGCCCGCCGGCACCGATCACGAGCACGCTCGCGTCGAGGAGCTTGCGCTGCCCGGCCCCGCCGATGTTGGGCAGGATGATGTGCCGGGCGTAGCGCTGGACCTGTTCCTCGGTGAACGGCTGCGTCATGTGATCGTCAGTGCCTCCTCGGTGACCTCGCCGTCGACGATGAAGAAGGAGCGGACCACCGGGTCCGCGCGGTCGGCGAGCGACACCAAGATGTATCGAGCGTCGGGGTAGAACGCGAGCTTCACGTCGGTCTCGCTCGGATAGGCCTCGGAGTGGGTGTGGGAGTGGTAGATCGCCCACAGCTCGAGGCCCTCATCGTCCATCTGGTCGAAGACGCGGAGCTGCTCGACCCCGTCCAGGCGGTAGGTGACCGGGCTCGCATCGGCGTTGCGCATCGTGAAGACCTTGGCGGGCACGCCGTCCTGCGCGGCGATCAGGCCGCAGCACTCGTTCGGGAACTCGCGGAGCCCGTGCTCCACGATCTCCTTGAGATAGACGCCGTCCAGCTCGGTCACACCTGCGCTCCGAAGGGGTCGCGGTTCAGGCGCGCCGACGCGCCTGTTGCAGGTGCAAATGCTACCAGTGGGGTGGTCTATTCCCGCGTGCGGGGCGTGGCCCCGGTCAGCCCGCGAGCCGGCCGGTCACCCTGATCGCACCGGGCGTTCCCTCGGTGATCGCGCCGATCGGGCGCGCCCCAACGCCGGCCCCCACCAGCGCCTCGGGATCGTCGGTCGCGAGCAGCAATCCCCCGCTCGTCTGGGCGTCGGCGAGCAGGAGCTGTTCGGGCGGCGTGCAGGCGCCCCAGTCCGTCGTCGGTTGGAGCCAAGCGTGGTTCCGTTTCGTGCCGCCGGCGACGACGTCTCGTTGCGCGAGATCGAGCGCGCCATCGAGCAGCGGGACGGCGCCAGCGTCGACGGTCGCGGCGCAGCCGCTCGCCTCGAGGAGCTTCCGGAGATGACCGAGCAGCCCGAAGCCGGTCACGTCGGTGCCGGCCCGCACGCCCGACGCGACGGCGGCACGCGACGCGCGGTCGTTCAGCGTCGTCATCGTTGCGACCGCGTCGGCGAGCTGGGCGTCGGTCGCGACGCCGCGCTTGGCCGCGGTGGAGATCATGCCGACGCCGATCGGCTTGGTGAGGACGAGAGGCATGCCAGGACGCGCCTCGGTGTTGCGGATCAGCGCGTCGAGCGAGGCGAACCCGACGCCGACCATCCCGTACAGCGGCTCCTTCTCGGTGGTGATCGTGTGGCCGCCCACCACGGCGATCCCCGCGGCGTCGGCAACGGCCCGGCCGCCCCGCAGCACCTCGGCGAGGGTTTCGAGCGGCAGCACGTCGACCGGCCAGCCCGCGACGTTGAGGGCGAGCGCCGGCGTGCCGCCCATCGCGTAGACGTCGCTGAGCGCGTTCGCGGCGGCGATGCGGCCCCAGTCGAAGGGGTCGTCGACGAGCGGCGTGAAGAAGTCGAGCGTGACGATCACGCCGCGGCCGTCGGGCAGCCGGTAGACGGCCGCGTCGTCGCCGCTCGCCTCGGACACGATCACGTCGTCGGTCGGCACCGACGGGCCGAGCAGCTCGAGCACGTCGTGCAGCTGGCTCGGCCCGAGCTTGCACGCGCACCCGGCGCCGTGGCTCAGGCTCGTCAGACGGATCGGGTCGGCGATGGCCATCGCTAGAACGTTCCCAGGTTGGTCGCCCACTCGACCCAGGTCGTCCCGCCGTCCAGGCTGATCCGCAGCGTGATGGGACGGTTGCCGCCGGTCACGTGGAACACGAGCGCGCCGCGGACCGAGGCGCCGGACGCGATCGAGACCGGCCGCAGGAACGATCGGTTGGACCCGCCGTACTGCCCGGGATCGGGATGCAGGTCACCGGACGCGGGCCGGGTCGCGGGGAACGTGGCGCCGTTCAGGTCGGTGACCTCCGCATCGGTGCCGATCGTGCCGCGCCACTCGTCCTCCCCGGGGTTGTTCGCGGTGAGATAGACGGTCAGCGCGCGCGTGTCGTGCACGTAGGCCGTCGTCATCGTCGTGGTGACCGGCGTGAGCCGGATCGACCCGCCCGCACCGGTCGGCGCGGTCAGCGTGTCAGGGATGTACCCGGTCGTCGATGTCGCCCGCGGCGTCGACGACGGTGAATACGGAACCAGCGGGTCGACACCCGACGGTGAGGGAGCCGGGATGGTTGTCGGCGCTGCGCTGCTCGTGGTCGTGGTGCCCGTGCAGGCAGCCGCGACGACCAGCAGGAGACCGGGCAGGAACGAACGAGGTCGCGGCATGGGAGACGCGCGCGAGTGTAGCCGTGGCGGGCGATACTGCTGCAGGTGCAGCCGCTCGAGTTCCTTCGTCAGTACCACCCGTTCTCCGAGCTCGACGGCGACGCGCTCGAGCGCGTGGGCGGGTCGCTCGAGATCGTCTTCATCGCCGCGGGCGAGACCGTCCTGATCGAAGGGGGCGCCGTCGCCGAGGCGGTCGGGGTGATCCGGAAGGGCGCCTTGGAACTCGTCACCGGCGACGTCCTCGTCGACCAGCTCGAGCCCGGCGACACGTTCGGGTTCCCTTCCGCGATGTCGCAGCAGCCTCCGTCGATGACCGTGCGAGCGGTCGAGGACACGCTGAGCTACCTGATCCCTGCGAACGTGGCGCGCCAGGTGTTCGGCAGCCCGAGCGGGGTGGCGACGATCTGGGCCATCGCGCGGCAGCGCATCCGCGCTGCCGACGCGGTCGCGCGGTCGGCGCGCGCCGCCGATCCGCGCTTCGCGCGGATCGGCTCCCTGGTCCGCCGGCCGCTCGTCACGGCCGACCCGAGCATCACCGTCGCCCAGGCGGCGACGGTGATGCGGGACGAGCGGGTGTCGAGCCTGCTGCTCCAAGACGGTGAGACCGAGGCGATCGTCACCGACCGCGATCTGCGGACCAGGGTCGTCGCCGAGCGCGGATCCTTCGACGGACCAGCGGCCGGCATCGCGACGAGCCCGGTGCGGCGCGCGCCGTCGTCGATGACGGCGGGCGAGGCGATCCTCGAGATGCTCACGCACGGCATCCACCATCTGCCGGTCGAGGACGGCGGCCGGATCGTCGGCGTCGTCACCGACACCGACCTGATCGGTCTCGAGGACGGCAGCGCGTTCTCGATGCGCGGGGCGATCGAGCGCGCCGGGTCGGTCGAGGCGCTGATCGCCGCCACGCGCGGATATCCCCGCGTGATCTCCGGGCTCGTTGACGCGGGCACCGACCCCATCGATGTCTGCCGGATCGTGTCGATCATCATCGACGCCGCCACCGCCAGGTTGGTGAAACTCGCCGGCGACGAGCTCGGCGAGGCGCCGTGCGCCTTCGCGTGGATCGCCCTGGGAAGCGCCGCCCGGCGTGAGCCGGCGCTGGACGCCGACCAGGACCACGCCCTGGCGTTCGGTCCGGGGTTCGACAAGGAGGAGCACAACGACTACTTCGCGACGCTGGCCGAACGGGTGACCGCCGGACTCGAGGCGATCGGGTTCCCTCGATGCAACGGCGATGCGATGGCGGTGCATCCCGCGATGCGTGCGCCCCTGACCGGATGGCAGGAGCGATTCGAGACGTGGATCCGCCAGCCCGGCGCCGACGGGATGATCCTGTCCTCGATCGGGTTCGATTTCCGCACCGTCGCCGGAACGTTGCCTGCGGACGACGCGCTGGACGCCGCCGTCGCGAAGGCGCGGACCGATCCCGGGTTCGTGCGGCTCCTCACCAAGGGCGCGCTTCGGCACGAGCCCCCCACCGGGTTCGTCCGCCATCTCGTCGTCGAGTCCAAGGGTGACCATCGCGGCACGCTCGACCTCAAGCACGGCGGGATCACGATCGTCACATCGATCGCACGTGCACGAGCCGTTGCGGTGGGCGCCGTCGCGAAGGACACCCTTGGACGCTTGGCGGCGGCGGTGCGGGGCGGTTCCCTCGAGGCGGCGTCCGGCACCGATCTCGATGAAGCGTTCCGGTTCCTGCTGGATCTGCGGCTCCGCCATCAGGCGGCGGAGGTCCGGGCGGGCAGGCCGGTCGACGACTTCGTCGATCCGAAGGACCTCGGGCCGATCGAGCGCGGTGGGCTCCGCGAAGCGTTCCACACGATCCGACGCGAGCAGCAGGCACTCGCCGTCGAGGTCGATCTTCGCTGACGTTGGGGGCCCGCCCCGCTAGGTGCGCGGGCCGACCGGCGTCGTGCCGATCGCGTGGAAGCCACCGTCGACGTGGATCAGCTCGCCCGTGATCGCGCGCGCGAGGTCCGAGAACAGGAACGTCACGGTGTCGCCGACGGGCGAGGGGTCTTGGCCGTCCCAGCCGAGCGGCGCGCGCTCGCCCCACGAGCCGGTGATCTCGTCGAAACCGGGGATCCCCTTGCCCGCCATCGTCCGGATCGGTCCGGCGCTCACCGTGTTCACGCGGATCCCCATCGCACCGAGGTCGCGCGCGAGGTAGCGCGTGACCGCCTCGAGGCCGGCTTTCGCGACACCCATCCAGTCGTAGACCGGCCACGCGACCTGCCCGTCGAAATCGAGCGAGACCACGGAACCGCCGTGGTCCCGCATCAGCGGCAGCAACCCGACGGCAACAGCCTTCAACGAGAACGCGCTCGTCTGCACCGCGGTCGCGACGGACTCCCACGGCGTATGGAGGAAGTTCCCGCCGAGGGCGTCCTGCGGCGCGAAGGCGATCGCGTGCAGGATGCCGTCGACCTTTCCCCACCGTGAGGCGAGCTCTTGCTGGACGGCCTCGATCTGCGCCTCGTCGTTCACGTCCATCTCCAAGACGTCGCACGGCTCGGGCAGCCGCTTAGCGACCTTCTGCGTGAGGCTCACCGCCCGGCCGAAGTTCGTCAGGACGATCTCGGCTCCGTGCTCTTGCGCGGAGGTCGCCGCGGCGAACGCGATCGATTGCGGGGTGAGCACGCCGGTGATCAGGAGCCTCTTGCCGTCGAGCAACATGGTCGGGCAGCCTAGCCTCGGCCCGGAGGCCCCGCAACGCTGCCGCACTAGCATGCGGACGATGGATCTGGGGATCGAGGGGAAGGTCGCGCTGGTCACCGCCGCGTCCGCGGGCCTCGGGTTCGCGAGCGCGAAGGCCCTGTCGGAAGAGGGCTGCCGCGTCGCGATCAACAGCCACGACGGCTCGCGACTGGACGCGGCCGTGACGGCGCTCGACGGCGACCCACTCGCGCTGACGGCCGACGTCACCGATCCGGACGCGCCCGCCGCGCTCGTGGCGTCGACGGTCGAGCGGTTCGGCGGCCTCGACATCCTGATCGCCAACGCGCCCGGGCCGCCGCGTGCGCGCGCGCTCGAGGCGACCGACGATGCGCTCCTCGATGCGGTCGAGGCGAACCTCCTCACCTCGGTTCGTCTGGTGCGTACGGCGGTCCCGCACATGCGCGCCGCAGGGTGGGGCCGGATCGTGTTGCTCACGTCTGTCGCCATCAAGGAGCCCATCCCCGACCTCGCCGCGTCGAGCGCCGCGCGGACCGGCCTGTGGGCCTGGGCCAAGAGCGCGGCGCAGGACCTGATCGACGACAAGATCACCTTGAACGTGCTCGCGCCGGGCCTGCACGACACCGACCGCGTGCGTGCGCTGGGTCACACCGGGCCGACCGGCGACCCGGAAGACTTCGGACGGATCGCCGCGTTCCTGTGCTCCGTCCACACGGGGTTCCTGTCGGGGGTCGCGCTCCAGGTCGACGGCGCCGGTACGCTTGGGCTCTTGTGAGCCTCCGATCACGCTGATCACAGAGGAAAGGACGCCGATCGTGCAGACGGAAGAACGGTTCGATCAGCTGACGAACGACGCGTGGGAGGGCCTGCTCGAGCGCGAGCCCCTGATCGGGACCTTCGTCGGCGACGAGCGGTACGACGACCGGTTGAGTGACCCATCCGAGGCCGGCCGGTCCGCCGAGGAGACGGCGGCGCGCGACGGCCTCCAACAGCTTGCCGCGCTCGACCGCGCCGATCTCGACGAGGCCCGTCAGCTCACCGCCGACATCTACGAGGCGATCTGCAGCCGCGTGCTCGCGCGCTTGGAGCACCGCCTCGATCTGCTCGACGTCGCGAACCATATGAACGGCGCCGTGGCCACGCTCGGGCAGATCGCGACGCTGCAGCGCGCCGACACGCCCGAGCGGGTCGCGCGGCTCGACACGCGGCTGCGCGCGTTCCCGGCGTACCTCGACGCCTCGATCGACCTGCTTCGCGAAGGCGTGTCCAAGGGGGTCACCGCGCCGCGCGTGGTTGCGGAGCGCACGCTGGGACAGGTGGATCGGCTGTTGGAGCTGCCGCCCGAGGACTCCCCCGTCGTCGCGCAGATCGAGGGCGACGCCCGCGAGACCATCGCCGGCACGGTTGCCGACGCGATCCAGCCATCGCTCGCGGCGTTCCGGCAGGTGCTCGTCGACGACTATCTGCCCGCCGCGACCGAGACGATCGGGATCTCGGCGCTCCCGGGCGGAGACGGGATGTACGCAGCCGAAGTGCTCGGCTGGACGTCGCTCCCCCTCGACCCTCGCGAGGTGCATGAACTCGGCGTCGAGCGCCTGAACGCGATCAACGAAGAACGCCGGGCGCTCGCGGCGGAGCTCGGCTATCCCGACGCCGCCACTGCGGTGGCCGCCCGCACCGCCTCCGGCGCCAACACCGCGAGCACCCCCGAGCAGCTCGTCGCGCTCGCACAGGACCAGGTGCAACGGAGCTGGGACATCGCGCCGCAGTACTTCGGCCGGCTGCCGTCCGCCAACTGCGACGTGCGCCGGGTCGAGGAGTTCCGGGAGGCCGACGAGCCGATGGCCTTCTACTACCCGCCGACCGACGACGGCTCGCGTGCGGGCATCTACTACATCAACTGCTACGACCTCGCCGATCGCGCGCTGCATCATGTCGCGAGCGTCACGTATCACGAGGCGAACCCCGGCCATCACTTCCAACTCGCACTCCAGCAGGAGATGCCCGAGCGGCCGCCCCTTCGTCGGTTCGGGGCGACCCTCGCGGCCGCCGCGTTCGCGGAAGGGTGGGGCCTGTACGCAGAGCGCCTCGCCGACGAGATGGGGCTCTACCTCGACGGGTGGGAGCGCATGGGCATGCTCGAGAACCAGGGCCTCCGCGCTGCGCGCCTGGTGACCGACTCGGGGATCCACGCGCTCGGGTGGACGCGCGAACAGGCCGTGCAGATATTGATCGACAGCGGCCAGATGAGCACCGACGCCGGCATCGAGGTCGACCGCTACATCGGCATGCCCGGGCAGGCGCTGTGCTACATGACCGGGATGATCGAGATCCAGCGGGCTCGCGAGTCGGAGTCGGCGCGACTCGGCGCCGACTTCTCGCTCCGCGACTTCCACGATCGCGTGCTCGAGCTCGGCGAGATCCCGCTGCCGTCGTTCCGGCGCGTCTTCTCGATGGGCTGACGCGGCGCGCTCGCGGCTAGGCCTTCCGGGCCACCACGAACAGGTACTCCAGCACGCCGTGCTCCCACAGGATCTCGGCCTCGCGCAGCATCCCGCGGGCCGCGAGCCGCTCCGGCACGCTGCCCGCGCCGGGTTGGTCGAGCCGTGCGTGGACCGACCGGAACGCCGGCGCGATCACCCGCGCGCCCTCGAGCGAGGTTCGGACGTCGTCGAACCCGGCCGCGGAGACCTGCCGCTCAATCTCTAATGGCGTGGCGGCTGCTTGCGCACGGATCCCCCACAGCCGGAGCATCGCGACGCCGGCGACGAGCTCCCGCGGCGTCGCGGGGAACCGCAGCACCGGGACGTCGCTGAACGTGAGCACCCCACCGGGCCGAAGCACCCGGAACGCCTCGGCGAAGAACCGCAGGCGCGACGGGAAGTGGAACGCCGCCTCGACGCTGATCACACCGTCGAAGCGCTCGGCCGCGAACGGCATCCGGCTCGCGTCGCCGTTGACGGGGTTGCCGTGCGCGGCGAAGAGTCGCTCGCGGCCCGCGCGGAGCTGCGACAGCGTGATGTTGAGGGCGGTGAGGCTTCGCGCCTGTGACACGTCCGCGATCACGGGATCTTGGGCCGCGAGGCCGTTGCCGACGTCGAGCACGTCGCCACCGGTCGGAAGATCCTGCGCCATGCGCGTCACGAGGCGTCGAACCGCGGCGCCCGCCTCGCTCGGATCGCCGCCGTCGCCCTCCCACAGCCCAAGGTTCAGCCACCCGTCGTCCAGCGCCAGGAAGAAGTCGGACCCGATCGAGTCGTAGACGGTGGCGGCGGGGTTGTGCCCGAATCGGAGCATGCCGGCCGCGTGCCGGAGGTTCGCCGTCGTGACAAGGCTGCGCATGGCGTGCACGGTACCTGCCGGCGGCGGGCGAACGCCGGTCAGGGGGCGCGGAACGGGACGGTCAGGCCGCGCGCCAGGCGTCGCGGAGCTTCACCCGGGAGCCGGTGCGAAGCACGGCGCCCGCGTACAGACGCGCCCCAACCGGCACCAGCGCGACGGCGCTCCCGATCAGCAGTGTGAGCGAGAGTGCGATCTGCCAACCGGTCGCCGCGCCGAGCACGATCCGCACAGGCATCGCGAGCGCCGAGCTCACCGGAAGGATCGACGCGACGATCGCGAGTGTCGAGTTCGGGTCCTGCAGCGAGCCGATCGAGATGATGAACGACACGAGGATCGTGAGGTTGATCGGCACGATCACGTTCTGCAGCTCCTCCATCCGAGACACGAGCGAGCCCGCCGCAGCGAACAGCGACGCGTAGAACGCGTAGCCGAGGATGAACCACCCGATCACGAGCAGCGCCGCCCAGATCGCGGTGCTTGTCTGGAACCGGGCCCCTGTCGCGAAGGCGAGACAGATCGCGAAGCCGGCGATCGTGATCAGCTGGGCGAGCCCGAGCACGCCCACGCCGATGATCTTGCCGGCAAGGAGCTGGCGCGGGCGGATCGCCGACAACAACATCTCGACGATCCGCGATGCCTTCTCTTCGATCACACCCGTGGCGACCCAGAGTCCGTAGCCGAACAACTGTCCGTAGAGCAGCAATACGCCGATGAACGCGACGCCTGCGTTCGACTGCCGATCCGGCGGCGCGGGTTGCAACGCGCCGAGTGCCAGCGGATCGGTCTGGCTCGCGGCCTTACGCTGGGCTTCCGGGACGTGATGCTTCGCGAACACCGCGTCGACCGCAGCTGCGTGCGCGCTCGTCTGCACGAGCGCCTCCAACGTTTGGTCGACCGACTCGAGGCCGTACAGCTGCGTGCCCGTCATGACTGCGTCCACCGATCCGCTGCGCAACGCTGCATCGGCGGCGGCCTGGTCGGAGTATGGGTGGACGGTCACCGTCACGCCGCCTCGATGTCCAAGCGCCATTGCGTCGTTGGCGACGGAGATGACGGCCGGGCCACCAACCACACCGAGATCGAACGTCGGCGCACCACCGCCCAACCCGCCGCTGGCACGAGCGAGGATCAACACCGAGATGACGCCGACGTTCAGGAGCGTCGAGATGAGGAAGCTCCGTTCGCGCAGGCGCACCCAGAAATCGCGGGCTGCGATCAATCGCCAGGCGCCGCGGTCGGCCGCGCCCCTCACGACACCACCTCTCTGAACAGCTCTTGCAGCGAGGGCTCAACGGGACCGAACGAGAGGACGTCGCCCGCGGAGCGGGCGACGTCCAGCACACGCTGCGGGTCGGTCGACGGCGCCAGCTCGAGCACGACCACCCCGTCGTCGCGCCGAAGCGGCGCCGCGCCCGGGATGACCTCCCACCACGGAGACGTGACATCGCGTAGCCGGATCTGCCAGAGGTTCCGTGCCCGCGATACGCGAAGCTCTTCGATCGTGCCCTGGGCGGCGATCCGCCCCTGGTCGATCAGCACGACCGCATCGCAGAGCCGCTCGACGAGCTCGAGCTGATGGCTCGAGAAGACCACCGCTGCGCCGTCGTGCGCGGCCGTGCGCAGCACGCCGGAAAGCACGTCGACCCCGACCGGATCGAGACCGGAGAACGGCTCGTCGAGCACCAACAGCTCAGGCCGATGCACCAGCGCGGCGGCGAGCTGCACGCGCTGCTGGTTGCCGAGCGACAACGACTCGACGCGCGCGCCGGGATCGCCGACCACCTCGAGCGTCGCGAGCAGCTGGTCCGCGCTCGAGCGCGCCTCCGCCTTCGGCATGCCGCGCAGACGCGCGAGGTATATGAGCTGCTCGAGCACGCGCATCTTCGGATACAGGCCGCGTTCCTCCGGCATGTATCCGAACCGGCGCCGGACCGCGGTGTCGACGGGGCCACCCCGCCACCGCACCTGCCCCGCGTCTGCCTGGAGCACGCCGAGCGCGATCCGCATCGCCGTCGTCTTGCCGGCGCCGTTGCGTCCGACGAAACCCACGATGCGGCCTTCAGGAACGGTGAACGAGACGCCGTCGAGCGCGACGATGTCTCGGAAGCGGCGGTGCAGGTCGACGAGCTCAAGCACGGGCCCGGCCAGGATACGGCCCGTCCTCCACGGAACCCGCAGTGTTGCCCCCGGGTCTCGGGCATGTCCCAGGACCCGAGTAGGCTGGTTTGACCGGGAACAACGCCGTCCGAGCGCGCGTTGAGCAGCGGATACGGCCGACAGGAGGGTCCATGCTCGGGTTCGAAGGCGAGAACGCCCGCGAAAAGGTCATCGTCCTGCTGACGATGTGCTTCGCGCTCGCGATGGCGATGCTCGACAACACGGTCGTCAACGTGGCGCTGCCGCGGATCCAGCAGGACCTGAACGCAGGCTTCTCCGAGCTCCAGTGGGTGGTCGACGCCTACGTCTTGGCCTTCGCGTCCTTGCTGCTCACCGGTGGCATCCTCGGCGACCGCTACGGACGCAAGAAGATGTTCCTCGGCGGGCTCGCCGTGTTCACGTTCTTCTCGTTCGCGTGTGGGCTGGCCAGCACACCACAGCAGCTGATCGTAGCTCGCGCGCTCCAGGGTGTGGGTGGCGCGCTGCTGATCCCTGGCACCTTGTCGATCATCACCGTGACGTTCCCGCCGCACGAGCGCGCGAAGGCCCTCGGGCTGTGGGCCGGTGTGTCTGGGATCGCGCTGGCGCTCGGACCGACCTTGGGCGGCTACATGGTCGAGCACCTCGGCTGGGCGTCGGTGTTCTTCCTGAACGTGCCGATCGGCATCACCGCCTTCATCGTCGCGACGATCACGGTTCGCGAGTCGCGGTCCGAGCAGGAGCGCAAGCTCGACATCGTCGGGCTCGTGCTTGGCACGTCGGCGCTGTTCTTCGTGACCTACGGCCTGATCGAGGCCAACGCGCTCGGATGGGGCGATGCACGGATCATCGCCTCGCTGGTTCTGTTCGCGGTGCTGCTGGTGGCGTTCCTCTGGTGGGAGCTCCGCACCGAGCACCCGATGATGCCGCTGCGATTCTTCAAGATCCCGGCCTTCTCGGCGGGCAACAGTGTCGCGTTCTCGATCGCGCTCGGCATGTTCGCGACGTTCTTCTTCCTCACGCTCTACATGCAGAACATCAAGGGGTACTCACCGTTCCAGGCGGGCGCGTCGTTCCTGCCGCTGACGGTCATGATCATCGTCACGGCGCCGTACGCGGGCAGTTACGCGTCGCGGCACGGATCACGCGCGCCGATGACGTACGGGCTGATCCTCGCGGGCGGCGGCCTGTTCCTGCTCGGCCTGGTGCTTACGCCGACGACCTCGTACTGGGTGATGTTCCCGATCTTCCTTGCGATGGGCCACGGCATGGGCGCCACCATGGCGCCGATGACCGCCGCCGTCATGAACAGCGTCGGGCGCGAGCGCGCAGGTCTCGGGTCGGCGATGACCAACACGAGCCGCGAGGTCGGCGGCGTCCTCGGGATCGCGGTGCTCGGCGCCATCCTGACCACCCAGCTCAAGAGTTCGTTCGCGCCGGCGGTGCAGAGCCTCGGTCTGTCGGCGACGCAGCTCCAGTCGATCGGCGACAGCGCCAAGCACGGCGTCTTGACGCCGGAGAGCCTGGCCGCCCTCGGGCTCACGCCACAGCAGATCAGTGGGGTGGCGGCGGCGTTCCGCAACGCGTTCATGCAGGGGTTCCGGCCGGCGTTGCTGTTCGCGGGCTCGGTCCTGTTGATCGCCGCGCTCGTGTCGAACCGCTTGATCCCGGGGCGAGAGACGATCGACGAGCACCACGCAGCTGCGGACGCGCCCGAAGCGGAGCCCATCCCCGCCCACTAACGCGAGGGGCTCAGGTCTCGGGCACCGCCGCGGAGTAGATGTCGAACGCGTGTAGCGTTCCGTCCGGGTTGTCCCCGGTGCTGTTGGAGTTGTCCGCCCAGCCCGGATGCGCGACGCCGAAGGCAAACGACATCCCGGTGTAGTCGCCGAAGTCGATCCCGTTCCCGCTCGCCTTGGCGTTGGAGGCGCCGCCGCTGAGCATCTGTGGCGTGGTCCACGTCGTACCGCCGTCGGCGCTGAACGAGAGCGCGTACATCGCGTCGCTGTTCGCCCGGCCGTCGGTGTCGTCCGGGCCCGACCCGGTGTCGAGGCTCGCGTCGTGCCAGCCGACCACGAGATGCCCCGTGGCCGGATCCATCGCCATCCGCGGCAGGAACTGCGCCCGCGGCGCCGTGGTGATCGGGATGCGATCGGACCACGTCGCGCCGCTATCGTCCGACGTCTTCGCGTACACGTCGGTGTTGTCGCTCTGATCGGGCGTCTCGACCGTGAACATCAGCACGAGCCTGCCCCGGAGCGCGCCCGTGCGGATCCATGCGAGCCCGGCCTCCGCGTCGATGGTCCGCACGCGCTGCGGCCGGATCGGCTCGAACAGCGACACATCGGTCCGCGCGACGACCGTCGCTGGCCGGAACGGGTGCGGCCGGAGCCCGTCCGGGTCGACGGTGAACCGCAGGACCGAGCGCACCGGGTGGTATCGATCTTGGTCCTTCTGACAGACCTCGGCGACGGCGCCCCCGGGCCCGACGGTCACGTCGCCGAAGGTGCAGTTGTGGCCGCCCGGCACGTCGCGAACCGGCTTGAAGGGCGCCACATCGCCGAGGCCGCGGACGCGCGCCCCGACGGTCTGCATCTGTCCCTCGTTGTTCCACGTCGCCCACAGAGAGCCCGCGCCCGTCGTGATCGTCGGCTGATCGAGGAAACCGGGGCCACGGTCCTCCTCATCGCCCTTCGGACCGCTCTCTGAGGCGAGCGGCGCCCGCACGCCCACGGTGGCGGTCGCCGGCACCGCGGCGGGCGGCTTGATCCTCGTGAGCAGCGACCAATCGTCGCCGGCGTCGGTGCTGAGCAGGACCGGGACGACCGTCGGGTACCGGAGCTTGCCGTACCCGAGCCACGACAGGAACAGGTTGCCGAAGTGGTCCCATGAGATCGTCGGGTCGCAGCACGCGCGCCCGAAGGTATCCGCGTCGCCGAGCACATCGCGCGACCATGTCGTGCCGCCGTCGTGACTCACCGCGACGAAGATGCCGTAGCCGTGCTCCACGTTGGACACGATCACGACGTCGTTGGCGTCGAGCGGGCTCGCGGCGACCGCCGCCTCGGACTGATTGGTGGTGCGGCGGGACACGTTGACGACGGTCGACGTGGCCGCGCTCGCCGCCGTCGGCACCGTGGTGGCGAACAGCGCCACGAGCGGCAGGGCGGCGGTCAGACGTCGAAACATCGCGCGAAGGCTAGCACCGCCTGCGGATACGCTTGACAGTCGAACGTATGTTCGGTACGCTTCCCGGAACATCTCGCAGCCTCTCCTCCCCCTGATCGGTGTGATGCCACGGTGGACGAGAGAGATGGACGAACGGCAGCTATCCAGCGATGCGACCGGGCCCACGTGGGGATCGGTCACGCCGAGATCGAGTTCTTCGCGGCCGTCGACGAGGTGGATCGCACCGGCGCGTGGGCGGACGACGGCGCGCGCGACCTGCCGCAGTGGTTGTGGATGCGCTACGGGATGTCCGACTGGAAAGCCCGTCGGCTGATCGAGACCGCCGCGGCGCTCCCCCATCTGCCCGCCGTGTCGCGCGCCCTCGATCGAGGCGAGCTCGGTGTCGACAAGGTGGTCGAGTTGGCACGCTTCGCGCAACCCGACACCGAGGACGGCCTGATCCCGTGGGCGCAGAAGGTCTCCGCGGCGCGGATCCGCCACGAGGCCGACGTCGCGCGTCGCGGCGAGCCCGACGAAGCGGCCAACGACGACGCGATGCGCTCGGTGACCTGGGCGTTCCGCGACGAGGGCCGTCGGTTCGAACTGCACGCCGATCTCCCTGCCGTACAGGGAGCGGTCGTTGCAACCGCGATCGACCGGGTCGCGGCGTCCGTGCCCGAGATGCCACACGAGCATGGAGGCATCCACCTGCCCGCTCGTCGCGCCGACGCGTTGGTCGGGCTCTGCTCAGCCCGACTCGCCGACGACCCCGATCCCGATCGCGCCATGGTCGTGATCCACGCTCGCGTCGGCGCATCTGAGGTCGGGACGGGCGCGGAGGTCGAAGGCGGCGGCGTGGCACAGCCGTCGACCCTCGAGCGGCTGCTCTGCGCGGCACGCGTCGAGACCGTGCACGAATCCTCGGACGGACGAGTGGTCGGCATGGGCCGCATCACGCGTGTCCCGCCGCCATGGCTCCTCCGGCAGGTCCGTTACCGCGACGGTGGCTGCCGGTTCCCCGGCTGCGGCACCAAAGCGTTCACACAAGCGCACCACATCGTGTTCTGGCGAGAGGGCGGCGCCACCGACCTCGACAACCTCGCCACGTTGTGCTCGTGGCATCACAAGCTGGTTCACGAGTACGGGTGGTGGATCAAAGGGAGCGCGCAAGGCGACCTCCGCTGGTACCGGCCCGACGGCACGCCTTACGTCGCCGGGCCGGTACCGACGCACGATCCGCCGGCGCTCACCGACACCGGCTGACGATCAGCGCAGCAGCCGCGACAACCGACGGTCGGCCAGCACCTTGCCGCCGGTCTGGCAGTCGGGGCAATACGTGACCTCGTGGTCCTCGTAGCTCACCCGACGCAGGTCGGCGCCGCAGCGTGGGCACGGTTGCCCTGCGCGGTTGTGCACGACAAAGTGATCGCCGATCTTCGTCGGCAGGCCGCCCGATCGCCGGCGTTCGGCCTCAAGCGCGTCGTCCAATATGTCGTGGACAGCTGCGATCAACGTCGCGCGTTGTGCCTCGTCGAGCTTCGCGAGCTGCGCGGTCGGCGAGAGCTGTGCGCGATGCAAGATGTCGTCGCTGTAGCCGCGGCCGACCCCGGCGATC
Source organism: Actinomycetota bacterium (assembly GCA_036007245.1). Classification (GTDB taxonomy): domain Bacteria; phylum Actinomycetota; class UBA4738; order UBA4738; family HRBIN12; genus AC-51. Next base: position 31,125 of record DASYOY010000128.1, on the reverse strand, counting down.
GTCCGCTGATCGCGCAAGATCGTGTGGATCCGCCGGTTGTCAGGCGCCGTCTGCAACAGCGCGTCCGCCTCCGGCGTCAGGACCTCCGGACCGAGCTTCGCGAGCGGCCCATCGTCATCGGGCGCAAGCACCCACCAACCCGCCTTGCGCTGCTTCCCGAACTCCTTCACCAGGATCGAGGGCCGGTCATCGATCCGGAACCGCACGACGGCGCCGCGCGGCTTCGTGGCCTTCGGCGGCGCCTCGATGTCGAGACGGCCGCCCTGCGACAGGTGCACCAGCACTCTGCGGCCGTCGTCGAGCTCGATCACGACGTACTTGCCGACGCTCGAGACCCGCTCGATCGCCGCGCCCGGCAGGTCGGTCGCCCGCGGCGTGACGGTCTTCAGCGACGAGAACTGCAGCACGTCGGCGCCCCGGAGCGTGCCGCCGGCCGCGACCTCGTGCACGCGCTCGGCGAGCGCACGGATCTCAGGGAGCTCGGGCATCGGCTCACCCGCCGACGGCGGCGGCCGCCTCGCGCACGATCGCAGTGCACTCGTCGATCCGGTCCGCATGCGTGCGGTGCGACACGATGCAGATCCGCAACCAGTACTCCCCGCCGATCAACGTCGAGGAGAGGAACACGCGCTTGGACGCGTTGATCCGCTCGAGCAGTGCGCGGTTCGCACCTTCGTCGCCGTCGCGCAGCCGGAACGCCACGACGGTGAGCTGTGGCTGCCAGCCGACCTCGATCGCAGGATCGGCCTCGAGCGCCGCGTACGCGCGCTCGGTCAGGTCCAGCTTCTCATCGAGCGCGTCACGGAACGCCGAGACACCGTGCAGCGACAACGGCCACCACACCCGCAGCCCACGCATGTCGCGCGAGAGTTCCGGGGTGAGCTCGTTGTAGTTCGGCAGCTCGCCAGCGGGTGGAAGGTCCTGCAGGTACGCGGCACCCTCGAAGTGCGCGTCGCGCATCGCCCTCCGGTCGCGCACGATCAAGCCACCGGTCCCGTACGGCAGGAACAGTCCTTTGTGCGGGTCGAGCGTGATGCTGTCCGCGCGTTCCGCGCCCGCGAAGCGCGCTCGTCCGCGATCGGTCAGGACGAAGAACCCGCCGTAGGCCGCGTCCACGTGGAACCAGAGGCCGTCGCGCGTCGCAACGTCCGCGATCGCGTCGAGCGGATCCACGGCGCCCGTGTTCGTCGTCCCGGCGGCCCCGATCACGAGGAACGGTCGCTTCCCGGCCGCGCGGTCCTCGGCGATCATCGCCACGAGCGCGTCCGCATCCATCCGGAGCTCGGCGTCGGTCGGGACGATCCGTAACGCGTCCGGCCCGAAGCCGGCGATCGTCGCCGCCTTCGTGTTGGACCCGTGCGCCTGATCCGTCACGTAGTACGTCCCGTCGAGGAAGTCGTGACCGAGCTTGGCGTGCCGCGCCGTCACGACCGCCGACAGGTTGGCGAGCGATCCGCCCGTCGTCAGCACGCCCTGCGACGTCTCGGGCGGGAACGCGAACAGGTCGCAGAGCCACCGCGTGACGTTCTCTTCGAGCTGCACCACGGCCGGGCTCGGCTGCCACAACCCGACGTAGCGGTTCAGGCCTTGCGCGAGGAACTCGGCAACCGCCGCCGTGTACAGACCCCCACCCGGGATGTACGCGAGGTATCCCGGTCCGCTGTACTCGAAGGTATGCCGCGCGGCCTCCAGCGCGTCGTCCAGCAGCGCCGCGAAGTCGTCGCTGCCCCCGTCCGTCGGCGCCGACGCGAGTCGCTGCGCGACCTCGAGCGCCCCCTCGGTCGCCACGGCCGGCGCGTCGGCGAGGCCACCGATCCACGCCACCAGCGCTTCGGTGACGGCCGCCCCCATCGCCCGCATCTCCTCAGGCGACGGGTCGAGCGGCATGCCGCCGGCGACCGGCAGCGGCTCGACGCTCACGCCAGAGCTCGCGCGATCGTGTCCAGCAGCTCCTTGGAGGAGTCGGCCACCTCGTCCACGGCCCGGTCGAACGCTTCGCGATGCCGGGCGGTCGGCTCGCGGAACCCGCTCACTTTCCGGACGTACTGCAACGCGGCCTCGCGGATCTCATCGTCGGGCACGACATCGGCGCCTTCACGCAAACGTTTGATGCTTCTGCACATCCAGGCACCCTACCGCGGGGTCCCGTCAGAGGTGCCGGGCAAGCTCGCGCACGCGCGTTGCAGACGCGAGGGCGCGCACGGCATCAGCATCCGTTGGCCGATCCTCAGGCCTCGCGAAGCGCGCCCGGCGGACGGATCGGACCACCTCCGCCGCGTGCACGGTGAGCTCGTCGTCGAACCGTGGGTCCGCACGGACCGCTGCGAGCACCTCGTCGGGCGTGCAGCTCGGATCGGGCGGCTGCCCGGCCGCCGACAGCCCGTCGAGGAGCTGCGCGTACGCGATATCGAAGGCGTCCCGTGATGGCGGCGGCTTCGAGCGGTGACGGCGCCGGCGGAGCCCCGCCACCGCCAGGATCAACACGACCGCCGCGACCGCGATCGGCATCGCCGCGTGCCCAGCTGCGACGACAGACGTGAACCGGTGCGCGGCCGCGCCGACCGCGGTGCGCACGCCGACCGGGACGGCCGCGCCGATCTGCGTGGTGACCCACGAGACGAGGCCCGCGCCCATGGGCGAACCCCAGCCACCCGGCACTGCCGGCACACCGAACGTCGGGTCGTACGGGATCCATCCGATGTGCGGATACAGCACCTCGACCCACGCGTGCGCGTCGGCGTACCGGACGTCGTAGTAGCCGGTGAACGGGTTCCGCTCCCCCGGTCCATACCCCGTGACGATCCGCGTCGGGATCCCTTCGGCTCGCAGCAACACCGCCATCGCCGAGGCGATGTGCTCGCAGAACCCTCGCCGCGTGTCGAACAGGAAGTGATCGACCGCGTCCACCCCCGGTGGCTCCCGTGGCACGGTGAGGTCGTACCGGGTGTTCGTCTGCAACCACGACTGGACCGCCATGACCGCGCCGTACTCGTTGCGCGAGCCCGCGGTGATCTGCGCGGCGAGGTCACGGTCACGTTGCGGCAACTCGGCGGGCAGTTGGAGGTACCGCCCGTCGAACCCGTGCCGGGGCAACGGCTGCATCGGCGGGAGCTGCGCGACGGCGCTGTCGGGCATCGCCGGGACCGCCGACTCGACCGAGTACACGAGCCCTTGGTCCAGGTAGATCGGCGCGCGGATCGACAGGTCCGCGTTGGTCTGCAGCGCGCCGCTCGGGAAGTACACGGTTTGCGGCTGCGCGGCGCCGAACAAGACGTTCGGCTGCGCCTGTTGGATGAAGAAGGTCTGCACGAGCGGCTTCGTCGGCCCGTTGAAACTCTGCGATCCCGGCACGTCGTATCCGCCGCTGTCGTTGCTGACCAGCGGCGTCATGTGATGCCGCGACTCGGTCCACAGGCTCCCGTCGTAGGTGTCGAACACCTCCGCACGCCACAGCTGCGAAAAGGGTGCGCGAACCCGGAAGACGATGTCGTCCGACAGCTGCCCGCGCGCACGGAGATCCATCACGTCGCTGAATCCCGGATAGCCGTCCGACGAGAAGTCGACCACCTGGCCGTCGGTCGTGGCTTGCGGGAGCGCCGGGTTCTGCACGCGGTCGAGCGGTGCCGGCTGTGCTCCCGGCGACATCCGGAACGGGAGTGACCGCACCATCGTGACCGGAACGCGCGGCATGATCGCGAACACGGCGACCGCGGTGACCAACGCCGCGACGACGATCCCCACCACCGATCGCGGGCCTGCGATGCGTCCGGCGCGCGGCCGGGTCCGCACGATCGTCGCCGGTTGCACGTCGCCGGCCAGCGGATGTGACGACATCCACAGCCACGCGCCGGACGCGACGGCCCACGCGAGCAGCCACCACAGATACGACGTCGACAACGCGAGTGCGCCACCGACCGCGATCATCGTCGTGCTCGACACCATCGAGAACGCGAGGTCCCGCCGTCGCGGCACGTCGAAGGCGTGCAGCACCTGTACCCATAGGAAGAGGGCGGCTAGCGGCGCGCGGGCCGCGTCAGGCGAGGTCACGTACCCGATCTGCCCGAGGAACCGGACCGTCGCGATGAAGAGGCCACACGCGAGCGCGACCTTGATGGCGACGTTGTTCGACCGCCGTCGGTGATACGAGACCACGTACCCGATCGGCGCGAGCACCATCGCGAGGAGTGCCGTCCGGTCGCTCAACACGTTCTGTGCGGCCACGGCGAGCAGCCCGATCTCCACCGCCGCGGCGACGGCGATGCGCATGCCGAGACCGTCCTCGGGGAGCGCCTTGGCCCCGGCGAGCCGCAGGTTCATGCGCGCGCTCCGACGCTGGGATCGACGACCCGAGGGGGTGCAGCGGGCGGCGCGGCAGCGCCGAACCCGTCCTGGCCGAGCCATGGCACCTCGGTGATCGCACCGGACGCGGTGCCGACGCGGCTGCCCTCGCCCGTTGTGACGAGCACGACCCTCGGGACGACCCGAGCGAGCGCATCGAGTGCCGCACGCGCGGCGGGCCCGACCGCCTCGGCCCGCGAGATCGCGACCAGGGTGCCCACCCCTCGCAGCGCCCCTCCGGCGAGCCAGCCGATCGCCGTCTCCGCCGACACGTCGGCCGGGCGCAATCGGGCGAGCCAGCGATGCAGGACAAGGGAGCTGGCGCGCGACACGACCGCAGGTCCGTCGGCCGTCGCCGCCGCGAGCCGCACACCCACACCGGTCGTGGACGCCGACGACACGATCGAGGCCGCCGCGGAGCACGCCTCGTCCAGCGCGTCGTCGCCGCCGCCGGTGTCGATCCAGATCGCGAGCCGAGGTACGCGATGCTCCTCCAGATCGCGCACCACGAGTTCCCCGTGCCGCGCGGTGAGACGCCAGTGGACCTGTCGGATCGGATCGCCGGGGCGGAACTCCCGCACGCCGAGGTACTCCGGTCCCTGACCGCGCCGTGCCTCGGTGTCCGCGGCCGCCTCTCGCGACGACGCGAGGTCGATGAACGGCAAGGCGCCGAGTGGCACGACCCGAGGAAGGACCAGGGTGGTCACATCCGCCGGGAGGCGGCGGCGCCGTTCGACGACGCCGAACGGCGCCGCCGAACGAAGCTCGACCCATGCGGTGTGCGCCTCGCCACGGCGAGGCACACCCCACACCGTCCCCACCTCGACCCGCTCACCGGGACGGATGGCGCCCACGGAGGTGGTCGCGCCGCCGATGTGGTCATCGGACGCGACGACGCCCCATCGCACCCCGCGGCCATGGTTCACGATGGCGAGCTGGACCGCGGTATCGACACCCTGGCGCGTCTCAACCGGCGCCACGAGCTCGACGTCGAGCCCGCGAAGCGCGACGAGCGGCACGACGATCCCGGCGACCACCGCGCCGAGCAACAGCGCTGCCAGCACGAACAGCCAGCCCGCCTCCGCGTTCGTGCCGATGACGAACAGGATCACGGCTCCCACCGACAGGCCCGCTGCGCGCCGTCGCAGGCGCACAGATCAGCGCTCCCGCGCCGCGTGCAGCGGGATGGGCACGGTCGCGAGCAGATGTTCGACCGCGGCGCGTGCGGCGGTCGGCCCGCCGTGCGTCGTCACAAGGCGGTGCGCGAGCGCCGGCACGGCCAGCGCCTTCACGTCGTCGGGCAGCACGTGGTCGCGCTCCTCGGCGAGGGCGCGCGCCTGCGCGCACCGCACGAGCGCGACCGACGAGCGAGGCGATGCGCCGAGCGCCACGTCCGGCGCCGACCGAGTCGCTGTAACGAGCTCGACCGCATAGCGCACCACCGCGTCATCGACGAACACACCGCGGACCGCGGTCTGCCCGTCGAGCACTTCCCCGGGTTCCAACACTGCCTCAAGATCGCCGAGGGGGTGCCGCTCGATCTGGCGCTTCACCACATCGGCAGCGCTTCCCGGATCCGGATAGCCGACCGGCACCGCCAGCGCGAACCGGTCGAGCTGTCCTTCCGGCAGCGGATACGTCCCGTGCTGCTCCACCGGGTTCTCCGTGGCGATCACGACGTACGGCGCGGGCAGCCGATGCGTCAGGCCGTCGACCGTCACCTGCCGCTCCTCCATCGGCTCGAGCAGGGCGGCCTGGGTGCGCGGCGGGGTCCGGTTGATCTCGTCGACGAGCACCACGTTCGCGAACACCGGGCCCGGCAAGAAGCGGAACGACCCCTCGTGCTGGTCATAGATGCTGACGCCGGTGAGATCGGACGGCAGCAGATCCGGCGTCGCCTGGATCCTGGTGAAGGTTCCGCCGATCGACGTTGCCAGTGCGCGCGCAAGTGTCGTCTTGCCGACGCCGGGCACACCTTCCAACAGGAGGTTCCCGTCTGCGAACAGACAGAGCACCGCCGTCGCAACGGCGTCGTCGTTGCCGGCGATCACTCGCCGGACGTTGTCGACCACCCGGCGGTATGCCTGGGAGGCCGCACCGGTCTCCACGTGCGGCTCGAGCACGCTTGAGGCTTCGACCCCCGACCGGGAACCCTTGAGCCCCAACGCCGACGGGCCTCCCGGCCGTCGCCCCGGCGTGGCTACGCCGGTTTGCGAGCGCGGAGCGAGTACATCAGCGGCAACGAGCCCCCGGTGCCGTCGGGCCAGCCGTAGGAGCCATCGCCCAGGTCGTGCAGGAACGGTGCAGGCCAATCCAGCACCCGCTTCTCGTCGAGGAACTCAATCATCAGCCCCTGGGCCGCCAGCAGCGTCACGATCTCCCCGAGCGAGTGGTTCCAGCCGTGTTCCACCTCAGCGTCCACGTCCGCGGTCGGATCGGCGTACGACCCTTCCACCGGGAACGTCAGCGTCTCGCCGCCCCAGTAGTCGTACCCGAGCTTCAGCTCGCCGGGTGGCTGCTCATCCTCGAGCGCCCACAGCACCGGGTGCGCCTCGTGGATGTAGAAGATGCCGCCTGGCCGGACGAACCCCGCGACGGCGCGCGCCCAGGGTTCGAGGTCCGGCAGCCAACTGAGCGCGCCCCGGCCCGTATACACCAGGTCGAAGGTCTCGCCGTCGAGCGGCCCGGGCAGGTCGTACACGTTGGAGACGACGAACCGCGCGCGGTCGGCGAGCCCGGTCTCGGCGGCGAGTTCGTTCGCGAACGTGATCGCGGCGACGCTGAAGTCGACCCCCGTCACGTGTGCGGCGCCGAGCCGCGCCCACGAGAGCGTGTCCAGCCCGAAGTGGCACTGCATGTGGAGCACGGTCTTGCCACCGACGTCGCCGACCTCCGCGCGCTCCCACCCGGCGATGCGGACATCCTCGGGATCGTCGCGGAACCGCTGGACGTCATAGAAGGAACCGGTCGTGTGGATCGCGGTCCACGCGTCCCAGAGCGTACGGTTGTCGGCGATCTCCTGCTCGTGCCCGCTCATCTGCTCGGCCTCATTCTGAGCGCCGTCACCGGCGCCTCGCTGCGAGCGCGCTGATGGCCTCCATCACCGTGCGATGCGCAAGGATCGCGGTCACCTCGGCGTGGTCGTAGGGCGGCGAGACCTCGACGACGTCCATCCCGGCGAGCTCGACCTGGCTGACGATCTGTCGCACGGCGCGGAGCAGCTCGCGCGCGAGCATGCCGCCCGCCTCCGGCGTGCCGGTCGCCGGCGCCATCCCGGGGTCGACGACGTCGATATCGACCGACAGGTAGATCACCTCGGGACCGTCGAGCGCCTCGACGATCGCGTCGGCCAGCACGGCCTCGCTCCCCCGCTCTTCGATCTCGGTCATCGCGTGCCACCGCATGCCCTGCTCGCGCATCCAGTCGAACGTCAGACGGTCGGGCCAGTAGCCACGCAGGCCGATCTGCACGAAGTTCTTGCCGGCGACCCACCCTTCCTCGATGAGGCGGCGCATCGGCTCGCCGTGCGCATGGAGGTTGCCCCACTGATCGGAACCGGTGTCGGCGTGCGCGTCGAAGTGGATCACCCCGACGGTTCGCGGCCAGACCGCGCGCGCGACCGCGGCCGCGCTCGGATACGTGATGGAGTGATCCCCGCCGAGCACGATCGGAACCGGCCCGATGCTCGCGACGCGGTACACCTTCTCGTGGATCACGCGGAGCGCGCGCTCGAACCGCGTCGGCACGACCGGGGCGTCGCCCGCGTCGACGACGGTCAGCTTCTCGTACGGCTCGATCAACAGCTGGATCGACCACGCGTCGCTCCCCCAGGCGGTCGGCGCCATCCGGATCGCGCGCGGGCCGAAGCGGGCACCCGGTCGCGACGACACGCCCTCATCGAACGGCGCGCCCACGATCGCGACATCGGCGTTCGCCCCGCGCAGCATCTCGTCGGTGAACGCCCATGGCAGCTTCTCGAACGAACCGTGCCAGTCCGAGTAGTACGGCAGGTCCTCGCTCGCGAACTCCTCGAACTCGTTCTCGCTACGGAGCTCTGAGTTCTCCAGCCGGAAATCGGGCGCCTGGCTCATGGCGCGGGAGTCTACGCAGGGACGCGTGCCGGAGGCGTGCGACCGCGATGGAACCGGTCGCCTCGAGGGGCAGGCGCTACTTCTTGAGGTCTTTGAGGATCTGCCGGGCCGCGTTCGCGCCGGGACCGCCGGTGATGCCCCCACCCGGGTGCGCGCCCGACCCCGCGAGGTACAGGCCCTCGAGCAGGAACGCGTAGCGCGCCTCGCCCAACAGCGGACGCCATGCGAAGAACTGATCCAGCGCCGGCTCGGCGTGTTGGATGTGGCCTCCCGAAAGGCCGTAGTTCGTCTCCATGTCGGCTGGCGTGATCACCTCGCGTGCCTCGACGAGCTCGCCGAAGCCCGGCGCGACGTTCTCGATCGCCTTGACGGTGATGTCGCCGACGCGGTCGCGTTCGCTCGCCCAGTCACCGTCGCGCAGCGCGTACGGCGCTGCCTGGAACACGACGCTCATCACGTGCTTGCCCTCAGGCGCGAGCGACGGATCGGTCAGGGACGGGATCGTCGCCTCGAGGATCGGCTCCTGCGCTACGTGGCCGTACTTCACCGCGTCCATCGCGCGCTCCACATCGTCGATCGACGCGCCCAGCACGATCCGGCCCGAGAGCCGCTCGGCGTCGCCACCATGGAACGTCGGGAGTCCAGAGAGCGCCAGGTTCACCCGTGCGGTCGCGCCCGGCTGGCGGATGTTGCCTGCCCGCCAGACCATCGTCGGCCCGAGCGTCACCGGGTCGCAGAGGGCGGCCGTCCGCTTCGGGTCGGCGGCCGAGACGATCAGCGACGCGTTCAGCTCCGTGCCGTCGGCCAGCGTCACGCCCACCGCGCGCGTGCCCCGGCTGCGGATCGCGCCAACGTCGGCCCCGGTACGGATCTGCACGCCGAGAGACGCGGCCGCCTGCGCGAGTGCGTCGGCCAGCGCGCCGGTGCCGCCGACCGGGAACACGGCGGAACCGGCGGCACCGCCATCCGTGCCGGCCGAGTCGCTCATGAAGACCGCGGCCGTACCGGTCGCCCACGCGCCCATCGCCGTATACAGCACGCCGCGGGTCGCGAGCGGACCGCGGACCGCCTCGGACTCGAACACCTCCTGCACCAGGTCGGCGACCGCCATCGGCAGCGCCCGGATCGCCTCGCGCCCGGTCTTGCCGCCGAGGTCACGGAACGCCTTGCCGAGCTTCAGCCCCATGATCGCGTCGGCGAGCGACGGCGACTTCGGGTCGGGCGGGGTCGCGACGGCGACGTAGGCAAGGAAGCTCGCGATCGCGCGCACCTTCCTGTCGAACGTCGCGTAGACGGCCGCGTCTTGCGCGCTCCGCGAGCGCAGTTCCTCGGCGGTCCGGGCGGCGTCCGCCCAGAACGTCACGGCCGAACCGTCGGGCATCGGCGCGTGCATCCGCACCGACGGCGCCACCGTGCGATACCCGAACCGGTCGAGCTTCAGGTCCTTCACCACGCTGGCGCGCAGACGCCCGGTCGTGTGCACGAGCCCGGGCGCGGTGAACCCCGGAGCGGGCTCGGTCGCACGAAGGATCCCACCGACGTGCTCGCCGCGCTCCAACACCACGACCTGCTTGCCTGCCTGCGCGAGGTACGACGCGGCAACGAGTCCGTTGTGGCCCCCGCCGATCACGATGACGTCGAGCGTCTTGTTCGCCATCTACGCCGCCCTCCGGCCCTTCTTCTTCTCCTTGACGTACTCGAGCGCCGCGATCCGCCCGGGCGCGCCCATGATGCCGCCGCCGGGATGCGTCGCCGAGCCGCACATCCAGAGGTTCTGCACCGGCGTGCGATAGCGCGACCACCCCGGTACAGGGCGGTTGAAGAACAGCTGCTCCAACGACAGCTCGCCCTGGAAGATGTTGCCCTCGGTCAGGCCCGTGATGTCCTCGATGTCCTTCGGCGTGACGAACTGGGAGCCGACGATCTTGCTGCGGATGTCGGGGAACCGCTCCTCGAGCGTGTCGATCACGTTCTGGCCGAACGCCTCGCGCGCCGCGTCGTCCCACACCTTGCCGTCGGCGAGGTGGTAGGGCGCGTACTGCACGAAGCAGCTCATCACGTGCTTGCCGGGCGGCGCCATCGTCGGATCGACGAGCGTCGGCATGATGCAGTCGATGTACGGGCGCGCCGACGGCCGGCCGTACTTCGCGTCGTCGTAGGCGTGCTCGATGTAGTCGATCGACGGCGAGAACGAGATCGCACCGCGGAGCCACTCGCCCGCACCGGGCTTGCACGCGAGCTCGGGCAGCCCGTCGAGCGCGAGGTTCACCTTGCCGCTCGAGCCGCGGTACTTGTAGCGCATCACCTCGTCGCGGAACGCGGGATCGAGGATGCCATCGTCGAGCAGCTTGATGAACGTCCAGCGCGAGTCGAGCGAGCTCATCACGACGTCGGCGGTGATCTCTTCACCGGACTCGAGGATCACACCGGTCGCGCGCGCGCCGTTCGTGGCGATCCGCGCGACCGGCGCCTCGGTGCGGATCTCGACACCGAGCGACAGCGCGGCGTCGGCTATCGCGTAGGCGATCGCGCCGGTGCCACCCTTCGGCACGCCCCACGCTCGGAACGCGCCGTCGATCTCGCCCATGTAGTGGTGCAGCAACACGTAGGCGGTGCCGGGCGACCGGGGGCCTTGGAACGTGCCGATGATCCCGCTCGCGCTCATCGTCGCCTTGAGCGGCTCGGTCTCGAACCACTGGTCGAGGAAGTCTGCCGCCGACATCGTCATCAGCTGGATGAACGCGGTCTGCATATGGCGCGGCAGGTCGCGGAACTGCTTGGCGAGCGGCGTGAGCGGCAGCCACTCCATCGGCGAGATCTTGCCGGGGTCGGGCGGTGGCACCGACAGGATCGGCTTGATGAACCGCCCCATCTCGGCCATCAGCGGGCCGTACTCCTCGTAGGCCTCGGCATCGTTGAGCGACCAGCGGCGCAGCTCGCGCACGGTCTTGCCGTGGTCGTTCACGCGCCACAGGTAGTCGTCGTCCAGCGGCGTGATGGTGCCGTCCAGCGGCAAGATCTCGAGACCATGCTTCGGGAGCTCGAGTTCGCGGATGATCTCGGGCCGCAGCAGCGACACGACGTAGGAAAAGACCGAGAACCGGAACCCGGGAACGATCTCCTCGGTGAGGGTCGCGCCGCCGAGCAGATGCCGACGCTCCAGCACGAGCACCTTCAACCCGGCCTTGGCGAGGTAGCAGGCGTTCACGAGCCCGTTGTGCCCGCCGCCGATGACCACCGCGTCGTACCGCTTCGCCATGCCTGCCTCCTCGGCGCACCGCGGACGGCGGCGCCAGCTCGGGGTGACTCGAGGTCAGCCGGCGGTCCGTTCGACGGGCCCCTCCGGCACGGTCGCCCATGCTAGCCACGGCCCTGTTGCCCAGCCAACACCACACTGACCTGAGGTCACCCAGCTGGGGATGCCCCCGGGAGCGCAACGGTACGCTGAGCCGCCGGAACCCCCACTTGCCGAGCAATCGAGCCAAGCGATCGAGGAGGCCCCGCGTGTCGGTCGGAACCGCGTTCTATCCGCGCCAGCAGGCGCTGAACGTCAAGCAGGCCTGGGGCGAGTGGGCCGGGTACTTCGCGCCGGCGGTCTACGCCGACTTCCACGACATCGAGTACAGCGCGATCCGCGAGGCCGCCGCGGTGATCGACACGAGCCCGCTCTACAAGTACATCGTGCGCGGCGCCGACGCCGCCCGGCTGCTCGACCGGGTGATCACGCGCGACGCCTCGAAGCTTCAGGTCGACCAGGTCTACTACACGCCCTGGTGCGAGGAGTCAGGGAAGGTCCTCGACGACGGCACCATCACCAGGATCGGCGACACCGAGTACCGGATCACGGCCGCAGACCCGTGCGCACGCTGGTTCCTGATGAACGCGACCGGCCTGGACGTCGAGGTCGAGGACGTCTCGGAGTCGCTCGCCGGCCTCGCGCTCCAGGGGAAGCTCAGCCGCGGAGTCCTCGAAGCCGCCACGCGGCAGGACTGGACCGACGTGCGGTACTTCCGTCACCGGCGCACCGAGATCGGCGGAGTCGACGTCAGCGTCACGCGGACCGGCTACACCGGCGACCGCGGGTACGAACTCTGGATCCCGACCGACGGCGCGCTCGAGGTCTGGGACGCGATCTTCGACGCGGGCGCGCCGTTCGGGATCTTCCCGGCGGGGATCCGCGCGCTGGATGTGTGCCGGGTCGAGGCCGGCCTGATCTTGATCGAGGCCGAGTACACGAGCGCGCGCCACGCGATCAGCGAGGAGCAGTCCTACTCTCCGTTCGAGATCGGGCTCGGCCGTCTGGTCGACTTCGGCAAGGCCGCCGACTTCAACGGGCGCCGCGCTCTGCTCGACGAGCAGAAGGCCGGCGGCCCGGCCCGGCGGCTCGTCGGCCTGGAGCTCGACTGGGCGGGGGTCGAGGGGATGTTCGCGAAGCACGGCCTCGCGCCGATGATCTCGCCGTTCGTCGACCGGTCGCCGGTTCCCGTCTACAAGGACAACACGCAGGTCGGCCGCGCCACCTCGATCACCTGGGGCACGACGATCAAGAAGATGGTCGGGTTCGGGTCGGTGGACAAGGCCCTCGAGAAGCCCGGCACCCGGGTCTCGGTCGAGTACAGCGTCGAGGGAGAGCGGGGGAAGGTCGGCGCCACGGTGGTTCCGCTCCCCTTCCTCGACCTGCCTCGCAAGCGCACCTAGCCGCCGTCATCGCAAGAACGCAACCCCCGCTGTGCCGACCATGGCCCGACGGTCTGCGACCATAGCTGGACATGGCGCACCCGCCCGCGACAGCCGAACGGCCCCAGGCCCAGCCGGAAGCCCAGCCCCCCACGACCCGCCTTCCCCTTCCAGGGGTCGTCGCGTTGATCGCCTGCCTCGCCGGGCTGACCGCGCTCATCTGCACGTTCCTCGGCAGCATCAAGGTCGGGATCGTCGCCGGGCTGCTGATCGTGGTGGTCGCGCTCGCGCTGCTCGCCTGGATCGCCCGGAACCCTCGGGGAGCCGGGCCGGTCGACGGCTCACGCAGGCGGTTCCTCCAGGTGGGGCTTGGCGGCGTCGCACTGGTCGGCGTCGGCGCGGCGCTCGGTCGTGGGATCGACCAGGCGCTGCGGCCCGACGCGATCGCGGTCCAGGACGCGGCGGCCGACGCCCTCGGCGGTGAGTACATGGAGCTCGTTGCGCGCGCCGCGAACGCGCAACGCTCCGGCGATATCCAGCTGCTGCTCGCGCCGTTCAACTCGGCCAACTATTCGTTCGAGTCGATGAGCCTGCACCCGCGCGACCCCCGCACCTCGCACGCCGCGGTGTGGATGTACCTCGAGCGGATCCCGCTCGTCGCCTACGGCCCCGGGATCATCGAGCCCGGCGACAACGAGGACCGCGTGTCGCTCGCCGATCTCGCGCCGACCACCGCCGAGCTGATCGGATTCGCCGACTGGCCCGGCGACCGCGAAGGCAAGGGATTGCCCGGCTTCCGCACGACGGGCAAGACGCCGAAGGTGGTCGTGACCTACGTCTTCGACGGCGGCGGCTGGAACGTCCTTCGTCAATGGCCCAACGACTGGCCGAACTTCGCGCGGCTCATGCGCGAGGGCATGCACTACCGCAACGCACTCACCGGCTCGTTCCCTGCCGTGACCGCGTGCGCGCACGCGACGATCGGCACCGGCACGTTCCCGCGCCAACACGGGATCACCGGCCACAACATCCGCGACGGCGCGGTCGCGCGGAAGGCCTACCGGACTCCCGGCCACGCCGACCCGAGCGACATCCTCGTTCCGACCCTGTCGGACCTGTACCACGACGCGACGGGCGCCTGGGTCGGCCAGATCGGCTATCAGGTGTGGCACATGGGGATGATCGGCGCCGGCGGTACCGACCGGCCCGCCACCGATCTCCCAGTCGGCGTCTACTTCGACGAGACGACCGGCGGCGGGTGGCAGCCGCACAACCCACTCCTGTTCCGTCTGCCGGAGGGCACACCGGGCATGGACGTGCTCGACGCGCGGATGCAGACGTTCGAGCCGACCGAGCCCACCTGGGATCCCGAGTTCGAGCCGTGGCGCACGACCTACTGCTGCGTGCCACCGATCGCCGGGTATCAGGGCGACCTGCTCGAGGCCACGTTGACGAACGAGCCGATCGGCAAGGGCAACGCATCGCTGCTCTACACGACCTTCAAGTCGCCCGACTACACGGGCCACGTCTACGGCATGTTGTCGAAGTGGGAGGGCTACATGCTGAACGCGGTCGACCAGGAGCTCGGCCGGATCGTTCGATTCCTCGACCAGCGCTTCCCGGGTGAGTACGCGTTGTTCGTGACCGCCGACCACGGGCAGTGCCCGCTGCCCGACTCGATGGGCGGTGTGCGGCTGGACCCGATCCAGCTCGCGTCCACGATCGAGCGTGCGTTCGGGGCGGGGCTCGGCCAAGCCGTGGAGTACACCGCACCCTCGGAGGTCTACTTGAACCGCTCCGCGCTCGGCGACGCGGGTGCGAACGTCGACGACGTCGCCGCGGCGCTCCGCAACCTCACGTACCGCCAGAACCTTGGGCCCTACGTGCCAGCGAGCGCGATCGAGGCGCAGCTGCTCGACAATCGCGAGTTCGCCGCGGTGTTCTCGAGCGACTACATCCTGTCGCACGAGTCGACAGGCTGGTCCGGTTCGACCGTCTACACGGGCACCGGCGTGGACCAGGGCATCCCGACGCCCGACCTCTACAGCTAGGCCCCGCGGAGCGCGGCGGTGACCGCCGGCCCGACGGCGGCCCAGGTGAAGAGCCGGCCGATCCGCACGAGCGCCAGGCCGTCGCCGAGGATCGCCTCGCGCACGCCGGTCACCGTGAACAGCCGAACGAGCAGATCGCGGCCGGCCGCCATCTCCGCCGATTCCGCCACGACCCGCGGCCCGGCGTAGTCGATCTCGAACGCGCGCGGGTCGGACTCCGCACCGTCCATCGCCTCGGGACCCCACGCCGCACGAAGAACGTCCTCGGCGTGGCCAGCTGCGACGTCCCGATCGGCCCCGTACGCGAGGTTCAAACGCGCGTGGTACCGATGCAGGTCCACGGTGCGGACCGCCTCGAGCTCGAGCAGCCCGGCGAGCGGCCGCGCGATCTCGGTGGGGGGACTCGTCACGATCGTGCGATCCGTGAGCTGGTGGTCGACGTGGACGCGCAGCACCCTCGGGTTCGCGGGCTGCTCGAGGACCCAGCGTCGCTGCATGGCTCCCAGGCTAGGCCGTTCGCGTGACGCCGGGTCACGACCGTCGTTCGGTGCTCCCGTGCAGGTCGGATAGCATCCTCGGACCATGGATGTGACCGGGGGTTCCGTTCGGTGAGCATGCTCGTCACGTGTCCGACGTGCGGCCGGCGGCCGTTCACGGAGTTCTCGTTCGGCGGCGAGCTGCGAGATGTCGCCTCGCCGGACACCGCGAGCGATTTCTCGCGCGTCTACCTCCACGACAACGCTTCCGGCCCACAGGAGGAACGCTGGTTCCACCTGCTCGGCTGCCGGCGATGGGTGACCCTGACGCGCGACACCGGCACGAACCGCGTCGGGGCCTGACCGATGCCGTCCCTGCGACTGGACGGGCGTCGTCTGGAGATCCAGGACGGCGACACGATCGCGGCGGCCGCGTTCCGGGCCGGGGTCCGTACGTTCAGCAGGTCGCTCAAGTCGCACCGCCGGCGCGGCCTGTATTGCGGCACCGGCGACTGCGCGAACTGCCTGGTGACCGTCGACGGGATGCCAGGTGAGCGCGCCTGCATGACGCCGGCGCGCGACGGGATGCACGTCGACCGCGAGACCGGGTGGCCGTCGGCGGAGCACGACGCCCTCGCGATCAACGACAAGCTCCACCGATTCATGCCGGTCGGCTTCTACTACAAGGTGTTCGCCCGGCCGCGGTGGCTCTGGCCGCTCGCAGAGCGAGTGATCCGCCGCGCAACGGGAACCGGCACATTGCCGCTGGACGCCGCCGCGCGACGGACGCCGACGCGGTTCGTGCGCGTGCGCACGCTGGTGATCGGCGGCGGGGTCGCGGGCTTGGCCGCCGCCGCGACGGCCGGTGGCGATGGCCCGGTGCTGGTCGCCGACGAAGCAGCGCTCGGCGCACGGGTCACCGATCCGGCGGCGCGCGAGACGATCGCGCGACTCGCGGCCGAGGCGCGCGCCGCCGGCGCCGAGATCCTCGAGGGACACGTCGCGATCGGCATCTACGAAGGGCCATCGGCGGCGCTGCTCGGACCCGACGAGCTCGTTGAGGTCGAGGCCGAGCACGTCATCGTCGCGACGGGCGCGATCGAGGCCCACGGCGTGTTCCCCGGCAACGACCTTCCGGGCGTGTGGCTCGGCCGGGGCGCCGCGCGGATGGGCGCAACCCACGGCGTCTCGGTCGGCGAGCGCGCCGTCGTGGTCGCGAACACCGACGAGGGCCAGCAGCTGGCCGAGGCACTCCGCACGGCCGGTGCCGACGTGACCCTGCTCACCGGCCGCGTCCTGGAAGCGCGCGGAACACGCCAGGTGAACTCCGTGAGCGTGCTCACGCCCGACGGGCGCCGCGCCCTCGCGTGCGACGCGCTCGTCCTGTCGCTCGGCTGGGCGCCACGCGACACGCTTCTGCGGATGACCGCCGAGGTCGAGGTGGTCGGCGCCGGCGATGTGGTGCGGCCCGGATGCACGCTCGCCGAGGCCGAAGCGTCCGGCCGCGCCGCCTCGCGGGGCGAGGCCGACGAGCCACGCGAGGCCGACCCATGGCCGATCGCCGAGCCCGACGGATACGTCTGCGTCTGCGAAGACGTGTCGATGCACGACCTCGAGCACGCGTGGGACGAAGGCTGGACCTCCTCGGAGATCCTGAAGCGCTACACGACGGCGACGATGGGGCCGTGCCAGGGCGCGCTGTGTTCGCGGCATCTCGCCGAGCACACCCGCGCGAAGGGCGCCACGCCGGCGACGCGCGGTCGCACCACCGCGCGTCCTCCGGTGCGCGGCCCGCGGCTCGGTGACCTCACCGGTGGGGTTCATGAACAGGTGGAGCGCCGCACCGCGTTGCACGACCGGCACCTCGCGGCGGGCGCGCGCATGGATCACTCAGGCGTCTGGCTTCGCCCCGGCACATATGGCGACGTCAACGACGAGATCCATGCCGTGCGCCAGCGCGTGAGCGTGATGGACGTGTCCACGCTCGGGAAGTTCCTCGTCGCAGGTCGCGACGCCCGCACGCTGCTCGACCGGGTGTTCCCGCTCGACGTGGGCGCCATCGCGCCCGGCCGCGCGCGCTACCTGCTGGCCCTCGACGAAGCCGGCTACGTGATGGATGACGGCCTGCTCGCCGCGCTGCACGAGGGCTCGTACTTCCTGACGTCGACATCGGGCGGCGCCGACAAGATGGAGGCCTGGCTCCGCAACTGGATCGACCGCCTCGACCTGCACGTCCACCTCGTGAACCGAACCGCGCAGCTCGGCGCGATCAACGTCACGGGCCCGCGCGCCCGCGAGCTCCTCGCGACGCTGAGCGACGACGACCTGAGCCGCGGTGCGCTCCCCTATCCCGGCCACGCGGAGATCACCGTCGCCGGTGTGCCCTGCCGAGCGATCGCCGTCGGGTTCGTCGGCGAGCTGTCCTTCGAGCTGCACCATCCGCGCGGCCGAAGCGTCGAGCTGTGGAACGCGCTGCTCGAAGCAGGCGCGCCATGGGGCATCCGGCCGCACGGCCTCGATGCGCTCGACGTGCTTCGTCTCGAGAAGGGGCACGTCTACCTGGCCCAGGACACGATGCCCGACGACCATCCCGCCAAGCTCGGGCTCGGCTGGGTGGTCGCGACCCACAAAGAGGAGTTCGTCGGCAAGCGCGCGCTCGAGCGCATGGACGCGCTCCCGCTCGAACGACGGCTGGTCGGCCTGCGCTTCGACGGGCCGCCGCTACGCGGACACCCGCTCGCCCTCGACGATGCGATCGTCGGACGGATCACCTCGTGCGCGGTCTCCGACGCCGTCGGCGGGCCCGTCGGTCTTGGCTGGCTCCGCGCCGTCGGCGGCGCGTTCCCAACGGTCCTGCGGGCCGGCGACGTGACCGCCACGGTGTCCCCGACGCCGTTCTACGACCCGGAAGGAGCGCGGCTCCGTGCCTGAGGTTCGCGAGCGACCGCTCGGCGTGATCGTGTGCGCCGCCGATCCCCCGGCGTTGGATCGCCTCGTTGCACCGGGTCACGGGGCCCGCATGCTCCGTGTCGCGCCGGACGAGGTGATAGCGGTGGCCAAGCGCGACGTCATCGACGACGTCCGCCGCGAGATCCACGACCGGATCACGGTGCTCGACGACGACGCCCTCGTGGTCGACGACTCCGACGGGTGGACCGCCATCGCGCTCACCGGCCCGGACGCCGACCGCGCCCTTTCCTATCTCTCCGCGCTCGAACCGCCGGCGGCGGACGACCTGGTGCAAGGAGACGTCGCGCGCGTGGCCGCCAAGATCGTGCGTGAGTCCGACGGCCTGCTGGTCCTCGTGCCCGCCTACTGGGGCGAGTACCTCCGCACGTGCGCGATCGAAAACGCGGGAGGTGTGGCGAGATGACCGGCCTCCTTCGCCATCGCACGTTCCTCCGGCGGCAGGAACCCAAGCCGAGCTACGACGTCGTGATCATCGGCGGCGGCGTGAACGGCCTCTCGCTCGCGCACAACCTCGCGAATCATCACGACATCACGAACGTGGCCGTGCTCGAGGGCAACTACATCGGCAGCGGCGGGTCGGGTCGCAATACGCAGGTCGTGCGCGCGAACTACAACACCCCGGAGACCGTGCCGCTCTATAAAGCGAGCCTCGAGATCTGGCGATCCCTTTCGGCCGAGCTGGACTTCAACCTGCTCTTCTCGACGCAGGGCGAGCTCGACCTCTGCCACACGCACGACTCGCTCGAGGTCGAGCGCGACAAGTCGCTGTTGAACCGCGCGTACGGCGTGCAGACCGACGTGCTCACGCCCGACGACATCGCCCGCTTGAACCCGCTGGTCGACCTCACCGGCGGCGGCGAGTTCCCGATCGTCGGCGCGTCGTTCCATCCGCCGGGGTCCTTCGCCCGGCACGACGCCGTCGTGTGGGGCTATGCGTCGAGCGCGACCCACCGGGGCGTGCATATCCACGAGCAGACGCCGGTCACGGGGATCGAGATCGTCGACGGCGTGTGTCGCGGCGTCACGACCGACCGCGGCACGATCGAGGCGGGCATGGTGGTTAGCGCGACCGCCGGCTGGTCCTCGCAGGTCGCAGCGATGGCGGGCATCCGGCTCCCGATCGTGACGATGGCGCTACAGGCGTTCGTGACCGAGCCGTACCGCCATGTACTCGACGGCCTGCTCAGCTCGATGGACCTCTACGTGTACGTCTCGCAGACCGCGCGCGGCGAGCTGCTCGTCGGCGCCGAGGTGCTCCCGTATCCGACCTACTCGACCCGCTCGACCTTCGGGTTCCTCGCCGAGGCCGCCAAGCGCACGATCCAGATCTTCCCGGTCATCGCGAACGCCCGCGCGATGCGCCAGTGGACCGGCCTGTGCGACATGACGCCGGACTCATCGCCGATCCTGGGCGAGACCGAGGTCGAGCGGTTCTATCTGATGTCTGGGATGGGCACGTGGGGCTTCAAGGGATCACCGATCTTCGGCAAGCTCATGGCGGAACGGATCGCGACCGGCGTGACGCCCGAGCTGATCCGTCCGTTCGCGCCGGACCGGTTCGCGACCGACCGGATGGTGCCCGACGCCTACAGCGCCGGCACGCACTAGAGCTTCGTTCGCGGGAACGCCACCCGCTCGGCGCGGAGCCAGCGGGCAAGCTCGTCGATCGCCTCGTGCACCGCGTCTCGGTCCGCAGCGTCGGTCTCGGGCTGCATCTGCCAAGCCTTGATCGTGAGCACCCGCTCCGCCCGCTCCCACGAAGGGTCGAGACGCCCCACCAACCGGTCGCCACGCAACACCGGCAGTACGAAGTACCCCCAGCGCTTGGCCTTCGGCACGTAGATCTCGATCCGGTAGTACATGTCGAAGAGCCGCTCGGTCCGCGTCCGGTCGCTGACCAGGTCGTCGAACGGCGACAGCGCGACCGTCCGGCCACGGAACGAGCGATCGAGCAGATCCCGGTGCGTGTACCAGCGGCCCGGGTACGAATCGACGCGGAGCGGCACGATCACCCCCGTCCGCAGCAACCGCTCGACCGCCTCGTCCCGGCCCGGCATCGCGCCGTCGAACAGCGAGCCCAACCGGTCCAGGCGCGTGATGCCCCGAGCGTGGATCTGCCGCTCGACCAGATCCGCTGCCATCGCGGTGCGCGAGCGCGCCGGCACCCGTGGGAACCAGCGCGACGCCAGGTCCCAAAGCCGCTGTTGCCCGTCACGCCCGACGATCATCACCTTCCCCTGCGACCAGAGGATGTCCAGCAGCATCGCCGCGTTCTGACCCTCGTCGTTCCAGCCGCCGGTCTCCCAGCCCTCTGCGGCGCGATTCTCGAAGTCGCGCGTACGCAGCGGGCCGCGGTCGCGCAGCTCGCGCATCGCGTACCGCACGAACGCGTCGTTCGCGACGAGCCAATCCCGCACGTACTGGTGGCGCTTCCACTGCCCGTGCGGATAGCGCTTCATCGAGATCCGATGCATCGGCAAGTCGGTCATCGGGACGATGTGCGCCCAGTACTCGAACATCGCGCGATCGGTCCACATGCGCCGCTCGAGCTGCGACACCCGGAACGACGGCCCCAACCGGCTGAACAGCACCAGGTGCTCGGTCCGAGCCACCACCGACGTCGGATCCATCTGGATCTCGCCCAGCGCCGCGAGCACCTCGTCAACCGAGCGCGGCCGGGGCGCGTCGAGCCGCTGGCCCATGACCGCCAGCTCGCGCGCCCGCCGGCGCGAGATCTTCACACGCGGCTCGGGCATGTCGCTGGAGCCTACCGGGCGGCCCCGACGAGCCCGTCCCACGGCTCGTCGACGTGCCGAACCGATGTGGCAGCTCGTCCGTACAACCTGCGACAACCAGTCCCTTCCCCGGGGAGTACCGTGCGACACGTGAAGATCGAGGACCCGAGCTCCGACCAGGCGCTGATGGCGGCCTTCGTGGCCCGCGACGAGCGCGCGGCCGGCACGCTCTACGACCGGTTCGCCTCGCGCGTCTACGGCCTCGGCATCGTGATGCTCGGCAGTGACCATGCAGCGCAAGACCTCGTGCAGGACACCTTCGTGAAGCTCTGGCGGACGGCCGCCCGGTTCGACCCCGAACGCGGGCGCCTGGAAACCTGGATCCTGCTGACCGCTCGGTCCCTCGCGATCGACCTGCTGCGCCGTCGCGTGCTCGAGTCACGCTCCCTCCAGGAGCTCGGACCGCCGCCCGTCCACGACCCGGCGCCCGGACCCGACGACCTGGCCGCGACTGCCGATATGGCGGCCCGGGCTCGCCGCGCGATGGCGAAGCTCAGCGACGAGCAACGGTCCGCTCTGGAACTCGCCTACTTCGGCGGCCGGACCACCGCCGAGGTCGCCGCCCTGGAAGGGATCCCCCAAGGCACGGCCAAGACGCGGATCCACGCCGCGCTCCTCAAGCTCCGCGCCGAGATGGCGAAGGAGGCCGACGATGACGTGTGAACAGGTGCGTGAACTGCTTCCCGAGCACCTGCTCGGATCCCTGGACGACGACGCGGACTCGCGCGTGGACCACCATCTGCGCGGGTGCACGGACTGCCGCGCCGAACAGCTTCGGCTCGAGGACGGGGTGGCCGCGCTGTCCTACGCGACGCACGAGGCCGAGCCACCGGAGGAACTCCGTGACCACGTGCTCGCCGTGCTCGATGAAGAGTGGCAGGCGCCCGAGAACGAGCCGGCGAAGAGCAACGTGGTGCCGATGCGCCGTCGTTCGCCCATGCGCTGGGTCGCGGTCGCGGCCGCGTTCATCCTGATCGTCGGCTCGTTCGGCTTCGCCGTTGCGCAGAGCCAGCACGCGGCTCACGTCCAAGCCGACGCCTCGAGCTATCAGGCGCTCCTATCGACCCTCGGCGGCAAGGAGTTCCGCCTGGGCCAGCTCGCGTCGAGCACCGGCACCGGGGTGAGCGGGAAGGTCATCCTGTACGACGGTGACCCGACCCAAGGCTGGAACTCGTGGGGGATCGTCCTTGCCCATGGACCGAACGATCTGACCGACGCGCAGGCCGTGCTGACGGGACCCAACGGGGAGTCGATGCAGCTTCCGCCGCTGAAGTTCTCGGACGGTGAGGCCTCGACCTGGCTGGTCACCCACGAGGACTTGACCCACTACGACACGCTCCTGATCACCTCGCACGGCCACGTGCTGGCTAGCGCCCGCATCGCCGAGGCCTAACGCCCGCGCGAACCGGGTAGGGTTCGCAGGCGCGAACCACCTGCGAACAACCGACCGGGAGGGAACCGATGCGGAACCGAACCGTGATCGTCGCCGTGCTGCTCGCCTTGGGCGCCCTCACGACGGCATGTACCACCTCAACCAGCACCGCGGCGGCAACGAGCTCGAGCGCCACCCCAACCGCCACCACATCGCCCATCCCGACCTCACCTGCGCCGCCCGCCGACGTGACGGGGAAGTCGGCGTTCACGATCGACACCTACGACAACTTCTTCAGTCCGAACACGTTGAACGGCTCTGCTGGTCAGAAGCTGAACCTGACGATCACCAACCTGGGAGCGGCAACCCACACGTTCACGATCTCGAGCGAGGGCGTCGACGTGTTGCTCGTACCGGGAACATCGCAGACCGTCGAGGTCATGTTCCCGAAGTCGGGCTCGACACAGTTCGTGTGCCGGTTCCACGAGAGCATTGGGATGGTTGGCCAGCTGCAGGTGCAGTAGCCAACGCCTGAGTGGAGGTGAAGGGAATCGAACCCTTGTCTCCGGGCGACCGACTGGGACTTCTCCGGGCGCAGCCGATGCTTGGATCTCGCCCCTCGGCCGTCCATCGGCAGACCGCTTCGGGGCCAGACCGGATGCGGTGTCCCCCGCCGGCCTCCGGTCGGAACCGGCGGGGTCAGCCTACTCAGGTGATACTCGGCCCCCGACCGTAGGCACACGGGGCGAGCAGCTACTTAACCGAGGTTAAGCAGCGAGCGCGAACTCGTCGTTGGCGCTTGTGTTGGTCCGGCGTTTAACGTGACATCCGGGATCACGGCCCGCTTCGCCCAGACGGCAAACGTCCGGATCGAAGCCAGTACACCCCCAATATGTAGTTGTCATACAAGTATAGGGCCGGGTTCCGACGTCACTGAAGCGACGTAGGGTGGCCACGTGGCCTTCACGGGGTTCAGCGACGCGACCTTCCGGTTCCTGCGCGATCTCGCGCGCAACAACGACAAGGCGTGGTTCGAAGCGCATCGATCGACGTACGAGGACGACCTGCTCGAGCCCTCGATGGCGTTCATCGAGACGATCGGGCCGCTGCTCGCGAAGTTCTCCCCCGGGGTCCGAGCCGAGCCGAAGATCGGTGGCTCGATGATGCGGATCAGCCGGGACATACGCTTCTCGAAGGACAAGCGGCCGTACAAAGATCACCTCGACATGATGTTCCGGGTCGGTCCGGTCAAGACCTCGCCCGGCTACTGGTTCCGGCTCACGCCGAAGGAGCTGATCCTCGGCGCCGGGATGCACATGCTCGACAAGCCGGAGCTCGAGCGGTATCGGAAAGCCGTCGACGCCGATCTCTCGGGCGCGGAGCTCGCGAAGATCGTCACCAAGGAGGAGCAGGCCGGCTACGACGTCGGCGGCGAGCACTACAAGCGGGTGCCGGCGGGGTTCGATGCGGATCACCCGCGTGCGGCGCTCCTTCGCCACGCCGGCATCTACGTCGGCACCGATATGAAGGTCCCTGCCGAGGCCAAGGCCGCCACGTTCCCGTCGTTCTGCGCGGCCCACTACAAGAAGATGGCGCCGCTGATGGACTGGCTCTCGGCGAACGTCGCCTAGCGTCGCCGGCCCAGCTCGCGCTCGGCCTCTCGCTGCGCGTCTCGCTTGGCGATCGCCTGACGCTTCTCGTGCTGGCGCTTGCCCTTCGCGGTGGCGATCTCGACCTTGGCGATCCCGTGCGAGAAGTAGACGCGCAGCGGAACCAGGACGAGGCTCTTCTCGGTGATCGATCGCTCGAGCTGCGCGAGTTGGCGCCGGTGCACCAAGAGCTTCCGCGGGCGCATCGGCTCGTGCGTTCGCTTGTCCCCTTGCTCGTACGGGGGGATGTGCATCCCTTCGAGCCACAGCTCCCCGCCACGCAACCGCGCGTAACAATCCACCAGTGACGCCTGTCCAAGCCGGAGCGACTTCACCTCGGTGCCGGTGAGCTGGATCCCACACTCGAGGACTTCGACCAGCGTGTAGTCGTGCCGCGCCTTGCGATTGGTCGCGACCGTCTTGTCGTCGGAGCGGTGCTCGGTGTGCGCCACGGGGCGCAGGCTACACGTCGAGGTACCGGCGCATGCCGACCGTGCCGGCGACTGCGGCCACGAAGATCGCCGCCACGAGCACCCACGGCAGCACCGACAGGACGTCGCTGTTGCGCACGAGCGGCAGCCATACGATCTTGCCCGCGAGCTGGTCGACCACGAAGACCTTCCCGAGGAACAGCGTGATCACCGCGAGCGCTGCGCCGAGCAAGGCCTCGGATCCGCCCTCGATCAGGAACGGGACGCGGATGCGCCAGTTGGTGGCGCCCACCAGCCGCATGATGCTGATCTCCTTGCGCCGGGCGAACATCCCCATCCGCAACGTGTTGGACACGAGCACGACGGCGCTGATCAGCATGATCACCGACAGGCCGAACAGCCCAAGGGATACCGCCGTGGTGATCGCCGACAAACGGTCGAGCACGTCCCGCCAGTCCCGCACGGTCGAGACGCCCGGCTGGGTACACGTGAGCTGCCCCGTCGCGTCGGGCTCGCACCCGAGCGCCGCGGGGATCTGGGCGTACTGGCTCGTGTCGGCGAGCGTGATGCGGAAGGAGCGGGGCCACGTCGAGCACGTCGTGTTCTCGATGATTGTCGGGTTCGATTGGAAGATCGCCTGCGCACGAGCACACGCCGCGGCCTTGTCCTCGAAGTCGGCGCTCTTGACCGCCGGAAGCTGCGCGAGGACCGTGTGGATCTGGTCGATCGTCTCCGCGCTCGCGTTGTCGTCGACATAGACCTGGACCTGCACGTTGCCCGTGATGCTCTCGATGACCAGCGCGATCTCGCGGCGGATCAGCAGGGCGAGTCCGAACAGGAACAACGCGATGAAGGCGGTCATGACCGCGCCGAACGCGATCGTGCCGTTACGCCGGATCCCCGACGCCGTCTCCCGGAAGTAGTACTCGACCCGCACCTTAGGAGTACACCCCTCGGGACTGGTCGCGGACGACCTTGCCGCGGTCGAGCTCGATCACGCGCTTGCGCATCGCGTCGACGATCGCTTGGTCGTGGGTCGCCATCACGACGGTCGTCCCGATCTTGTTCACCTTGTCGAGCAGCCGCATGATGTCGACGCTGGTGTTCGGGTCAAGGTTGCCGGTAGGCTCGTCGGCGAGGAGCACGAGCGGACGGTTCACGCAGGCTCGCGCGATCGACACGCGCTGCTGCTCACCGCCCGACAGCTCGTCCGGATAGTTGTTGAGCTTCTCCCCCAGCCCGACGTATTCCAGGATCTCCGGCACACGGTGGTCGATCACGTGCTTGGGCTTGCCGATGACCTCGAGCGCGAACGACACGTTCTCGAACACGGTCTTGTCCGAGAGCAGCTTGAAATCCTGGAACACGGTGCCCAGGTTGCGCCGGAGCTTCGGCACACCGCTCCACGCGGAGAGCTTCGCGAGGTTCTTCCCTGCGACGAAGACCTCGCCGTGCGTCGGCTCGTCCTCGCGCAGCAACAAGCGCAGGGACGACGACTTGCCCGACCCGGACGGGCCGACGAGGAAGACGAACTCGCCCTTCTCGATCTCGATCGAGACGTCGTCGAGGGCGGTGACGTCGTTCTTGTACGTCTTCGAGACGTGCTGCAGGCTGATCATGACGTTTGAGAGTCGGGGAAGTGGATGCGAAAACCCTAGCAGAGGCTTGTCACGGTTCCGTGGAGGCGCGCTCAGTCAGCGTGCAGACCCACTACGGTGAAACCCCACTCGTCATCCTGGGTGTTCCTGCTCGGATCGAACCGCCCCACGGTCGGGAACCCGAGCTCGGGATCGAACGTGACCGAGTAGCCCTCGGCCCCCACCTCCTCTTCGACCCGCCGGAACAATTGCTCGATCGTCATGGGCGTCCCCTCCACCGACGAGGCACGCGCACCCGAGACGTGGACCGGCTTGCCGGCGCGAACCACGATCTGGATCGGCGCCCCGTTCGTGCACGCGCCGAAGCATCCGGTGTCGACCCGCCAGGTGTAGTCCGCGAGAGATGCTCGCTCCCACCGGCTCTTCGCGCGATAGATCGACAGGGACCGCAACGTCCTCGGCAAGAAGACGACCACCGCAAGCGCGACGGACGCAACGACCACGAGGGTCAGGACGATCGCGACCGCCTTTCTCATGCCGACGCGCGGTGGCGGAGTTCCGCTTCGATGAAGCGGTCGAGATCGCCGTCGAGCACCCGCTGAGGATCGCCGACCTCTTCGTTGGTCCGGTGGTCCTTGACCATCTGATACGGCGCGAGCACGTAGGAGCGGATCTGCGAGCCGAAGTCGACGGCCTTGCGCTCGCCACGGATCTCGTCCATCTGCTCGTCGCGCTCTCGTCGCTCGAGCTCTGCCAAGCGCGCCTTCAGGATGCTCATCGCCGTCGCGCGGTTCTGCAGCTGCGACCGTTCGTTCTGACACGAGACGACGATCCCGGTCGGGAGGTGGGTGATCCGGACAGCGGAGTCGGTCGTGTTCACACCCTGGCCGCCCGGACCGCTCGACCGGTACACGTCGATGCGGAGATCGGCGTCGTCGACCTCGACCTCCTCCGCTTCCTCTTCATCGAGGGCGGGGATCACGTCGAGCGACGCGAAGGACGTGTGGCGTCGCTTCTGCCCGTCGAACGGGCTGATCCGGACGAGCCGGTGCACGCCGCGCTCCGCAGAGAGCAGGCCGTACGCGTTGTGGCCACGGACGGTGAACGTCGCCGACTTGATGCCGGCCTCCTCGCCGTAGTGGACCTCGTCGACGTCGACGTCGAAGGAACGCCGCTCCGCCCACCGGGAGAACATCCGGAGCAGCATCTCGGCCCAGTCCTGCGACTCGGTGCCGCCCGCACCGGCCTGGACCGTTGCGATCGCGTCGTGGCCGTCGTACTCGCCGCCGAGCAACGCCTCGAGCCGGAGCGCGTCGAGGGCACGTTCGAGCGCCTCCACCGTCGAGGCCAGCTCGCGTTGCAGATCCGGATCGTCTTCCCCGCTCAGCAGTTCATCGAGCGCGAGCGCGTCGTCGAGCTTGCGCTGGAGGTCGTCGACCCGGTCGAGCTCGGCGTTCAGCCTCGCAAGCTCGGACGTGACCCGCCGGCCCTTCGCCGGGTCGTCCCAGAGCGAGGGGTCAGCGGCCTGCTTCTGAAGGTCTGCGGCCTGCGTGCGCTTGGTGTCGAGGTCAAAGGAACCCCCGTGCGGCCTTCAAGCCGTCGGCGCTCGCAGCCAGCCGCTCCGTGTACTCGCTCATGGCGGCGAGTGTACCGAGTGGCATCGCCGGGCCCTCTCTGCGCTCCCGACCCCGTCGCGCTCGGA
Source organism: Actinomycetota bacterium (assembly GCA_036007245.1). Lineage (GTDB taxonomy): Bacteria > Actinomycetota > UBA4738 > UBA4738 > HRBIN12 > AC-51. The sequence continues at coordinate 2,975 of DASYOY010000128.1, read as the reverse complement.
CCGTATGCTGGGCAACGTCATGGAGGCGACCCTGCTGGACACGCTGCTGTCGGATGCCGAAGACGACCTGCGATCGCTCGTGGTGCTCGACGCGGAACCGGTCACGTGGCTCCTGATCGATGCGCCGGCCGCGGGCGACCAGGACGCCCTCGTGCCCGAGGCGGTCGAGCAGATGACCGGCACCGTCGCGAAGACCCGGGACACCGGCGCGCTCGCGCGATTCACGAACCCGGCTGCCGCGGTGGGCACCTGGCTCACACTGGCGGCGTGGACCGACGGCACCGTGCGCGGCGCGGCGGTTTCGGGCTACTGCCACCGCGCCGAGCTGGTCGGCGCGACCCTCGCCGAGCTCCCCGACCTGCTCACCGAGGCGTCGTCCGGCGAGCTGTGGGTGAGCTTCGAGATCGCGACGGCGGTCGACCTGAACGACGAACGGTTCTCCGTCGAGCGCATCGATCGCGGCGCGCTCGTGCCGGCGTCGTGCAAGCTCACCTTGCGCTGATGGCTGTCCGGCCGCTGCGCCCGGACGACGCGCCGGCATGCGACGCGATCATCGCCGCGCTCCCCGAATGGTTCGGCGATGCGCACGGCATCCGCGAGTGCGCCGAGGCCGTTCGCACGCAGCCGGGATTCGTCGCGATGGTCGACGACACGGTCGCCGGGTTCCTCACGGTGACGAGGCCACGTGCCCGGGTCGCCGAGATCAGCTGGATGGCCGTGCACCCGGATCATCGCGGCGAAGGCCACGGCCGCGCGCTCGTCGATGCGCTCGTGCGAACGCTGCATGACGACGGCACGCGGTTCCTCGCGGTGAAGACGCTCTCCGACCGAGACCCGTACCCCCCGTACGCGCAGACGCGGGCGTTCTACGAGGTGATGGGGTTCCTGCCGCTGATGGACCTGGACATCTGGGGCCCGGAGAACCCCGCGCTCTTGCTCGTGCGGTCGGTGTCGAGGCCATCGGACGGCGCCGAGGCGCCGACGGTCGACGATCTTCTCGTCGCGGCGCGTGCCGGTGGCGAGCGTGTCGCGGCAGCGCAGGCCTCCGACGAGCGCGCCCGCGGCCTCGCGATCCTGGTCGATCAGCGAACGCTTGAGCAGCGCCGAGAACACGGCGACATCCCGGGCGCCACGAGGATGTCGATGACGGTCGTGCCGTGGCGGCTCGACCCGCAGAGCCCATGGAAGATCCCGGCGGTCACCGACCACGACGCCCGGGTGATCATCGTGTGCCAAGAGGGCTACTCCTCGAGCCTGTCGGCGGCGTGGCTCCGCGCTCTCGGGATGCGGAACGTTGCGGATGTCGAGGGTGGGTTCGACGCGTGGCGCGACGCAGGCTTGCCGATCCAACCGCCGACGGAGCCCTAGAGGCGCTACGCCGCAGCGCCGTGGCACTTCTTGTACTTCAGCCCACTGCCGCACGGACACGGGGCGTTGCGCGGCGTCTTATCGCTGATCGCCTGGTTCGGGTTCCCCGGCTGCGCGCCGCCGCCAACACCCGCGGCAGCTGTCCCGCCGCCCTCACCGGCCGCGCCGGAGACCACCTCGTCGCGGTTCTCCTGCAGCCGCTGCACCTTGGGCGCCTGCGCATGCTGTTGCTCCTGCCGCACGAGCTCGACCCGGTAGATGTACTGGACGAAGTCCTCGCGGATCGACTGGGTGAGCGCCTCGAACATCTCGAACGCCTCACGCTGATACTCGACGAGCGGGTCGCGCTGGGCGTACGCCCGCAGGTGGATGCCCTCCTGCAGGTAGTCCATCTCGTAGAGGTGCTCGCGCCATTTCGTGTCGGTGATGTTCAACAACACGACGCGCTCGAGCTCGCGCATCACCTCGGCGCCGACCGCGGTCTCCTTCTCCTCGTACGCGGCCAATGCCTCATCGGTGAACCGCTCCCCAAGCTCGTGCTGCTCGGTGATGCCCGCGATGTCCTCCTCGGTGCTCGACACGGGGAAGACCTCGCCGAGGGCCGTCAACAGCCCGGCACGGTCCCACTCGTCCGGGTACGCGTTGGCCGGCGCCCACTCGTCGACCGTCGAAAGCACGACCTCCTCGACGAAGCCCTGCGCCTGCTCCTTCAGCGACTGGCCCTCGAGGATCTTGTGGCGCTCGGCGTAGATCACCTCGCGCTGGCCGTTCATCACCTCGTCGTATTTCAGAACGTTCTTGCGGCGCTCGTAGTTGAGCTCCTCGATCTGCTTCTGGGCGTTCTCGACGGCCTTCGTGACCATCCTGGCCTCGATCGGCTCGCCCTCGGGCCACTTCAGGCGCTCCATGATCGCGCTCACGCGGTCCGACGCGAACATCCGCATCAGGTCGTCCTCGAGCGACAGGTAGAACAGCGACTCGCCCGGGTCACCCTGGCGGCCGGCGCGCCCACGGAGCTGGTTGTCGATGCGGCGTGACTCGTGCCGCTCGGTCCCGAGCACGTACAGCCCGCCGACCCCGACCACCTCGTCGTGCTCCGCGTCGGTTTGGGCCTTGAGCTTGTCGTAGACCGGCTCGTAGGTCTCTTCGTAGGCGGCGCGCTCCTCCTCGTCCATCTCGAACAGCAGGTAGCTGTCGTTGTCGAACTCCCGCGCGGCCATCTCCTGGCGCGCCAGGTACTCGGGGTTGCCGCCGAGCAGGATGTCGACACCGCGGCCGGCCATGTTGGTGGCGACGGTGACGGCGCCCCGGCGGCCGGCCTGCGCGACGATCTGGGCCTCGCGTTCGTGGTTCTTCGCGTTCAGCACATCGTGCTGGATCCCACGGCGGTTGAGCACGCCCGAGAGCCGCTCGGACTTCTCGATCGAGACGGTGCCGACGAGCACCGGCTGGCCCTGCTCATTGCGGGCGAGGATGTCGTCGGCAACCGCGTCCCACTTCTCGTCCTCGTTCTTGTAGACGAGGTCGGTGCGGTCGTCGCGGACGTTCGGGCGGTTGGTCGGGATCTCGACGACGCCGATCTTGTATGTCTCTTCGAACTCGGTCAG
>DASYOY010000127.1:0-15701 GCA_036007245.1 Actinomycetota bacterium | reverse complement strand
CGCCGGCAACATGGACTGGCTCCTCAGGACGCGAGTACGGACTGTGCTCGTCGGAAGCTGCTACATCGCGCTCGGTCTGATCTGCATTGCCGCTGGACTAGTTCGCCTCGCTGCCTAAGCGGGCGCTGTTTCTCTTACCCCCTACGAGATACCTGAGGTCACCGAGTTGCGTATCTCCGTTCTGGAGACGGGCCGACGTCTCCTCCCCCTACCGGTCGCGGCGAGGCACGCCACGGTCGGTCGTGCGACGGTTGCGATGTGGTTGCGATGGCAGCCTGCACGTTTGACTGCTCGCCCACGACATCGGACGTGATTACCTCGGGCGGACGGTATAGGACGGTCCGGGGACTTTGGAAGAGGTCAGAGGTTCGAATCCTCTAGCGCCTACTAGAAGAAGCACCGGTCGGATGCCTTTAGTTCCCAACGATGCTGAAGCGTGATGGGAGCGCAAGGCTCCGGGTCGCCCGCTTCGCTAGAGCTGACCAGTCCGGCGCTTGACGCGATACACGAGGAACGGAGCGATCATCACGATGGTAGCCGCAAGCGCTGCGTAGACGAACCACACGGTCATCGGAACGCGATCCCACCGGGTCCGCTCGGTCACCACGCATCCACCAGCCCGCGTGTCGAACACACCGCCGCTCGGACACGTTCCTCGGAAAGCCTGCGTCGTGAACTGAGTCGGTGTATGGATCGCCGAACCCACGAAGATGACGACCAGCGCCACCACGACCGCGGCCACCACGAGCCAAACCGTGACCTTTGGCTCTTCCGGCAGTGGGCTTGGGTTGAACTCTGCAGGGTGGCTCGCCTCTGGCCGCGGTCCGATGTATGTGCGATCAGGCACGCGCCGCCTCCTCTGGCTCATGCTACTTCTCGGCAACACGACACGGATGACCTAGCTGGGAAGACCGCATCGGCTCGTTGGGGTGTTCCTGGACGCGTCCGGGATGGTTCTGGGATGAACACCGAGACCGAGGCGAGGCGAAGGGAAGCGAAGCGAAACCTCTTGTCCCTTGCTGCCGCGTGGGGCGTGTTTGCCCACCTGAATGCATTAGGGTGGCAGCGTGACCGGAGTTGGACCTGGACCGGAATATCAACGCCAGCGACCCCCCGAGAACAGAGGGTTCGACATGCATGTGCGCGACGACGGCCCGGCGAATCCAGGTCGCATGGGTGGATCCGCATTGCTGATCTCTATGGGGATCATCGCTGTCGCCCTGGTCGCAGTTGTGGTCCTCGTCTTCTTGCGCTAGGCACGGCGTTCGGGTGATTCATCTGGTCACCAGGTGTCGCCTCACTTTGACGACACCTGAGGTCACCGAGTGGCGGCACCGGCGGGCTGCCCAGCCTTGTGGCTCGTCGTCGTCGAGCTACCCGGCCGCGCTCGGCTGTTGTCCGCCCGGCCGCCGCGTCGTCATGAACCATCTACGAGTCTCAGGCATCAGCAGCCCTGTTAGCAGGATCACACCGACAGCGGCGTAGATGATCGTCCCGACCGCAACAGTGATGTCGGAATCAGGCGTTATGAGGAAGAAGAGTCGAGCCGCAACGTACAACCAGTAGATCGCCGCAGCGAACGCAAGAACGTATCCCCAGGCGATGCCCTTCAGCAGGCACAATGCGCCAGCCGCCATGACGGCCGTGAGCAAGACCCACCGGACCAGCAGTTGCACTGGGAGTTGTGCCCAGCCGTCTCGCAGGGTGACGACGATAGCCAACAAACCCCAGGCGGTGAGGAACACCAGAAACCCGCCGACGAGTTGCACCCGAAGAGGCGGCCGTTCAGTACCCACGGTGACACTGTATGCCGCCCCGTGGCTTCTAGGAATAACGGCGGTGGGTCAACCTGGTCCAGGCATCGACCACAGCGCGACGAGGGTCAGGAACACGGTCGCCGCCACCGTTGCGTAATGTCCTCGTCTGGACGCGAATCTCAGTCCCTCGCTCGGAGCCCTGCGGCGATCGCAACGCCGGCTAGCGCCGTCGACGTCGCGATGATCGCAGGGTCGTCGAACCATCTCGGCGTACTCCACCAGTTCGACAGCCCATATCTGCCTTGCATCTCGATAAGGAGGAGATAGCTCTTCAAGAAGGGTATGAGCGCGATCGCTGCGAATGCAAGACGGCTCGGCATGAAGCGCACTTTGCCGAAGGGCATCCAGACCGCAAGCCCGAAGGCGAGTCCACTCAGAAGGAGCGCCGCACCATACGTGAGCCAGAACCCGTTATCGAAGGAGAAGGTCTGGGCGGACTCCCGCGCGGAGGCCATGTACCGATCCTCGGCGAACCACATGGAGCCGATGGCGACCCCGAGCAACGCCAGCCTGATCACACCGCGGAACAGTCGCGACCGACCTATCGAACCGGCGACGCGCTCGCTTGTGCCAGTCGTTGTGTCCATGTGACGCACCCTATCCCGGCTTCGCCCGCGGATGGCTGATTCAAGTCGGGCCCGGCCGGTCCCGACCAGGGATGTATGGCTGATGAAGAGCGCTACCCCGACCGATGCTTCGCGTGCTGGCGGACGGTCGAGCCGCACGAGGTCTGGCGCAACGCCGATCTGAACGGCCACGATGTTGCACGCGCCTTCTACACGTGCACGGCCGATCACGATCTCACGCACGTCGATTGGTGGACCGACTGGCGAGACTTCGTTCCGCTCGAACGGATCCGCATCCTCGATCCGACGCTGGGCGACGGCGGAACGACGTGGGGCGGCATCTTGTTGCCGCCGCAGCCCGCGCTCCGCTAGAGCCCGTTGGCGTTCGGGGTCGCACCGCACCTGCGCGAAGACGTGCGGATTCGCGTTCCCGGATAGCACTGGGTACGCTGCGCCGATGCCGCTGACGATCCGTATCCCTAAGACGTCGCCCGAGTTGAGCCGCCGACAGGCCGTGTATATGGCACGCGAGATCGCGTTAGAAGACGGGCACACCGATCAAGCGCTTCGTCGATCGCGCAGCCGGATGGAAGAGGTCGACGGCGCCGTCTTGTGGGAGTACGTGATCGAGTTCCCCGACCACGATTAGGTAGCCGATGACGTTCGGCGAGTCGGTCTCGACCTGCTTTCACAAGTACGTTGACTTCAACGGCCGCGCGTCGCGGAGCGAGTACTGGTGGTTCTTCTTCTTCTTCTGCGTCTTAGTGGATCTGGGCGCCTACATCCTGACCGAAACGTTCGGAACCCGGCTCTTCATCGTGCTCGCGCTCATCGCGTTGTGGTTGCCGCTGCTCGCCGCCGCGGTCCGCAGGTTGCACGACGCCGGGATGTCGGGGTGGTGGTGGTGGACGACGTTCATACCGGTCGTCGGCCCGTTCGTGTTGGTGTATCTCCTCGTGCAGCGACCGGAGCGGTGGGACAACAAGTACGGCGCGTATGCGGGCGAGCGGAAGCTGCCGAACCCGGCGCCGGCGCCTCCGACGCCGGACGGGTCGCCCTCCATGCCGTCACGGCTCGAGGGCGGCGGGTCACCCCCGGGCAGCTAGATCTCGTCCCACGGGACCGCGGCGTACACCTCGCGCAGCGCGTCGACGCGATCTTGCGGCGTGTCGAGGTCGATGTCGTCGATCGCCGAGACGCGCCCGATGCCTCGTGCGCTCGATATGAACGCACCGATCATCGCGGCTGCCTCTGGCACGTGCACGGGTCGGTTCCGCATCGAGACACCGTGCCCGGGGCCGTACATCTTGAGGAGTTGCTTCGTGATCCCGTCGAGCATCGGCGCGTCGGGCCAGATCACGCCGGCCTCGTCGAGGAACCCGATGTTGGCCATCGTGGTCTCCGCGATCGACCCATCCGACGTCGTGAGCACGGCATCGTCGAAGCCCTGTCCTTGCGCGCCCTCGCGATAGTGCCCCTGGTCGGTATTGACGTGCTTGATGTGGGGATCGGGGCGGAGGTACGCGACCGACCGGAGCCTGAGCGGGCTCGCCATCTCCGCCGGCGGTCGAACGGTGACGACGGTGAGCGGTTCGCCATCGCCGCGGTGGATGTAGACGCGGACCGATGCGTCGGCCGTTCCGCCGAGCGCGTGTCGGATCAGGGAACGCGTCCGGTCCGGATCGAAGGCGGCGTCGAAGGCCTCGCGGTTCGAGGCTGCGAGCCGCTCCATATGCAAGGCGAGTCCACGGGTCGTGTGGTCGCGGACCTGCATCGCCGTGAAGTGGCCGTAGGCAGATGTGACGGCGAGCAGCTGCGCCGGTGTCGGCTCTTCACCCTCGATCTCGACGCGGTCCACGCCATTCAGGATGGCCGATGGTGCGCTGTGTGACGAACCTCGGGCCGCGCTACTCGTCGCGCTGCGAACGCTTCGTGGTCGACACCGCGTATCCAAGCCACAGGATCCAGGGGATGGACAGCAGGATCGTCAGGAAGACCATGTAGACGGCGATCTCGGCGACGTGCTCGAGCTTCGTGGGCAGCCAGGAGACCAGGCCGTTGACGAAGTCCTCCATCGACTCTGCGAGCATCACGCCTCCCCGTCGGTCAGGGCGACATCCTACCGCCGGGGTGGGCCTCCAGGTAGCTTCGAGGGCACGGCGGGTGGCATCATCCCCGGGCGCCGGCTGATCCGATGGAGAGGGGAGCGCGAACCGTCTGATGTCGTGTTCATTGCCGCCGTCGATCGCCGCGTTGACGTGCGCGTGCGGCGTCTCCAACAGCAGGAGGTTGTCGTGAGCGTGCGCGATATGGAGGATGCGCGCGACCGCGAGCTGCTCGGGCGAGTGCGCGCGGGCGACCCGGAGGGAGCTGCGTTCCGCGAGCTCTTCCGCCGGAACGCCGCTGTGGCGAAGTCCGTCGCGCTCCGCGTGACGCGGAGCGACCAGCTCGCGGAGGAGGCCGTGCAGGAGGGGTTCCTCCAGCTGTGGCGAGCCCCCGAGCGCTTCGATGAGGAGCGGGCGACGGTGCGGCGCTGGTTGCTCACGATGGTGCACGCGCGTGCGGTGGACCTGGTTCGGCGAGAGCAGGCGCAGCGGCGCCGGACCGAGGAAGTGGCGGCCGAACGAGCCGTCGTCGCCGATCCTGCCGACGATGTGATCGCGGCGGTGGCGCGTCCTGGTGAAGCGGCCTCGGTGCGCGCCGCGCTTGCCTCGCTCCCGGAGGCGCAGCGCCAAGTGATCGAACTCATGTATTTCCGCGGGGTGTCGCAGACCGGGGTTGCGGACGCGCTCGGGCTGCCGCTCGGCACGGTGAAATCGCGGGCATTGCTCGCGATGCGGAAGCTCCGCACCGTCTTGGTGGAGACCGAACGATGAGGGATCACACCGAGATCGAGGAGCTGCTGGCGCTCGAGGCGCTCGGCGGGCTCGAGCCCGACGACCGGGCACGCCTCGATGCGATCCTTGTCGAGCACGGTCCCGACTGCGCGAAGTGCGACGAGCTCCGCGCTGGGTTCGCAGACACGGCCGCGACGCTGGGAACCGGTCTCGAGCCGACCCCGGTCTCGGCCGGCCTCGAAGCGCGAACGGTCACGAGAGCGCTCGCTGACGCGCCGACCACGGCCGACGGTCCCGCCAAGGTCGACGGTGGTTCGGCGGCGATCGCGCCAACGCATCGGGGGCGGAACGCCCTCATCGCGATCGCCGCCGCGATCGTCCTGGTCGCCGTCGGCGCACTCGGCGGCTACCTCGCGGCGCCACGCAACCAGGTTGAGACCTTTATCGGACAGCAGGGTGTGCAGATCGTGCCGTTCGCACCGAGCGACGGGACCGGCGGCGCGATGACGCTCGCGGTCGGGCCCGACGGGACGACCGCGTATGTGCTCGGCTCGGGCCTCGCCGCTCCGCCGCCCGGCAAGACCTACGAACTGTGGACGATCGAAGGCAAGACGCCGACTTCCCTCGGTTGCGTCGTTCCAACCAACGGACAGGTCGTTCTTCCGGTGACTGGCTCCTTCGCGACCGCCGACGTTGCGGCGATGACCGTCGAGCCGAGCGTCTGTCCCAGCGCGCCGACTACGTCGCCGGTGATGGTCGCGACCCTCTGACCTGGCGAACCACCAGGTTCCGGTTTGCGCTCCTTGGGCGGTGCGGGCAAGATGCGCGAGGGTTCGGGCTTGCCCGACCCGGACGGCGGCACGGCGCGGGCACGTGCCGCCGTCGCTATATGGCCCGTTGGTAAGGTGGCGACATCCCGGGCGCGTAGCTCAGCGGGAGAGCGCTCGCCTCACACGCGAGAGGTCGCTGGTTCGATCCCAGCCGCGCCCACCAGCCGATCGTCAAACTGAGCTGCATCGCAGCGATACCTGCACACGCCATCCATCTGGCGTTCACATCTGCGTTGCTAAACTGCCGACCGTTCGAGGCCGCGCCGGTCGCGGTGTGTGACCACCCCGTCCGCGCACCACCGCCGGCCGTACACCGGCCGGGAACCACAACCTTGGAGGGAGCAGCTGTGGCGACGACCACCCAACCCGCTGCGCGCGCGGTCCGTGTCCGTAAGGTTTACGGCGCCGGCTATGCCGCCGTCGAGGCGCTCCGCGGGATCTCGCTCGATCTCGCCGCGGGGGAGTGGACCGCGATCATGGGTCCGTCCGGCTCCGGCAAGTCCACCCTGTTGCACGTGCTCGCCGGTCTTGATACGCCGACCGAGGGCAATGTCTTCATCGGCGACGTCGACCTGACCACGCTGTCGGACAAGCAACTCACGCAGCTCCGTCGCGATCGCATCGGGTTCGTGTTCCAGGCGTTCAACCTGATCCCGACGCTCACCGCGAGCGAGAACATCACGCTGCCGCTGGACATCGCCGGCCGTGACGTCGACAAGAGCTGGTTCGACACGGTCGTGAACACCGTTGGGCTGGGTGACCGCCTGCACCACCGACCGGCGGAACTCTCGGGGGGCCAGCAGCAGCGCGTGGCCGGCGCTCGCGCGCTCGTGTCGCGTCCGGAGATCATCTTCGCCGACGAGCCGACGGGGAACCTCGACTCGAAGAGCGGCGCCGAGTTGCTCGACTTCCTTCGCTCGGCGGTCGACGATCACGGGCAGACGATCGTGATGGTGACGCACGACGCGCACGCGGCCGCGCACGCCGACCGGGTCGTGTTCCTCGCCGACGGCAACTGCGTCCACGAGATGCGCTCACCGTCCGCGGACGCGATCCTCGATCAGATCAAGCTGCTGGAGGGCTAGTGCTGCGCGCGACGCTGAAGAGCCTCTTCGCGCGCAAGCTCCGCCTGATCCTGACGGCGCTCGCGGTGGTGCTCGGCGTCGGGATGACGGCCGGCTCGTTCATCCTGACCGACACGGCCCTCAAGAGCTTCGACAACCTCTTCGGCGACGTCTACAAGGGGACCGACGTGGTCGTGCAGGGCACGACGGCGTTCGATTCGAGCGGACAGAACAACACGGGCGGCGGCAGCGAGCGGCAGCCGATCCCCGCGAGCGTGCTGCCGAAGGTCCAAGCGGTCGACGGCGTCGCCACCGCGGTGGGATCGATCGGCGGCACAGCCTGGATCGTCGATCCGACGACGAACAAGGTGATCCAGAACGGTGGGGCACCTCCGATCGGTGGCTCCTGGGATCGCGGCCTTACCAGCCTGCAGATCGACCCCGGCGGGGCTGCACCTGTGGGACCCGACCAAGTGGTGATCGACGCCGGCACCGCCTCCGATCATGGGATCTCCGTCGGGCAGCAGGTCAAGATCGTCACGATCAAGGGGCCCGCCGAGTACACCGTCTCGGGTGTCGCGCACTTCGGAGCGTCGAACAGCCTCCTTGGCGCGACGCTCGCGCTGTTCGATCTCCCGACCGCGCAGAAGCTGTTCGACCGCGTCGGGGAGTACGACACCATCTACGTGAAGGGCGACGGGAGTGTCGATCCCAGCCAACTCGCGACGAGCGTCGCGTCCGTCCTGCCGAAGGGATACGAGTCGATCACCGCGGCGTCGGCGGCGAGCCAGCAGCAGGACCAGGTCTCGCAGGGCCTCGGGTTCCTGCGCACGTTCTTCCTGATCTTCGGGTTCGTCGCCCTGTTCGTCGGTGCGTTCATCATCTTCAACATGTTCAACATCGTGGTGTCGCAACGGACCCGCGAGCTCGCGCTGTTCCGCGCCCTCGGTGCGAGCCGGCGTCAGGTGCGCACCTCGGTGCTGCTGGAATCGATCGCGGTCGGGCTGATCGGCTCGATCCTCGGCATCGGACTCGGCGTGCTCTTGGCGTTCGGGCTGAAGGCGCTGCTCGGCGCGCTCGGCCTCAAGCTGCCGCCGACCGCGCTCGCGATCGAGACCCGAACGATCATCGTGTCGCTGATCGTGGGCATCGGCGTGACCGTCGTGGCGGCGTGGGTGCCGTCGCGTCGCGCGTCCCGGGTGGCCCCGATCGAGGCGCTGCGGGAGAGCTCGACGCCGGACTCATCGATCCGCCGGCGTGCGATCATCGGCGGGATCGTGCTCGCGCTCGGCATCGCGGCGATCTCCGCCGCGCTGTTCGGCGGTGCCGCGAATCCCGGCGCCCTCGTCGGCATCGGAGCTGCGCTCACGTTCCTGGGCGTCGCGACGCTCTCACCGTTGTTCGCACGCGGCCTCGCGGCCGTGATCGGCCGGCCGTTCCGCCGGACGGCGACGGGACGGCTCGGCGATGAGAACGCGAAGCGGAGTCCGCGCCGGACGGCGTCCACGGCCTCGGCGCTCATGATCGGTCTCGGGCTGGTCGCGTTCGTATCGGTGTTCGCCGCGTCGTTGAAGGCGTCGGCCGTCAAGACGCTCGACGAGGTCCTGCGGGCCGATCTGACCCTTTCGTCGAACCAGTTCAACCCGTTCTCGACGCACCTGGCCGAGCAGCTCCGACAGGACCCGAACTTCTCGGTGGTGTCGGAGCTCCGCCAGACGGAGGCCCACGTGGGTCCGTCGAACACCGACGCGTTCCCCGTCGCGATCGATCCGGCGACCTTCGCGCAGGTCGCCGACGTCAAGATGACCTCCGGCTCGCTGGCCGACCTGTCGCAGCCGGGCGCGGTCCTCGTGTCGAAGACCAAGGCCGACAGCACGGGACTCTCGGTGGGGAGCCCGCTGCAGATGACCTTCAGCGCCACGGGAGCGCAGCCGCTGCATGTGGTCGGCATCTTCGAGGACAACGTCATCCTGAGCGACTACGTGATCTCGATCGCGACGTACAACGCGAACGTCGAACAGCCGTTGGATCAGAACGTCTTCTTGAAGTTCGCGCCCGGGGTGTCTCCGACCGACGCCAAAGCCCAGCTCGATGCGATGCTCCAGAAGGACTATCCGAACGTCCAAGCGAACGACGCGGCGGCGTCGAAGCAACAATTCCTGGATTCCATCAATCAGCTGCTGGCGTTCGTCTTCGTGCTGCTGCTCCTCTCGATCATCATCTCGGGGTTCGGCATCCTGGCGACCCTGTGGCTCTCGGTGTTCGAGCGGGTCCGCGAGCTCGGGTTGCTCCGAGCGGTTGGGATGGCACGCAGGCAGGTCAAAAGGATGGTGCGGATCGAGGCGGTGATCGTCGCGGTGTTGGGCGCGATCCTCGGCCTCGCGATCGGCATCGTGTTCGCCTGGACGCTTCAACGCTCGCTGTCGGATCAGGGCATCACGGAGCTCTCGCTTCCCATCGGGCAGCTGATCCTCCTGATGGTCCTTGCGGCGCTGATCGGCGTGGGGGCGGCGATCCTGCCGGCGCGCCGGGCGGCCAAGCTCAACGTCCTCGAAGCCATCAGCTACGAGTAGCGGCCAGAGGCGCTGCGAAGGGGCCTGAAGAGCGTCGGCTATCCTGCACCGCATGCCGGTCCTGCGCCTACCCGACGGCACCACGGTGAACCTCCCGGAGGGGGAGCCGGTAGGCAGCGCGCTCCCGCCGGGCGCGATCGCCGCGCGGGTCGACGGCGAGCTCCGCGACCTCTCGTTCGTGCCGGACGGCGATCGTGCGGTCGAGCCGATCGAGGTGCGCACCGACGACGGACTCCATGTGCTCCGGCACTCATCCGCACACGTCCTGGCGCAGGCCGTGACGCGCCTGTGGCCCGGAACCAAGCTCGGCATCGGTCCCACGATCGCCGACGGCTTCTACTACGACCTCGCGATCCCGGCCCACGTGTCGGTCGATGACCTGCCGCGGATCGAGGAGACGATGCGCGCCATCGCCGCCGAGGATCAACCCTTTATCCGGGAAGACGTCTCGACCGAGGAGGCGTTCCGCCGCCTGACCGAACAGCCCTTCAAGCGCGAGATCGTCGAGGGGCTCGGCAGTGACGAGGCCGCGGGTGATATCGAGGCCGGCGCGCAGACCGCGAGCTTCTACCGCAACGACGGGTGGGAAGACCTGTGCCTGGGTCCGCACGTGCCGTCGACCGGGAGGCTCGGCGCGTTCAAGCTGACGGCTGTGAGCGGCGCCTACTGGCGCGGCGACGAGAAGAACGCGCAGCTCACCCGGATCTACGGCACCGCATGGGCCACCGAGGCCGACCTCGACGCCTACCTCGAACGCCTCGAGGAGGCCGAGCGGCGCGACCACCGCAAGCTCGGCACCGACCTCGACCTCTTCTCGTTCCCCGAGGAGATCGGCTCGGGACTCGCCGTCTTCCACCCGCGCGGCGGGCTGATCCGGATGTTGATGGAGGACTACTCACGGCAGCGGCATGTCGAGGACGACTACCTGTTCGTCAACTCGCCGCACATCACGAAGCGCCACCTGTTCGACGTGAGCGGTCACCTCGATTGGTACGCCGACGGCATGTTCCCGCCGATGGAGCTCGACGGCGGCACCGAGTACTACCTGAAGCCGATGAACTGTCCGTATCACATCCTGATCTACCGGTCGCGCACGCGGTCCTACCGCGAGCTCCCGATGCGGCTGTTCGAGTTCGGCTCGGTGTACCGGTACGAGAAGTCCGGGGTGGTGCACGGCCTGACCCGGGTGCGCGGCATGACCCAGGACGACGCACACATCTTCACGACGCGCGAGCAGATGGGGGAGGAGCTCCAGTCGCTCCTCAGCTTCACGCTCTCGCTGCTCCGCGACTACGGGCTCGACGACTTCTATCTGGAGCTCTCGACCAAGCCCGAGGAGAAGGCGGTCGGCGCCGACGAGGACTGGGACGAGGCGACCGAGGCGTTGCGTCAGGCGGCGATAGCGATGAACCTCGAGCTGGTGATGGATCCGGGCGGCGGCGCGTTCTACGGGCCGAAGATCAGCGTCCAGGCGCGTGACGCGATCGGCCGCACCTGGCAGATGTCGACCATCCAGCTCGACTTCCAGCTGCCCCAGCGCTTCGACCTGCACTACGCAGGAGCCGACGGCAAGCGGCACCAGCCGGTGATGATCCACCGAGCGCTGTTCGGGTCGGTCGAGCGGTTCTTCGCCGTGCTGACCGAGCACTACGCCGGCGCGTTCCCGTTGTGGCTTTCTCCCGAGCAGCTATGGATCCTGCCCGTCGCCGATCGCAACATGGCGGCGGCGCACGACCTCGCTGGGCGCGCGCGAGAGGCCGGCCTCAGGATCGCGGTCGATGACTCCAAGCAGTCGGTCGGCAAGAAGATCCGTGCCGCCCAGCTGATCAAGGCGCCGTACGTGATCGTCGTCGGCGACCGGGACCTCGAGGCGGGCACCTTCACCGTGCGCAAGCGCGGCGGTGAGGAGATCCCCGGGCTCGCGTTCGACACGATCGTCCAGGCCCTGCTCGACGAATCGAGGACGCGGTCGCTCGAGCAGACGCTCTCGGCGGGCTGATCGGATGGACCGCCTGTGGAGCCCCTGGCGGATGGAGTACATCCAGGCCAACAAGGACGAGCCCGCCGATCGCAGCTGCGTGTTCTGCGCGTTGCTCGACGGCACCGCCGATGAGGATCGGATCCTCGCCCGCGACGACCACGCGTTCGTCACGCTGGCGAAGTTCCCGTACAACCCCGGGCACCTGCTCGTGCTGCCGACGCGACACGTCGGCGAGTTCGCCGAGCTCACACCCGAAGAGAACGCCGCGATCGCCGTTCATCTCCAGCGGTGCGTCGGCGCTTTGCGTGAAGCGTCGGATCCCCACGGATTCAACATCGGGCTCAACCTCGGGCATGTAGCCGGGGCCGGGATCCCGGAGCACCTCCATTGGCACGTCGTTCCTCGTTGGGGTGGCGACACCAACTTCATGCCGGTGGTCGGCGAGACGCGGGTGCTTCCGGAGCTTGTTGCGGACAGCTACCGGAAGCTGCAACCCTTCTTCGTATGAACGGGATGATCGCGCTCGCTGACGGCGGCTCGATCAACTTCGAAGACGTCGGCGAGGGACCGGCGGTCGTGCTGCTCCACCCGGGCCTGTGGGACATGCGCACATGGGAGCCGCAGGTCCAGACGCTCGTCGACGCCGGCTTCCGCGTCCTTCGCTTCGATCAGCGCGGCTACGGCAAGTCGTCGATGCCCGAGAAGAGGTACTCGAGCGTCGACGACACGATCGCCGTCCTCGACGAGCGCGGGATCGAGACTGCCGCGTTCGTCGGCTGCTCGATGGGCGGCGCGTGTGCGCTGCAGACGGTCATCGAGCATCCGGAGCGGGCGTGGGCGCTCGTGCCTGTGGCGTCCGGGTTGCCCGGGTTCCCGTGGGACGAGGAGCTCGAGGCGACGCTGTTCGCCCCGATCGAGGCCGCGATGGATGCGGGCGACCTGGTGCTTGCGACCAACGAGGCGATGAAGGTCTGGACGGCGCTCGGCACCGACGACCCGGCGGGTGCGCGGATCCGCGAGATCGCGCTCGACAACACGCAGAACTTCGAGATCGACGAGGAGCTCGACGTTTGGGCGAAGTACCCGACCTACGACCACCTCGAGGAGATCGATGTGCCGACGTTGGTGCTTGTCGGCGACACCGACGTCCGCTCGATCGAAGAGGTCGCCGACGTGCTCGCCACCCGCATCCCGGGCGCACGCAAGATCCTGATCGAGCAGGCCGACCACGTGGTGAACATGCGGCAGCCCGAGGCGTTCGATGCCGCTGTGTTGCCGTTCCTGCTCGAGGCACAGCCGTAGTGGGCCGGATCCTGTTCGGTATCGGCGCCATGTTGGGCTTCCTCGGCGTCGCGGCGGGCGCGTTCGGGGCGCACGCGATCCGCTCGCGAGTGACACCGGAACGGCTCGACAACTGGAAGACCGCTGCCGAGTACCAACTGTGGCACGCACTCGCGACCATCGCTGCCGCGGTGATCGCGGTCCGATGGGAAAGCGGCGCCGCGGCGGCGGCCGGATGGTGCTTCATCGCTGGCGTCGCGGTGTTCAGCGGCAGCCTCTACGCGCTCGCGCTGACCGATCGCCGCACGCTCGGTGCGATCACGCCGATCGGCGGGGTGCTGTTCCTCGCGGGCTGGGCGCTGCTGGTGGTCGCGGCGATCCGCGGTTAGCGACGACTTCCTTTCGAGGCAACGGCGGGCTAGGCTGCGCGCGATGAAAGATCTGGGATTCCACTTCACGCGCCGGCGTGCGCTGACGAGTCTGCTGTTCGTCTTGTTGCTCGCGCCGATCCCACTGATGGAGATCTCGACCCTACTGTCGGACCCGCAACGTCAGGGACGTGCCTCGAGCGACGCGGCGTTCTGGTTCATCGTGGCCGTGGTGTTGATGGGGTCGGCGGTACGGGGGAACCGTGCGGCTCTCGGGTTGTGGGCTGTCTTGTCGGGTGTCGTCGGAGGCGCGGCGGTCGTGTGGAGCTTGTTCGTGGAGCCGGACTCGGCTCGACTCCTCGGGGGACTGATCGCGATCGCGGCGTCCATCGTCTTCGTGTTGCTCCGAGACGAGCTTGCCGACGGCCCTCGCGGTGGTTCCGTTCTTTCCCGGTCCGCGTCAGGTACGCGGAGTCGGTAACCAGCGCTACTTCTTCTGGGCCTCCTCGCGGGACCGCTGATACTCCTGGATAACCTTCGAGGCGAGGTTCTGCGGCATCTCTTCGTAGTGATCGAAGGTCATCGTGAACGCGCCGCGGCCTCCGGTCATCGAGCGCAGGTCGATCACGTACCGCGCGACCTCGCTCTGCGGCACCAGCGCGCGGATGCGCTGCTTGCCGCCGCCGATCTGATCCATCCCCTGGATCTTGCCGCGCTTGCCGTTGAGGTCGCCCATGATGTCGCCGGTGAAGCTCTCGGGCACGACGACCTCGAGCGACACCACCGGCTCGAGGAGGACCACGCCGGCAGCTTCAACCGCTTCCTTCAGCGCCAGCGAGCCCGCGACCTGGAACGCCATGTCCGAGGAGTCCACCGTGTGGAACTTCCCGTCCACCAACGCGATGTGCAGGTCGACCATCGGGTTCCCGCTGATCACGCCGTCGGCCATCGTCTTGACGATGCCCTTCTCGACCGACGGGATGAACTGCTGCGGGATCGCCCCGCCGACGATCTTGGACTCGAACACGAACCCTTCGCCGTGGCCGGTGGGGGACAGCTCGATATCGCAGATCGCGTACTGCCCGTGCCCGCCCGATTGCTTCGCGTGCCGGCCGTGACCCTTCGCGGACCCTTTCACCGTCTCGCGATAGGCGATCTTGGCCGGCTGGTGCACGACGTCGACGCCGAACTTCTCCTTGAGGCGGTGCATCTGAACGTCGAGGTGCGCCTCGCCCATCCCGTAGATCACGGTCTCGTGCGTCTCCTCGACGCGGTCGACCCGGAATGAAGGGTCCTCCTCGCGCAGGCGGGTCAATCCCGTCGCAAGCTTGTCCTCCTCGCCCTTCGAGGCCGGCGCGATCGCGTATGCGAGCAGCGGTTCCGGCAGCGCGACCGTCGGCAGCGTCACGGGGTGGTCCTTCGTGGACCAGGTGTCGCCGGTGTGTGCGTGCTGCAGCTTCGCGACGGCGCCGATGTCGCCGGGTCCGACCGACGGGATCGTCTCGTGCTCCTTGCCGCGGAGCGTGAACAACTGCCCGATCCGTTCCTCGGTACCCGCGGTCGCGTCGAACACCGTCGAATCCGGCTTCACCTGTCCCGAGAACACGCGGAACATCGTGATGTGGCCGACGAACGGGTCGGACACCGTCTTGAAGACGTGCGCGCACAGCGGCGCGGAGGTCTCGGGCTCACGCGTCTCCTCCGCGTCGCCCTTCCCGACCACCGTGATGCCGTCGCGGTCGGTGGGTGAGGGGAACTCCTCGACGATGAAGTCGAGCAGCCGGTCGATGCCGATCGCCTTCGCCGCGGAGCCGCAGATCACCGGCGCCAGGCGCGCCCGGGCGAAGCCGTCCTTGGCGCCCGACACGATGTGCTCCTCGGGAAGCGTGCCGCTGTCGAGGTATTCCTCGATCAACGCGTCGTCGGACTCGGCGACGGCCTCGATCAGCTTCTCGCGCGCCGGGTCGGCCATCGCGTGGAGATCGTCGGGCCACTCCGACTCCTCGGCCTTCGGTCCGCTCGGATAGAGGTCGGCCTTCTCATGGAGCAGGTCGGCGATCCCGCGGAAGTCGGTTTCGGTGCCGATCGGAAGCTCGAACGGCGCGACCTGGTTGCCGAAGCTCGAGACGAGCTGGGCGAGCGTGCCCTCGAAGTCCGACCGCTCGCGGTCGAGCTTGTTCACGAAGATCGCCCTCGGCAGTCCTTCTTCGACCGCGAGCTCCCAGGCGTATTCGGTTTGCACCTCGACGCCGTCGACCGCCGAGACCACGAGGATCACGGCGTCGGCCGCACGGATCGCGTTGCGGAGGTCGCCGACGAAGTCCGCCGTGCCCGGCGCGTCGAGCACGTTGATCTTGGTGTCGCGCCACTCGATCGGCGCCATC
>DASYOY010000126.1:0-5080 GCA_036007245.1 Actinomycetota bacterium | reverse complement strand
CCAGATCGAGAGCTGCTGGTCGTTCCCTGCGGTCACGAGGGTCCGACCGTCGGGGGAGAAGTCCGCGCCGAGGATCTCGAACTGGGTCGATGCCGACGCCCCGTGGTGGATCGACGTGACGCGCGAAGCGCCGCTGCGGATATCCAGGAACGCGACCTGTGTTTGCGTATCGGAGCTTCCTTCGCCCGTGTTTCCGATGATCGCAGCGGTCCGTCCGTTCGGGCTCATCGCGATCGTATTGCCAGCGAATGTGAAGCGCCTGATGGGCTTCAGGTCTGCGTTCCATTGGATGGTTCGCTTCCCGCGGTCCGAAGCCCGCGTGGTGACAAGCGAGCCGTCCGGGGAGAACGCCATCGCGAAGGAGGACAGCGGCGACACTTGAGGCTGCCCAGCGTCGGTCTGGATCGCCGGCCCCGACGGCTGGAGCGTGCGCGGGTCTCGCGGAACCAGGAGCTCCTTCAGGTGTGGTCGCGCTTCCGCCGTCAAGAGCCGACTTCCGTCGGGTGCGTAGGCCATCGCGTCGACGAAGCCCGCCGCGACGTGCGCGTCGACCGCTTGCGTGGCGACGTCGATGTTGACGAGGTCGCCATGCGACGTCACGACGGTGAGGGTCTTCCCGTCCGGACTGAACGCGCCGCGCTGCGTGCCGGCTCCGACGTCGACGGTGCCGATCGACGCTCGTTGGACGGCGTCGAAGACCTCCACCGTATCGCTCGCGTCGCCGATCGCGATCGTCTGGGTTCCGGGCGCCATCGCGATCCACTGCGTTTCGTCCCCAACGGTCGAAGGCCCGGTGGGGGAGGCGATGCGGGCGCTGATCGCGGGCGCGCGCTCGAGCGCGGAGAACAGTGCACTTCGCGTCTCGGCCGAGTCGTCGATGTTCACGGACTCCCTCGCGATCAGCAAGGCGAGCTGCGGATCGGCCTCGAGCCGTGACCGGGCGGCGAGACGCTGTGCGTCGGCGACGGTCAGGGCTTGCCTCGCTCGATCGCGTTGGGTCAGTGCGACGTCGCCGATCACCAGGGCAACGACGAGCAATGCCGCCACGCCGGCGAGGAGCCCTCGCAGCCTCCGGTTCGTGCGGCGAGTGCGGGCGGCCTCGCCTTCCGAGGCGGCGCGGCTCGCTCCAAGGAAGGCGCGCTCGAGGTCATTGAGATCGGCGACGTGCGGCTCTGCCCAGTCCCACGTCGCGGTCAGCCGCGCGCCCCGATAGAGATCGGCCGGGTCCCGGCCGCCCTCGTCCCACGTCTGGGACGCATCGGTGACGTGACGATGGAGCCGTCGTCCCTCGGCGTCATCGTCGAGCCACGCCCGCAGGCGCGGCCATTCGCGGAGCAACGCCTCATGCGCGACCTCGGCGGATCCCTCGGAGACCGTCACGAGGCGGGCGTCGGCGAGGACGTCCATCGCGTGTGCGGCGTCGGCATCCCGATCCAGGTCGAACTCGCCGAGCGGTGCCCGGCGCCGGACGACCTCCGCTCCCTCTCCCTGCGCGGCCAGCCGAAGCAGGATGCGCTTCGCGGCCGCCTGCTCCGCGGCATCGAGCCGCGCGTAGGCCTCCTCACCGAGTCGCGCGACGGCGCCTTCGACGCCGCCACCGCGCCGGTAGTCGTCGAGGCTGAGCAGCCCGTCTCGTCGGTGGACCCAGAGCTCGAGGAGCGCCGTCGACAGGAGTGGAAGCGCCCCGGGCTGCCCCACGGTGTCCGAGACGAGCGCGTCCGCGAGCCCGGCGTCGAGGCGAAGGGCCGTTCGCTCGGCGGGTAACTCGATGGCCCGTCGCACCTCTTCGCTGTCCATCGGGCCGACGAGGATCTGGCCCGACGCGAGGAGGGACGCGAACCCGCGGTGCTCGGCGCATCGTCCGTAGAAGTCCGCGCGCATCGCGACCACGATGGTCGTATCACCCTCGGGTACCGACGCCGCGTGCGTGATGGCGTCCAGGACGCTCGTCCGGGCATCGTCGTCGGCGCCACCGGTGAAGATCTCTTCGAACTGGTCGATCGCGATGACCCGTCGTTCCGCGTCGGATGGTTCGCGCAAGGCTCGAGTGATCGTGTCGAGTGATCGGTCGCCCGGACGGATCACGGTGCATGCCCATCGGTCGCTTCCGGGCACAGCGCCCGATCGCAGCGCGTGGACGACGCCCGCACGGAGCAAAGAGGACTTGCCGCTGCCCGATGGACCGACGAGGGCGAGGAACCGCCCCGCAACCACGTGGCCGACCGCCTCGGCGACCATCTGTTCGCGACCGAAGAAGAAATCAGCGTCCGCAGGTTCGAATCGTGCGAGGCCCTTGTAGGGACAGACGTCGACCCGTCGATCCGGTGTGCCGCGTGCGCGTGCGCCGCCCTCGAGCGGAAGGTCGTGCGAGAGGATCGCGGTTTGCAGCCGCTGGAGCTCGGGCCCGGGCTCGATGCCGAGCTCATCGACCAGAACCTCTCGCGCTCGCCTGAACGCCTGGAGGGCTTCCGCTTGGCGTCCCGATCGATAGAGCGCCACCATCAGTTGGCCCCATCGCCGTTCGCGCAGCGGCTCATCGCGCACCATCGACTCGAGATCGGGCACGAGGGCGGCAGGGTCAGCACCGCCGAGCCGGGCGTCGACGAGATCTTCCGCGGCCGTCCGGCGGAGCTCGTCGAGCCGGTCGCCTTCGGACGCGCCGAACCTCGTGTAGCGGAACCCCTGGTACGCGTCGCCTCGCCACATCCCGAGGGCTCGACCGAGGACGGGGTCGGCCTCATCGACGTGCCCCGATCCCAACAGGCGATGGCCGTCCGACGCGAGGCGCTCGAACGTCGCGGCATCGATCTCGTTCCCATCGGCCTCGAGCGCGTACCCGTCGGATCGGAAGACGATCACGTCACCGTTCGCATCGGCCGAGGGGCGCACGCGAAGATCGCGCCGAAGCCTCGAGACGTAGGAGGCGAGGGTCTTCTCCGGAGCGCGGGGCGGCTCGCCGCCCCAGAGCTCCTCGATCAGGTCGTCCACGGACACGACCTGGCCCGCGCGCGCGATCAGGTGCGCGAGGATCGTTCGCTCCTTCGCGCCGGCGATCGCGAGTTGGTCGCCGCCTTCCTCCGAAACCTCGAGAGGTCCGAGGACGAGGAAACGCATGACCGGAGGCTAGACCTCGCGCCGGGTGGCAGCTAGTCCGATCCCCCGGCCGAGCGCAGGCGCGGTCGACGCTCCGGCCGACCGTTGGCGACTACCCCGATGGCGTGACCCCAGGCGCGAGTGGTGGGGGATCGTGCGCCACCGACCGCAACACCTCGTGGACCGCCGGCGTGCCGGCCAGGATGTCGCCGCCCAGCCACCCGTCGTCACCGGACCAGTCGCTCACGACTCCGCCGGCCTCCTGCACCAGTAGGCCGCCGGCCGCGACGTCCCAGGCCGCCAATCCGAGCTCGAAGAACCCGTCGAACACCCCGCACGCCGTCCACGCCAGGTCCAGGCAGGCCGCGCCTGGCCGTCGAAGGTCCTCGAACGCTTCCAGCGCAGCGGTCATAGTGGCCAGGTAGCGCGGCAGGCGCTCCTTCCGCCGGAACGGGAACCCCGTCGCCACGACCGCGCTCGCCGCCGGCCGCGAGCTGACCCGGCACTCCACTGCCCCCGATGCCCGCTCCCAGACCGCCCCAGCGCCGGCCGCAGCGTGCCATACCTCTTGTAGGAACGGCGTCGTGATCGCACCCGCGACCGGTCGATCCCCGTCCACCAGGGCCACGGACACACCCACCGCCCAGAAGTCGTGCACGTAGTTGGTCGTCCCATCGAGCGGATCAACCACCCAGCGAAGCCCCGAGGCGGAGGCCCCGCCGCTCAGCTCCTCACCCACGAACGGCACCGAGGGCGTCTCCGCCGCAAGGAATCCCGCGATCGCCCGTTCGCTCGCGAGGTCGACCTCGGTCACCCAGTCGCCCGGAAGCCCTTTGGCCGCACCGACTTCGGGTCGAACGCCGTCTCGAACCGCCTCCGCCCCAACCAACGCGGCCGATCGCGCAACCGATCGCATCGCCTCCAGGTCCACCCCGCCACGATATCGGCTACACTGCAAACACACCTCGGGAAGGCGGAAGGCACACCGCCGACCCAGCAAGCCGTTGGTTGACGCCCTGCTGGCTAGGTCGTTAGCCTTACCGGTCGCGCCTGCGGCGTTCGCGCGCCGCGCGCACACAGGACCTCGATCCACTGCCCGGCGTGTTCGTCGCGTGCGCAGGATCTTGACAACGGAAGAGTGCAGACAGAAGGCCTATGCCCACCATCCAGCAGCTCGTGCGTCAGGGTCGGGAGACCCAGAAGAAGAAGAACAAGGCCCCCGCGCTGAAGGGTTCCCCGCAGCGGCGCGGTGTCTGCACCCGTGTCTTCACCGTGACGCCCCGTAAGCCGAACTCGGCGCTGCGCAAGGTCGCGCGCGTCCGGCTCACGTCCGGCGTCGAGGTCACCTGTTACATCCCGGGCGAGGGTCACAACCTCCAGGAGCACTCGATCGTGCTCGTGCGTGGCGGCGGCCCGAAGGACCTCGGTGGTGTCCGCTACTCGATCGTGCGCGGCACGCTCGACACCGCGGGCGTCAAGAACCGCCGACAGGGCCGTTCCCGCTACGGCGCGAAGAAGGGCGGCGAGTAGCCAGATGCCGCGCAAGGGCCCTGCCGTACGCCGTCCGATCCAGCCGGATCCCGTCTATCAGAACCCGCTGGTCACCCAGCTGATCAACCGGATCCTGCTCAACGGCAAGAAGACCACCGCCGAGCGCATCGTCTACGACGCGCTCGAGCAGATCAGCCAGAAGACCGCGAACGACCCGGTGATCACCTTGAAGAAGGCGGTCGAGAACGTCCGCCCGATGCTCGAGGTGAAGTCGCGCCGCGTGGGTGGCGCGTCCTACCAGGTCCCGATCGAGGTCAAGCCGCAGCGCGGCACCACGCTCGCGATGCGCTGGCTGGTGAACTTCTCTCGCGCGCGTCGCGAGAACTCGATGTCGGAGCGACTCGTCGCCGAGATCATGGACGCCGCCAACGGCGCCGGCGCCTCGGTGAAGCGACGCGAGGACATGCACAAGATGGCCGAGGCGAACCGGGCCTTC
>DASYOY010000125.1:0-34323 GCA_036007245.1 Actinomycetota bacterium | reverse complement strand
GCGGCGCCGCCACGACGTGACCGAACAGCACCAACGCACGCCCATCCGTGCGCGCGCTTTCCCACACCATCTCGGCCGAGATGGCGCACCAGACCGAGGCACACACGATGGGGAAGTAGAGCATGTGCCGTGGATGGTGGCTCTGAGCAGGGCATTGGGTCAACGGGCGGGTTCCCTACCGCATCTGCGGCAGGAGCTGTCGCAGCGACGCGACGGCTTCATCGACCTCGTTGACGCGGACGATCGGGTCGCGATCGAGGTCGTCTCGACCGAGCTCCCAGGTGCCGATCCCGATCACGGGCTTGCTCATCTTGAGCGCGAGCGCGATCTCGGAGAGCGTCCCGAACTCGCCGCCGACCGCGACCACCGCGTCGGCGCTCCGCGCGACGATCGCGTTGCGGGCCTCACCGAACCCGGTGGCGATCGCGACGGTCAAGTGACGTGAGGCGTCGTCGCGGTCGTCGCCCGGCAAGATCCCTATCGAGATGCCGCCTGCGCCCTCGGCGCCGCGGGCCGCGGCGTTCATCACGCCGCCGAGTCCGCCGCACACGAGGACGCATCCGGCTTCGGCGAGGGCGCGACCCAGCGCGTCCGCCGTGGTGAGCTCCCACTCGGTCGCGTTGCTCGCGCCGATCACGGCGATGTACGGCGAGGCCATCGCCGCCGAGTATGTCAGTCCCAGATAGACCGGCGACTCAGTGGTGATGCACCGCGACCAACTGCATGAACTCGTTGCCGCCCGCGACGTCCTTCTCCATCACGATCCCGAGGTGGGGCGCGTAGAGCTTGAGCGAGACCACGTTCGGCTCGAGGCGCGTCCACTCATAGGAACGCACGACGTCGGTGACGGTTCCGAACGGCACGGTGACCGTCCCGTGATCCGCCACGATCCAGGCCTGGTCCTCGGCGTGCTTCGGCAGGAACTCTTGTCGATAGGCGTCGGTCGGCTTCGGGTTCGCCGGCATGATGACTCCGGCCTCGCCGCCGTTGCGGCCGGCGAGCCATGAGCCCTCGCGGCTCTTCACGTGCCCGTGCTTGTCGTAGGTTGCCGTCTTCTCGCCGAAGTACCACGTAGTGCCGTGGTTGTCGTCTGCGTAGTAGTCGTACGTCGCCTCGTTGAGGCGGCCGTTCGAGAACAGCACGTCGCTGATGACGATGGTCGTGACGCCTTCGATCCGCTTGGTCTTGCGCGTGACCCGAAGGTGTTCGATGAGGTGTTGCCGGCCCTCCGAGCCGCGGTAGACGAACACGGTTCCCGGCTTCAACGGGAAGTACGGGTTCGCGACCGGGCTGGTGAACTGCGCGGGATCGACCCCCGCGCTCGCGGGCGGCGCCGCGGGGATGGCGAACACGCCGGCGGCGACCATGGCCGCGACGGTGATGACGAGCGCTCGGATGCGCATCGTGCTCCTCCTTTCTATAGGACTGCCTCCTACCCTCGCCACCGCGCGCTGAAGCCGCGCTGAATCCGAACGCCATACGTTCAGCACCCGTTCAGCCGAGCGATGCAGGATGATGCGGAGGAACGCACATGCGCGTGCTTGTGGTCGAAGACGAAGCTGCGCTCGCCGAGGGCGTGCGTCGTGGGTTGGAAGCGGAGGGGTTCGCGACCGACGTCGCCGCGAACGGCGTCGACGGCCTGTGGATGGCGAGGGAGCACGCCTACGACGCGATCGTGCTCGACATCCTGTTGCCCGGTATGAACGGCTACAAGGTGTGCGCCCGGCTCCGCGCCGCCGGTGTGTGGACGCCGATCCTCATGCTCACCGCGAAGGACGGCGAGTTCGACGAAGCCGAGGCGCTCGATACCGGCGCTGACGACTACGTGACGAAACCGTTCTCCCATGTCGCGCTCGTTGCTCGGCTCAGGGCGCTGATCCGGCGCGGCAGTCAGGAACGGCCGGCCGTGCTCGCGGCGGGAGACCTGCGGCTCGATCCCGCGGAGCGCCGCGCGTGGCGGGGCGACGTCGAGCTCTCACTCACCGCGCGAGAGCTCTCCTTGCTGGAGTACCTGCTCAGACGCGAGGGCGCGGTCTGCTCCAAGACCGACATCGTCGAGCACGTCTGGGACGGGAGCTTCGACGGCGACCTGAACATCGTGGAGGTCTACATCGGGCATCTGCGCGCCAAGATCGACCGGCCGTTCGGCCGCTCCTCCATCCACACGGTTCGTGGCGCCGGCTATCGGGTGATCGCGGATGCGTGACGGCCTCGGGCGGCTCCGGATCCGGGTGACGGCGATGACCGTGGTGATCGTCGGGGTGGCCCTCATCGTCTCGGCGATCGCGATCGTGGTGTGGGTCGGCCGTTCGATGACGAACTCGGTCCGGGAAGCCGCCCAGGCACGAACCGCGCAGGTCGCCGAGCGCATCGCTGCCGGGAACCACGCGCCGCTTCCGGCCGATCCGCAAGAGGAGACCGTCCGCGTGCTCGGTCCGGGCGACTCGCTCGGTCCGGTCACGATCGAGGGCGACTACGTGACGGAGTCCACCGACGTCACCCTGCCCGCGGGCGGACACCGCACGATCGTCGTCGCGCGCGGGATCGACGACGTGCAGGACGCGCAACGCGCCGTCGGGCACGCGCTGTGGTTCGCGATCCCGGTGTTGCTGTTGCTCGTCGGCGTCCTCACGTGGCTGATCACCGGCCGGACGCTGCGGCCCGTGCGCGAGGCGGCGGAGCGACAGCAGCGATTCGTCGCCGATGCCGCCCACGAGCTCCGTTCACCGGTGGCGTCGATCCGCCAGCACGCAGAGGTCGCGACCGAGCACCCGGAGACGACCGACCTCCACGAGCTCGCGACGACGGTCGGCATCGAGGGCATCCGTCTCCAATCGCTGGTCGATGACCTCCTGCTGCTTGCCCGCTTGGACGAGGGCCAAGAGATCGCGGCGCGTGACGAGGTCGATCTCGACGACCTCGTGCTCGCGGAGGCCGAGCGCTTGCGGGCGACCACCTCCGACGCCATCAGCACGCGCGACGTCCATGCCGGTCGCATCCTTGGCGACGCGCGATCGCTCGAGCGACTCGTCCGGAACCTCGGCGACAACGCGGCGCGCCACGCCGGAACCGTTGCGTTCGCCCTGGCCGCGACCGACGGCCACATCACGCTGACCGTCGACGACGACGGTCCGGGGATCCCCGCCTCGGATCGTGAGCGTGTCTTCGAACGCTTCGTTCGACTCGACGAAGGTCGGGATCGCGCCGTGGGTGGGACCGGCCTCGGCCTTGCCATCGCGCGCGAAGTCGCCCGCGCGCACGGCGGCGATGTCACGCTCGGCGACAGCCCGGTCGGCGGTCTGCGCGCCGAGGTTCGCCTCCCGGCCGCTCAGAGCGAGGGGTAGCGGAGCGGCAACCCTGCCATGCCCGGATCAATCTGTCGGCACCCAGCGACCAACCGCCGAGGCTCGACAGCAGCAGTCGCCCGAGGCCGTCGCCGGCGAACACGGGAGCGTCGGGAACTCCATCGAGACCTCCTGCCCGATATGTCGCGCAGCCTCCGCACGCTGGGGTACCCATCGCCGCAACACTCATTTGCGCCGCGAGGTACCTTCGGCCACACTCTGCCCGAGATGTCTGAGGTGGGGGGAGCCGGCAAGGACAACGACGTTGTCGGCTCGGTTGACCTCACCGGCGTCACGAAGCGCTTCGGCACGGTGACCGCCGTCGACGCGATCGACCTGCATGTGTTCCCCGGTGAGTTCCTCTCGCTCCTCGGCCCGTCCGGCTGCGGCAAGACGACCACCCTCCGGATGCTGGCAGGGTTCGAAGATCCCGACGAGGGACAGATCAAGATCTCGGGCACGAGCGTCGGGGGCGTTCCCGCCCACAGGCGCAACGTGAATACGGTCTTCCAGAACTACGCCTTGTTCCCGCACATGACGGCCGCGGAGAACGTCGCGTACGGGCTTCGCCAGAAGAAGGTCGACAGAGCCGAGATCGGACGTCGCGTTGGCGAGGCGCTCGAGATGGTGAAGATGAGCAAGCTCGCGGCCCGCAAGCCGCGCGAGATGTCCGGCGGGCAGCAGCAGCGCATCGCGCTCGCCCGCGCACTCGTGAACCGGCCGAGCCTGCTGCTGTTGGACGAGCCCCTGGGCGCGCTCGACCGCAAGCTCCGTGAGGAGATGCAGATCGAGCTGAAGCTCCTCCAGTCCCAGGTGGGGATCACGTTCATCTTCGTCACGCACGACCAGGACGAAGCCCTGTCGATGAGCGACCGGATCGCGGTCATGCTCGATGGGCGCATCGAGCAGCTGGCCGATCCGGACACCGTCTACGACAACCCGAGGTCGGCCTTCGTCGCGGGGTTCATCGGCAAGCAGAACTTCTTCGAGGGGACGGCGCGCGAGGGCGGTTCCACCGTAGAAGGGGATGGATGGACCATACGATCATCACTCGAGCCGGTCGGGGCGGTGGACGGACGCGGCGCCCTCGCCGCCGTTCGACCCGAGGCGGTCAAGGTATCCGACCGCCAGCCGCCGGATGGAGAGAACGTGATCTCGGGCGAGCTGGCGAGCATCTCCCACCTGGGCGATGTGATCCAGTTCGTGGTGCTCACGCCGGGTCGCAAGGAGGTCATCGCCCGGCTCCCACGTCTCGGCGCGCCGCGGCTGCAGGTCGGCGGTCAGGTGTGGTGCACCTGGGAGGCAAGCAGCACCCATGTGTTCGGGGCCGAACAGGCCGAGATCGTGCTCGCCGATCCGGCGAGCGACGAGGCGGCCGCCGTCGCCGGATGAAACCCTACGTAGCTATGAAGGAGGAGAGGAATGCACGACCCCGATGAAGGGCTGAAGATCTTGGCCTCACCGGAGACGGCCCAACGGATCAGCCGGCGGGCGTTCATGGGCGGATCGCTCGTGGCGGCGCTGTCCGGGGGCGCCCTGCTCGCTGCGTGTAGCAACAACAGCACGACGAGTTCCTTTGCTGGAGGAGCGTCCGCGACCGGATCGCCGGCCCTCGAGGACAAGCTGAACTTCCTCCACTGGGCCGCCTACGACGACCCGAAGCTCTTCAAGAAGTTCACCCAAGAGCTCGGCCCGGTGACCTCGATCGACACGTACGCGTCGAACGAAGAGGCGATCACCAAGCTGGTGGCGGCCGCCGGTACCGGCGGGTACGACATCGTCGTCCCGACGGGTCCGTACATCCCCCAGATGGTCGCGAACAACCTGTTGCAAGAGTTGGATCTCTCGAGGATCCCGAACTTCAGCAACCTCGACCCCCACTTCACCAACCAACCGTGGGACCCCAACAACGCGCATTCGGTGTGCAAGGACTGGGGCACCGTCGGATGGATCTACGACAAGAGCCAGATCTCCCGGCCTATCAACACCTGGAGCGACTTCATCGACGTCGCCATGAACGAGGCGAGCGGGAACATGTCCTTGCTCGACGCTCAGAACGAAGTGATGGGCGTGTACTTCTGGGCGAACGGGATCGACTGGACGACCACCGATCCGGCGAACCTCGACGCGTACGAGGCGTGGACCCTGCAGATGGCGCCGCACGTGAAGAAGTTCGAGTCCTACCCCGGCTACCAGTTCGCGAGCGGGAACTACGCGCTGTCCCACGTGTGGAACGGTGACGCCCGGCAGGGGTTCAACTCGTTCAAGGACCCGAGCCAGTACGCCTGGGGCCTCGGGTCGCCCAACACGGAGCTGTGGATGGACAACTGGACGATCGTGCAGGGCGCGCCACACCCGGACGCCGCGTATGCGTTCATCAACTTCATCCTCGATCCGGCGAACTCGCTGCAAGACATGGCGTTCCACGGGTACAACACGGGGATCTCCGGCATCGAGGCGGATGCGAAGTCGGCTGGGTTGCCGTTCCTGGACATGATCTTCTTCACGGACGCTCAGCTCGCGACGATGCACGCGCAGGACATCAACTCGGCGTTCGATCGCGAGGTCCAGATCTTCGTGAACATGAAGGCCGCCGCGGGCGGGTAGGGACGTGGCCGCGCACGACGCGGTACCAGAGCGCGGTGCCCGGAGGATCCGGGCGCCGCGCTTCACGATGGCGCTTCCCGCCTGGATCTGGTTCGTCTTCTTCTTCGCGCTCCCGGTTCTGTGGATCGTCTACTACTCGTTCGGGTACAAGCCGGACCTCTATCATCCGATCGCGACGAACAAGCTCTCCCTGGAGGCCTACCGGGAGGCGATCTCGAGCGCATTCCTGCACGTCTTCTCGCAGACGTTGCAGATCTCGATCCTCGGCACGGCCCTGTGCTTCCTGATCGGGTTCCCGTTCGCGTATTGGCTCGCGACCCGGGTTGCGCCGCGGTGGCGGGGCGTGCTGCTGGGGCTGGTGATCGTGCCGTTCTTCGTGAACTTCCTGGTTCGCACGATCGGCTGGTTCATCCTCTTGTCGCCGAACGGGCCGCTCTCGAGCCTGCTGCAAACGTGGGGGCTTCGCAGCTCGCCGCTCCACCTATTAGAGACGCGCGGCGCGGTGCAACTCGGCGTCGTCTACAACTACCTGGCGCTCATGATCCTGCCGCTGTTCGTGACGCTCGACCGGCTCGATCCCGCGATGCGCGAGGCGTCCAAGGACCTCGGCGCCGGCCGCTGGAAGACGTTCCGACAGGTGACGCTTCCCCTCGCGGCGCCGGGCATCGTGGCAGGGTTGCTCCTGGTGTTCATCCCACTCACCGGGGACTACATCACCGCCCTGGTGTTGGGGGGTGCGAAGGGGAACATGGCTGGCGTCATGGTCGCGAGTCAGTTCACGCTCGCGCAGGACTGGGCGTTGGGGTCCGCCCAGGCGGTGATCCTGGTGGCCATGATCTTGGGAACCGTCGGCGTGTTCGCAGTGATCGCGCTCGTCGTCCGATCGCTCGCTCGTGCGAGCCGCAAGATCACGTTGCCACCGGTCGTCGAGGGAACCGCGTGAGCGCGGCCGCGGTATCGCCGAGGAGCCGCCGCGATCTCGTCGACGTCTTGCTTCGGGTTTGGGGGATTCTCGTCTACGCGTTCCTGTTCCTGCCGATCCTGGTGATCGTCGCGTACTCGTTCAACAACGGGCGGGCCATGCTCGTGTGGAGCGGCGTCGGTCTGGATGGGTACCGGACCGGGCTCACGGATCCCACGATCCAAGATGCGGTGAAGACATCGATCGTCGCGGCGAGCGGCACGGCGCTGATCGCGACCGTCCTCGGATCGTTCGCTGGGATCGCCCTAGCCAGGAGGAAGGGGAGGTGGACGGTGCTCTTCCTCGCCCTCGTCTTCCTGGTCCTCGTGACGCCCGAGATCGTCGATGCGATCGCGCTCCTGATCTGGTACGTCCGCCTCGGTGGCCCGTTCGGGCCGAGGATGACGATCCCCGCGGTGAGTTACGGGATGCTCCGTCTGTGGGCGGGGCATTCGCTGTTCGCGACCGCGGTGGTCACGCTCATCGTCCGTGCGCGGCTCCAGGGACTCGATGAGACGCTTGAGGAGGCCGCTGCCGATCTGTATGCGCCGCCCGCGCGACGGTTCCGGCAGATCACGCTCCCGCTCATGTTCCCGGCGGTGCTCGCGGGAGGGCTGCTCGCCTTCGCCCTCAGTCTGGACGACACGATCATCTCGTCGTTCGTCAGCGTCGCGGGCGCGTCGCCGTGGCCCGTCTACGTGTTCAGCGCGGTGCGCAACGTGTTGCGACCGGAGATCGCGTCCGTCTCGACGCTGCTGCTCATGGTGACACTGATCGCCATCGCGAGCGTGGCGCTCGCGCTCCGACGCGGGGGTCAGTCCGGTGAGGACGTTGCGAAGACGATGGCGGGGGCCGGCTGAGCGTCCTTGTCAGGCGCCGGCTGCGCGGCGCTCGAAGCAACGGTGGCCGGTGGCCATGAACAGGATCGGCACCATGACGACCGCCTGAGAAGCAGGATCCCCGATGGTCCACAACGGCCGTGCCTTCTTGGTGGAGTTTGCGACTTCCGTTGGCGTCGCACCCTCCCTTGCGATGGGTTGTAGCTAGGCGTCCGGTACGAACAGATCGCCGCCGGCACGAGCGATGAACAGGTGCGTCCACGTGAGGTGGTGCCGCCGGAGCTCCCACGCGCTATGGCGGAGGTGAACCGGTGCGGCGATGTGCTGCCTGACTCGCGGCGTGGCGCCATCTGCCGTGCCCGCGTTCATGGTGAGTACGACGAGGAGAACCATCCCGGCGGCGATAAGGAACGCGACGATGATCATCCACCACCGGTCCATCTTGCGTGCCGACATCCGCATCCCTCTCCCTGGGCGAACACGGCTGTGACGCACCCGCAGTGCTCGGGGCATCACCCGTCTCGGCCTGGGCTACCCAGCCGTTCGGTCCGGAAACGGCTTAGGCGTGGCGGATCCTGGTCACGATCGCCGAGCAGGCGACGAGCAGGATGGTCACCGCCCCGAGCGGGATCGCAAGCAGAGCAACCGGTCCAAAGAGGACGCCGATGCCGTGGAGGGAGGCGAGCGACTCGACGCGCCGTTCGAGGTTGGCTGCGTCGTAGCCGGCTCCGCCAAGCGACTCGATGAACGAGCCGAAGGCGCCCACGCCGAGGATCAGGAGCACCATCCCTCGGATCGACGCCTTGCCTGAGCCAGGCTGTGGGCGGCAGGCCAGCGCAAGTCCAGCGAAGAGAAGGAGACCGGCGAGTCCGACTACCAGGTGTCCGGCGGCGTGACCGGTCGCTTCGCCGACCGCCACCGTCGCGGCGACGATCGACGCGATCGCGGCGAGCCCAGCGAGGATCGCGGCAGCGATCCAGACGACGCGATCGGAACGGGTCGCGAGCGACGGTGATCGAGCGATCGCGTCCGTTCCATCCTTCTTCTTCATCTGGACGAGGCCCGCGAGGAGCAGCACAACACCAAGGCCGAGGAAGGCGAGCGCGAGGATCGCGAGCGTGGCGCTCCCGAAGATCAGCAGCGCGACCGCGACTGCGATGCTGCCGAACCCGCCGATGTTGAGGACTCGCTCGTTCATCCAGGCTGCATCATCACCCATCGAGCATCGTGTGCGTGAGTGATTCCGCCGCGCGTTTGTCGAGCGGTTCGTTGCCGTTGCCGCACTTAGGAGAGACCACGCAGGAGGGGCAGCCGTCTCGGCAGGGGCAGTCGCGGAGGCGCTCGGCCGTGGCGCGCAGCCAGCGCTCGGCCGCGTGATAGCCGCGCTCGCTGATGCCGGCGCCGCCCGGATAGCCGTCGTAGACGAAGATCGTCGTGAGGCCGGTGTCGGGGTGCAGCGGCGTCGAGACGCCGCCGATATCCCAGCGATCGCAGGTCGCGACCAGCGGAAGCAGGCCGATCGCACAGTGCTCGGCGCCGTGGATCCCGCCGGCGAGCTCCTTCGTGCCGACGCCGGCCCGATCGATCAGGCGACCCGGGAGCGTCCACCAGACCGCGCGTGTCCGGAGCGTCACGGGTGGCAGCGCCAGCTCCTCCTGGCCGATCAGCTCGTTGGTCGAGACGAGTTTCCGCACGAAGCCGACGACTTGATTCGTCACCTCGACGTCGCCGAAACACAGTTCCGCGTCGCCGAGCGGGCGTTGGTCAATCACGTTGACTATCACGATGTCGGTGATGTCGCGGGCCTGGGTGTAGTAGTCGGGGTCGGACTCCTCGACCAGGGCGACACGGCGCACGTGGTCGAGAGCCCGCACGAGGAATTGCTCACCTTGGTGGAGGTAGATCGCCCCAGGATGGAGCGTGCCGTAGGCACGGTGTTCATCGGCGGTGCCGATCATCTGCCCGGTGTCCTCCTGGACGATCCGGTAGACGCGCCCCCCGCCGGCGCGGATGTCGAGGTCGCGGTGCGGCGGCGTCGAGCCGATGTCGTGCCAGCGCT
Organism: Actinomycetota bacterium; assembly: GCA_036007245.1. Lineage (GTDB taxonomy): Bacteria > Actinomycetota > UBA4738 > UBA4738 > HRBIN12 > AC-51. The sequence goes on along the minus strand of DASYOY010000125.1, from coordinate 24,513 downwards.
CCTTCCGATGCTTGACCAGCTCCTGTTCGGCCAGGCGTTCGAGCGCATCGATGGCCTTCGGGCCGAAGAACGTGGTGGCCTCTTCATCCGTGAGGGGGAACTCGCGCGCGGCGCAGCGGAGGTGCGGCTCGAGCACGTACGGGTTGGTCGGGTCGATCACGGCCGCCTCTGACGGACGCTCGAAGAGCTCGTCGGGGTGCTGCGCGAGGTACTGGTCGAGAGGATCGTCCTGGGCGACCAGCACCGCAAGCGACTCGTCGCGTCGACGACCGGCACGTCCGGCCTGCTGCCACATGGACGCGCGCGTACCCGGATAGCCGGTGAGGACCGCCGCATCGAGGGAACCGATATCGATCCCGAGTTCCAGGGCGTTGGTGGCGGCGACCGCGACGAGATCGCCGTCGGCCAACTCTTGCTCGATCTTGCGCCGGTCCTCCGCGAGGTACCCGGCGCGATACGCACGGATCCGGTCCCGTGCCTGCGCGTCCGAGACACCTCGGCGCGTGAACTCCGCCAACAGCTCCGCCGCGCGCCGAGACCGCGTGAACCCGATCGTTCGCGCGCCGTCGTCGACGAGCTTCGTCATCACCGTCGACGCCTCGGCGAGGGCGCTGCGGCGCGCGCCGGTCTCGTCGTCGATGATCGGCGGGTTCCACATCGCGAAGAGCTTCCGGCCTCGTGGCGCGGCGTCGGCCTCGATCACATCGACATCCAGCCCGGTCAGCCGCTCCGCCAGCTCGGACGGGTTGCCGACGGTGGCGCTCGCGAGGCACCAGCGGGGGTTCCCACCGTGGTGGGCGATCAGGCGCCGCAGCCTGCGGAGCGTCATCGCCACATGGGACCCGAACACGCCGCGCAGGACGTGCGCCTCGTCGACGACCACGACCGACAGCCGGAGCATGAAGTCGGCCCACCGCGCGTTGTCCGCGAGCAACGCCAGGTGCAGCATGTCCGGGTTCGTCAGCACGAGGTTGGCGTTCCGTCGGATCAACGGCCGCTCTGCCTGCGGCGTGTCGCCGTCATACGCGGCCGCGCGTACCTGCGGAAGCTTGAACGCCCGCATCGCGCGCAGCTGGTCGCGCGCCAACGCCTTCGTCGGGAACAGGAACAGCGCGGTCGCCTTCGGCGTCACCAACGCCGACTCAGCCGTTGCGATCTGATAGACGAGCGACTTCCCGCTGGCCGTGCCGGTGGCAAGCATCACGTTCCGTCCGCCTCGCAAGGCCTCCAACCCGAGACGCTGATGCTCGAACAACCCTTCGACCCCCAGCAGGGAAAGCCGTGAAACCAACACCTCGGGCAGGTCGTCGGGGAAGGGAAGCGGCTTCGGGTCGCGCGCCGGCAGATCCTCGACGTGGACGAGGTTGTCCGCCTCCGCCGGGTCGGCGGTGAGCGAGTCGAGGAACGCCTGCGCCTCCATCGAGGCTCAGGCTACGAGGCGCCGAGCTCCTCGTAGGAGGCGCGGATCCCGTCGCGGACCAGCTGCCGGGCGGCCACACGATGCTGGATCAACAGCCACACCGCGATCACCAGGTAGATCGCCGACGTCACGACCAGCACTTCGTCGTGCAGCTCGGGTCCCGCGGCGGCCGACGCGACGAACTGCCCCATGAACAGCGCGAAGATCCACCACGCCTCTCGGATCGACATCCGCAGATTCACGATCAGCGCGACCGCGAACAGCGACTGGGCCGCGGTGAGCAATAGCTCCAGCCGCTGGGTCCCCTCGATCGGCAGCCCGTGGAACGACCGCGAGGCGATCGCGAACACGATCGGCAGCGAACCCACGAGCAGCGTCCACTGGTTCACCTTCGAGCTCACGAGCGCGCCAAGCGCCGTATCGCTTTGCAGGCGCCACGCGAACAGCCCCGCGATGACGAACTCCGGCGCTTCGGACGCGAGCGGCGCCAGCCACTGCACCAGGAAGAACTCCGACACGCCGTAGTCGCGGCCCGCCGATACCAGCGCGTGCGCGAACGGCTCGGCGCACATCACGATCACGAGGGCCGCCCACAAGAACATCGCCCCCACGGTCAAACGTCGTCGGCGGTCGGGGAACGTGCCGAGCCAGCGCGACGGCCCGACCAGGTGCGGTTCCTCGGCCGGCGCTCGCGCCAATCGCACCATGTAGAGCCCGAATAACCCGATCAGCACGCCCGCGTCGATCAGCGTGATCGAGTGCTTCAGCGGCAGGGTCAGCGAGTACAGGGTCGCGATGCCCAGGAACGCGATCTCGACCGCGTGGGTGCGCGCCAGCCGGATCTCGCTGACCGGTTGCGGGGGACGACCGTCGATCCGCCGGCGCGAGCGGTACCAGGCGATGAACACGACCGAGCTCCAGCCGATGCCGATCAACAGCCGGTTCGCGCCGGTCATGTTCGCGAGCGCTAACGAACACGGTGACGCGAGGCCGGGCTCGCCGCTCGGACACGAGGCGCCGTACGCGGCGACGGCCTGTCCGCCCTTCCACGTGAACACGAAGTCCACGGCGTATTCGGGCAGCACCGCGATCAGCGCGAGCAGCGCGAGCGCCAACCCGGCCGCGATGTCGATCTGCGCGACCTCGGCCGCCCACGCCAACAGGAACGCGGCGCCGACGATCGCGAGTCCGAACAGGAGCGCTTCGAGCCCGTGCGAGAGATGTGGCTCGGTCCATCGGACCCACAGCGCCGGCAGTGCGATGGCCAGCGCGGCGACGAACGCGAGGCGGATCCGGATGTCGGGATCCGAGCGGGCGGCTCCGGGCGGGGTCGTCATCGCTTGTGGCGACAAGCTAACAGGCCTGGGAGCATCGCCAGCACGATGGACTGGGCGCTGCTGGTGTTCTCGCTGCTGGTGATCTTGGCCGGCGCCGAGCTTTTCACCAACGGGGTCGAGTGGGTCGGCGAAGGCTTCGGCCTGTCCGAGGGCGCCGTCGGATCGGTGCTCGCGGCGGTCGGCACCGCGCTCCCGGAGACGTTGCTGCCGATCATCGCGATCGTCTCGGGGCACAGCGCCGGCGAGGACATCGGGACGGGTGCGATCCTCGGCGCGCCGTTCATGCTCACGACGCTTGCGATGGTGGTCGTCGCCGTCGCGGTGTTGTTCTTCGCGCGCGGCGGGCGCCGGCCGACCGAGCTCGACATCGACCGCAAGGTGATCCAGCAGGACCTCGGCTACTTCCTGGTGATGTATTCGCTCGCGGTGATCGCCGGGCTGCTGACGAGCAAGCCGTTCGACTACGCGCTCGTGATCGTGCTGGTGGTCGGCTACGTCTACTACGTGCGCCGCCATTTCCTGACGGAGACTCCGGCACGAACCGACCCCGACGAAGAGAGCGACATCCACCCGCTCTACTTCTGGGGCTGGCTCCGCACGGTGATGCGCTCGCTGCCCGAGTGGACCAATGACGGCCCGGTCGCGGCGCCGTTCGTCCAGGTCGGGGTCGCGCTCGGGTTGATCATCCTCGGCGCGGAGATCTTCGTCGACGCGGTGAGCAACATCGGAACGGCCGCGGGGATCCCGCCGCTCGCCTTCTCTCTGTTGGTGGCGCCGCTCGCGACCGAGCTTCCGGAGAAGTTCAACAGCGTGATCTGGGTGCGGCGACGCAAGGACACGCTCGCGATGGGCAACATGACGGGGGCGATGGTCTTCCAGTCCGCGTTCCCCGTGTCGATCGGGTTGCTGTTCACGCCGTGGGAGCTGCACAGCGAGGCGCTGGTGGCCGCGATCGTCGCGTTGCTCGCGGGCTCGGTCCTGTACCTGACGCTGCGGATCCGCGGGAAGCTCACCGCCCCGTTGCTGCTGATCCAGGGCGTGTTCTACGTGGTCTACGTCGGGTACGTGCTGACGAAGCTCTGACGCGCGTTTACGGCGCGGGCTGTGCGGCGGCGGGGATGTCCTTCTGCAGGATGTATCCGTCCTGGGCCATGTCTTGCCAGAGCTGCTGGTTCTCAGGAGAGAGGTTCACGATGCTCTGGGAGCCCTGCATCCCGCTCGTGCCGAGGGCGACCAGGTTCGTCACGCGGCTCGCAGGGATCGACTGGGCCAGGCCCGCAAGCTTGACCAACTCATCGAGTGGCACGGTCGTCTGGACGGTGCGGAGGCCCGCGCCGAGCCACGTGTAGAGGCGTGTCGGGTCCTTCGCGTATTCGTTGCGGAACTGGGTCAGTGCGCTGAGCAGCACGACGCCCTGGTTGAGGGAGCGGTCGAAGTCTCCGAGAGGTAGGGAATGGCGGGTGCGTGAGTAGCCGAGCACCTCTTGGCCCGTCATGCGGTGCAAGCCCGACGGGAACGTCTGCTGGTACCCGGTTACCGAGTACGGCACGTTCACCTCGAGGCCGCCGATCTGGTTCACGGCCTGCGTGACCTGCTGGAAGCCGGTGAGCACGTAGTAGTCGAACTTGATGCCGGTCACGTTCTCGATCGTTTGCATCTCCGCCTCGGGGCCACCTATCGGCATAGCCGAGTTGATCTTGTTCGTGCCGCCCGTCGACAGCGGAACCCACGAGTCACGCGGGATGCCATAGACCGTGGCACGGTGCTCTGCGGGGTTTATGCCGAGGATGTGGATCGAGTCGGAGCGACCCTTGTCCATGGGCGTGACGCCCGGGCGGGAGTCCGAGCCCATCAAGAGGATGAAGACCGGGGTGTCGCCCGTCAGCGACGGCGTGTAGTTAGCATCGGCCTTCTCGAGCGAGAACAAGGGTGCGGCTTGTGCCGCGGTGCCGTTGCCGATCGTGGCGGCGACCGTGCCGCCGATCCATGCGGACAGCCCGAGGATGACTGCCAGGAGCTTCTTGGTCATGAGGTGGCCTCCGATGCCGACGCGGAGGCCGACGGTGCCTTTCGGGGTTGTTCAACTCGGTTGATGTGGAACGACTCGATCTTCCAGTCGTTGCCGTCCGGGACGAAGAATAGGGTGCCGGTGACGGTAACCTTCGCGCTGCTGCCGTCGCTGTTGGCGGCGGTTCCTTTGAACGTAAACTCCGCGGCCGCTTGCACCACGTTCAAGTTGCCATCGATCAGGGCGGTCACCTTGACGCTGTTGCCCTTCTTCACTGGCGTGAACGTGTCGAACTTGTCGGGCGCGTCCTTGCCGAGGGTCAGTGTGTCGACGTTCGGGTCGACCTGGGCCTTGGCGTCGTCCGTGAAATAGCCATCGATCGAGCCCGAGTCGCCCCAGCCGTCGGGGTTCACGTAGCCGGACTGCAGGAACTCGGTCGTGGCTTTCGCGATCGCCGGCGATATCTGCTTGGCGGCCTTCTCGAGCTTCGGCTTGGCGAGGTGCGCCTGTAGGGCCTCATACTTCGGCACGACGTTCGAGAAGGAGAACGTCGGCACCGGCGGTGGCGGGTTGATGATGCTTGCGAGCGGGCTGGCCTTGCCGCGGCCGAAGAGGAACCACAGTCCGCCGATGACGACGAGGATGGCGACGATGCCAACAACCGCTCGGCGGCGAGCAACCGTTGACCGATCCGAGGTCTTCTGGGCTCGCTCGGGCGTCGTCGGTGCGGATTCCCGCAACGGGGTCTTCTCGTTGGCCAAAGCCCCACGAGGCTACCAGCGGTCCTCCGGGATCTTGGTAACCGACTCGTGACGAAGCTGTAACGCTTGCGCGCAAGAGCGCTCCGAGCGGGCCGGCGCGCCGGCGGGTAGCCTTGCGGCGGTTCTGAAGGTGTGCCGGGAAGACTGGTCGGCGGAAGGACTGAGCCGTGCCCGAGCACCCAGAGCTCCGACCGCCGTGGTCCCGCTCTGAGCGGCGCATCCCGCGAGCGGTCGTCCGGCCGTTGCAGCAGTTCCTCAGTGCGTCGACGTCGTCGGGCTACGTGCTACTCGTCGCGGTCGCCGTCGCGCTCGTCTGGGCGAACTCGCCGTGGTCCGACGGCTACGAGCGCCTGTGGCGAACCCCGCTCGTCCTGCGCATCGGCGACCTCGCGATCGGCACCGACGTTCGGTTCTGGATCGGCAACGGCTTGATGACGCTCTTCTTCCTAGTGGTCGGGCTCGAGATCAAGCGCGAGGTGACGAGCGGCGAGCTTCGCAGGCCGAAGGCGGTTGCGCTGCCTGCGATCGCGGCCGCCGGCGGGATGGTCGTTCCCGCACTCCTGTATCTAGCGATCGCGGGACGTGGTCCGGGCGCGCACGGCTGGGCGATCCCGATGGCCACCGACATCGCGCTGGCGCTCGGTGCGTTGGCCCTGGCGGGCGCGGCGGCGCCGACGGGCCTGAAGCCATTGCTGCTCACGCTCGCGATCGTGGACGACATCGGCGCGATCGTCGTGGTCACGATCGCGTACGGGCACCAGGGCGACCTCGTTGCCGTGGTGTGGGCGGTCGTGGTCGTCGGCGCGGTGCTGCTCGCTGACCGCGCGCACATCCGCAACATCGCCGTCTATGTGGGGCTGGGTGCGTTGCTGTGGTTCTCGTTGTGGCGGGCCGGCGTCGAGCCGGCGATCGCTGGCGTGGTGATGGGGCTGCTCGCGCCGGCAGCGCCGTTCCAACGGCCGCGGGCAGTGAGCGCCGAGGCGCGCCGGATCGCCGAGGCGACCGCCGACGACCCCGAGCCGCCCGACGCCGACGCGCCGCTGTGGCTCGAGCTCGCCGACCTGTCGCGCGAGGCGGTGTCGCCGGTCGCGCGCGTCGAGCACGCGCTCTTGCTCTGGACCTCGTTCGTCATCGTGCCGTTGTTCGCACTGGCGAACGCCGGCGTGCACATCACGCCGTCCGCGTTGTTCACGACGACCGGCGTCACGATCGCGGTGGCGATCGTCGTCGCGCGTGTGGTCGGCAAGCCGATCGGTGTGGTCGCGGCGACTCGGCTCGCCAACAGCACCGGCGTCGGCACGTTGCCGCCGGACGTCGATAGCGGCGCGGTGCTCGGCCTGGGCGTCACCGCGGGCATCGGCTTCACCGTGGCGCTGTTCATCGCCGACCTGGCGTTCACGGATCATCCGGAGCTGTTGGATGCTGCGAAGGTCGGCGTGATCGTGGCGGCGATCCTCGCCGGGGCGGCGAGCTGGTTGACGTTCCGCCTGGTCGAGACGCGCCGGCGGCGCCGTCACTCCTTGGGTTCAGACCCGCGGTAGGTCACGACGTGGACGCGCTCGGTGGTGACGAGCCCATCGGCCACCATCTCGTCGAGCTTCGGCATGAAGGCCTCGATCCGATCGGCGTGGTCGACGATCTCGATCACGACCGGCAGGTCGCTCGACAGCTCGAGGAGACGCGTGGTCCGAAGGTGTGACGTCGCGCCGTACCCCTCGATGCCTCGGACGACCGTGACGCCGGCGATGCCCTCCTCGCGGGCGCGCAGCACGATCGCTCCGTAGAGCGGCTTGCCGTGTTGATCACCATCGTCCCCCAGGGGAACGACGGGAAGCGGTGGCCGAACCAGGCGCCGATGCCCCATCGGGCCAGCGCCCCGATAGCGCCGGCGATCGCGACCGCGACGACCGTTCGCATGCGCTGCATCGTAGCCGCAGCTGGGCCCTCCGCCGGCCTACTTCCGCAGGTCAGCAACCACGAGGTCCGGTATCCTTCACCGGTCCTTGACCCGTCTTTCACCCCTGGGGCCCTGACCTCGGGAGCACTGATTCCAAATGGGAGGTTCGATGGTCGGTTGGCTTGCCCAGGAGGGCGGGACGATCGAGGCCGTGTTCGGCAGCTCCGAGAAGATCGCGTTGTGGATCATCCTCGGGATCTCGATCGTCGCCCTGCTGTTCGCGTGGTACCTGGTCCGGGAGGTCCTGTCGGCGCCGGAGGGCACCCCCAAGATGCGCGAGATCGCGCTGGCTATCCAGGAGGGCGCGAAGGCTTACCTGTCTCGTCAGTTCCGGACGCTCGCGGTGTTCCTGGCCGTGCTGACCGTGGCGCTGTTCTTCCTGTTGCCCGCCCCGGCCAACGCCCAGCATTCCGAGTTCTCGATCAAGTTCGGGCGGTCGATCGCGTTCGTGCTCGGCGCCGGGTTCTCGGCGCTGACCGGCTACGTCGGGATGTGGCTCGCCGTCCGCGCGAACGTCCGCACCGCGAACGCCGCCCGTGAGAACGGCCTGCGCAAGGCGATGCGCATCGCGTTCCGCGCCGGTGGTGTCGCCGGGATGTTCACGGTCGGGCTCGGACTGCTCGGCGCCGTGATCATCCTGATCATCTACAAGGGCGACGCGGCCAGCGTGCTGGTCGGGTTCGGGTTCGGCGGCGCGCTGCTCGCGATGTTCATGCGGGTCGGCGGCGGCATCTTCACGAAAGCGGCCGACGTCGGCGCCGACCTCGTGGGCAAGGTCGAGCAAGGCATCCCCGAGGACGACCCGCGCAACGCGGCCACGATCGCCGACAACGTGGGCGACAACGTCGGCGACTGCGCCGGGATGGCGGCCGACCTGTTCGAGTCCTCCGAGATCACGCTGATCGCCTCCCTGATCCTCGGCGCGGCGGCCTACGCCGGTTCGCCCAAGGGCGCGATCATCGGCGTGATGTTCCCGCTGTTCGTTCGCGCGGTCGGCGTGGTGACCTCGATGATCGGCATCATCGCCGTGGCCCCGCGCTCCGAGGACGAGCACGGGATGCGCGCGATCAACCGCGGCTTCTTCATCTCCGCGGCGATCTCCGCGGCCGCCGCGTTCGTGATCTCCGGCATCTACATGGACAGCTACAAGCCGGCGATCGCGGTGCTGATCGGCCTCGTGCTCGCGTCGGTGATCCAGAAGATGACGCAGTACTTCACCGACACGAAGTTCAAGCCGGTGCAGGAGATCGCGGCTGCGACCGTAACGGGTCCCGCCACGACGATCCTGTCGGGTTTCGCGATCGGTCTCGAGTCGACGGTGTGGTCGGCGCTCGTGATCGGCGCCGCGATGATCGGCTCGTACTTCCTGGGCGGCGGCCCGGGGCAGTCGCTGTACTTCATCTCGCTGACCGGCATGGGCATGCTGACGACGGTCGGCGTGATCGTGTCGATGGACACGTATGGTCCGATCTCGGACAACGCGCAGGGCATCGCAGAGATGTCCGGCGAGTTCGAGGGGCGGCCGGCCGAGATCCTCGGCGGCCTGGACGCCATCGGGAACTCGACGAAGGCGATCACGAAGGGCATGGCGATCGCCACGGCCGTCATCGCGGCCACGTCGCTGTTCGGGTCGTTCGCCGAGGCGGTGCTGCACGCGAACGCCGCGCTCGCGATCAACGGGGAGTTCCCGATCCGCGTGGATCAGCCGAACGTGCTTGTCGGCTTGCTGATCGGCGGGTGCATCGCGTTCCTGTTCAGTTCGCTCGCGATCCGTGCGGTCGGGCGCGCCGCCGCGCAGGTCGTCGTCGAGGTGCGGAACCAGTTCCGCGACCACCCGGGGATCATGGACTACACCGAGAAGCCGAACTACGGTGCGGTGGTCGATATCTGCACGCGCACCTCGTTGCGCGAGCTGACGACGCCGGGACTGCTCGCGGTGCTCTCCCCGGTCATCGCGGGGTTCTTCCTCGGACCGGAAGCGCTCGGCGCCTTCCTGGCCGGCGCGATCCTCACGGGGCAGCTGCTCGCAGTGATGCTGTCGAACGCCGGCGGTGCCTGGGACAACGGCAAGAAGCTGATCGAGGAGGGGAACTACGGCGGCAAGGGCTCGGAGAGCCACAAGGCCGCGGTGATCGGCGACACGGTCGGCGATCCCTTCAAGGACACCGCCGGACCGGCGCTCAACCCGTTGATCAAGGTCATGAACCTGGTGGCGCTGCTGATCGCGCCGGTGATCGTGACGCACACGGACGACACGGCGCTCCGTGCGGCGGTCTGCATCGTCGGCGCGGTCGTGCTCGGGGTCATGATCTGGGTCTCGAAGAGCCGGGAGTCGGGGCTCGAGGACGACGTCGAGCGGGCGAAGGCCGGCACGACCGCGGCCTAGAGGATGGGACCACTCCGCCGTTGGCTCGCTCGGCTGACCGAGTCCGATGAGTCGCGTTTGGACGTGGAGATCCGCAGCTGGGCGGAGTCCATCCCGGGTTCGGTGCGGATCGGCGATGCGAAGCCGCGCGAGAAGGTGAAGATCGCCGGCGTGATCCGGCGGCTCACGGTCCTGCCGATGCAGGACAACGAGTCGCTCGAGGTCGTGATCTCCGACGGTACGGGAGAGGTCTCGATCCAGTTCATGGGCCGACGGGCGATCCGCGGCCTCACGCTCGGGACGCGGGTTGTCGTCGAGGGTGTGATCGGAGAGCAGCACGGCCGGGTGCAGATGATGAACCCGCGCCTCGAGCTCACCGTCTGAACCGGCTGGTCGGGCGTACGCTTCGGCCATGACGGACGAGCCAGCCGAGCGCGGGGTCGAGTCGGTCGAGGCCTTGATCGGTTACACGGTCGCGCCGGAACCATCGGCGCCGCCGCAGTGGACCCGGGGCGAGGCTCGCGCAGCGAAGACGGCTCCCTTGCGGATCTACCTCGGTGAGGCGCCCGGCGTCGGCAAGACCTACGCGATGCTGTCCGAGGGGAGGCGTCGAGCCGGGCGCGGCACGCGGGTGGTGGTTGCTTGCGTCGAGACGTACGGCCGACCGCGAACGCTCGAGATGTTGCAAGGCCTCGAGACCGTTGCCGAGCGCCAGATCGAGTACCGCGGCACCACCTTCGAGGAGATGGACACCGACGCGGTGATCCAGTGTGCCCCTGAGATCGCGCTCGTCGACGAGCTCGCACACACCAACGTGCCGGGCAGCCGTCGCGGCAAGCGGTGGGAAGACGTGATCGACCTCCTCGCTGGCGGCATCGAGGTGATCACCACCGTGAACATCCAGCACCTCGAGAGCCTGAATGACGTCGTAGCCGACGTGACCGGCGTGCGGCAGCGAGAAACGGTTCCCGACTGGGTGGTCGAGCTGGCGGATCAGATCGAGCTCGTCGACATGTCGCCGCACGCGTTGCAACGGCGGATGCTCCACGGCAATGTCTACCCCGACCCGGCGAAGGCCGAGCTCGCGCTCCAGCGCTACTTCACGACCGACAACCTCACTGCGCTCCGTGAGCTCGCGCTGATGCGCGTCGCGAACCAGGTCGACGAGACGCTCCTCTCACGCTGGTCGAAGGGCCGAACGCCGGAAACGCGCGAGCGGGTCCTTGTCTGCGTCGGCGAACCGGAGTCGGCCGACGACCTTGTGCGCCGCGGCGCCCGGATCGCGCAGCGGGCCCGTGGTGACTTCCTCGTGGTTCACGCGCGCGAGCGCAACGAGCCGGACACCACCGCGTGGCTGGTCGAGCTCAAACAGCTGGTGGCCGACCTCGGCGGTGAGCTGTTGGTGATCGACGACGAGGATCCGGTCGCCGGGGTGTTGAACGTCGCCTACACGCAGTTCGTCACGCAGCTGGTGGTCGGAGAGTCGCGCCGGTCCCGCTGGCAGGAGATCGTGCGCGGCTCATTCGTGACCGAGCTGATCCGACGCGCCGGGAACGTCGACATCCACGTCATCGCGCAGCGCGTGCGCTGATCCCGCGCGTACCGAGCGCGCGCATGATCCGCTTGCCTTCGCGCCGGTTCCCGGCGAACAGCACTCGGTCGCGCCCGTCGACCACATCGAGACCTTGCGCGATGGATCCGACGAGGAACGCATCGAACATCACGCGATGTTCGCGGGCCAAGGAAAGGGCCTGATCGACCGCCGCCGACTGTGCCGGCGTGATCGGCCAGCCAACGGTGATCACCACGACCGCCATCGAGCCGGCAACGTCGTCCGGGTACAGGATCGGCGTGTTGGCGACGTTGTGTCCCATCACGAGGACGGTGCGCTGCAGTGCGGTGGTCACGCTCGTGGTGCCACCTCCTGCAGCGCGATGTTGAGCTCGAGCACGTTCACGCGCGGCTCACCGAGGAACCCGAGTGTCTTGTCTGCGGTGTGCGCGTCGATCAGGCTCATCACCTGGTCGAGCGGGAGCCCGCGAACCGACGCGATCCGCGGCGCCTGGAACTGCGCAGCGGCGACCGAGATGTCGGGGTCGAGACCGCTGCCCGACGCGGTCAGCAGGTCGACGGGCACCTCGGCCGTCGTGAGCCCGGGCGTGTATGGCGACTCCACCTTGAGGATGGCGGCGGCGCGGGCCTTGATGTCGTCGGCCAGTTGCTGCGACCGAGGTCCGAGATTGGTGCCGGACGATGTTGCGGCATCGTTCTGCACCGCCGACGGTCGTCCGTAGAACCACTGCGGGCCCGTCCACTGCTGCCCGATCAGTGCGCTTCCGACGGGCTGACCGTTCACGTCGACGAGCGAGCCGTTCGCGTCGTGTGCGAACGCGACCTGGCCGATGCCGGTCATGACCAGCGGGTACGCGATCCCCGTGATCGCGGCCAACAGGAGCGTGGCGATGAGCGCGCGGAGAGCTGTGCGCATCACGGAAAATGCACCGCCGTGAGCAGCATGTCGATCAGCTTGATGCCGATGAACGGGACGATGATCCCGCCGAGCCCGTAGATCAGCAGGTTCCGGCGCAGCAGTCCCTCGGCGCCGACCGGGCGGTAGCGCACGCCGCGCAGGGCGAGCGGCACCAACGCGACGATGATCAGCGCGTTGAAGATGACCGCCGACAGGATCGCCGACTGCGGCGAGGTCAGGTGCATCACGTTCAAGCGGTCGAGCGCCGGATAGGTCGCGACGAACATGGCCGGGATGATCGCGAAATACTTCGCAACGTCGTTCGCGATCGAGAACGTTGTGAGCGCGCCGCGCGTGATCAGCAGCTGCTTGCCGATCTCGACGATATCCATCAGCTTCGTCGGGTTCGAGTCGAGGTCGACCATGTTGCCGGCTTCCTTCGCTGCCGACGTGCCGGTGTTCATCGCGACGCCGACGTCGGCCTGCGCGAGTGCAGGAGCATCGTTCGTCCCGTCGCCGGTCATCGCGACGAGCACGCCGCCTTCCTGCTCCTTCTTGATGAGCGCCATCTTGGTTTCGGGCGTGGCTTCGGCCAGGAAGTCGTCGACGCCCGACTCCTGCGCGATGGCAGCAGCGGTGAGCGGGTTGTCGCCGGTGATCATCACGGTGCGGATCCCCATGCGTCGGAGTTGATCGAACCGCTCGACCAGGCCGTCCTTGATGATGTCCTTCAGCTCGATCACGCCGAACGGCACGTGGTCCTTCGCAACCGCGAGCGGCGTCCCGCCTGCGCGCGAGATCCGCTCGACGGCCTCGTCGAGCTCGGGCGGCAGGTCCGTGCCCGACCATCCGCGGATCGCGTCGACGGCGCCCTTGCGAATCTCGCTCCCCTCGAGGTTGACCCCGCTCATCCGCGTCTGCGCGGTGAAGGGCACGAACTCGGCGTGCGCCTCCATGAAGTCGTGTTCCCGCAGGTTGAACCGCTCCTTCGCCAGCACGACGATCGAGCGACCTTCCGGGGTCTCGTCGGCGAGCGACGCCATCTGGGCGACCTCGGCCAGGTCTCGCTCGTCGATGCCGGGCGCGGGGATGAAGGCGACCGCCTGGCGGTTGCCGAGCGTGATCGTGCCGGTCTTGTCGAGCAGCAGTGCAGATACGTCGCCCGCGGCTTCAACGGCGCGGCCGCTCATCGCGAGCACGTTGCGCTGCACGAGCCGGTCCATCCCGGCGATCCCGATGGCGGACAGCAGGCCGCCGATCGTGGTCGGGATCAGGCAGACGAACAGCGCGATCAACATCGCATCACTCACCCGGTTGCCCGCGTAGATGGCGAAGGGCTGCAAGGCTACGACGACCATCAGGAAGATGATCGTGAACTTCACGAGCAGCAGCGAGAGCGCGATCTCGTTGGGTGTCTTCTGGCGCTCGGCGCCCTCGACCAGCCGGATCATCCTGTCGATGAACCCCTCGCCGGGCTCGGCGGTGATCGACACCTTGATCCAGTCCGACAGGACCTTGGTCCCGCCGGTCACGGCCGAGCGGTCGCCGCCCGACTCACGGATCACGGGCGCCGACTCGCCGGTGATCGCCGACTCGTCGACCGAAGCGATCCCCTCGACGATCTCGCCGTCGCCGGGGATCAGCTCGCCGGCCGACACCATCACGATGTCGCCGGCGCGAAGATCCGAGGCGGGTACGGTTTCCTCGCTGCCGTCGGACGTGAGTCGTCGCGCGATCAGGTCGGCCCGGGTGCGCCGGAGCGTTTCGGCCTGCGCCTTCCCGCGTCCCTCGGCCATCGCTTCGGCGAAGTTGGCGAACAACACTGTGAACCACAGGCCGAGCCCGATCGCGGTGTCGAAGGCGACCGGCCCGCCGCTCACGGCGTCCGCGATGATCCGGATCGTGACCACGACGGAGACGACCTCGACCACGAAGATCACCGGGTTGCGCAGCAGCGTGCGCGGGTCCAGCTTCTTGAAGCTGTCGACGATCGCTTGACGGACGATCGGGCCGTCGAAGAGCGGTCGCGCCTTGACGTTGTTCGAGGTCGCGGGCTCGATCTGCGGAGGAGCTGCAACGGCCATCTCAGCTCAACCCCTTCTGGAGCTGCTCCACGATCGGCCCCAGGGCGAGCGCCGGCAGGAACGTGAGCGCGCCGATGATCACGATCACGCCGGTCAGCAGTCCGGCGAACAGGCCCGTGTCGGTCCGCAGCGTTCCCGCGGTGAAGGGGACGGTCCGCTCCTTGCCAACGCTCGCGCCGAGCGCCAACGCCGCGATCAGCGGCACGAACCGTGCGACGAGCATCGCGATGCCGCCGGTGATCGTGTAGTAGGGCGAGCTCGCGGTCAGGCCGGCGAACGCCGACCCGTTGTTGTTCCCCTGCGACAGGTACGCGTAGAGGATCTCGCTGAACCCGTGCGGTCCGGTGTTGAGCGGCCCCGCGAGGCCCGAGGGCGTAACCACCGCAAGCGCGGTGAACGCGAGCGCGACCAGGAACGGCACCAGCACCGCGATCACGACGATCTTGACCTGCCGCGCGCCGATCTTCTTACCGAGGTACTCCGGAGTGCGACCGACCATCAGCCCGCCGATGAACACGGCGATGACAACATAGAAGACCATCCCGTACAGGCCGCTCCCGACGCCCCCGAAGATCACCTCGCCGATCGCGATGTTGAACATCGGCGCAAACCCCCCGAGCGGCTGATACGAGTCGAGCATCGAGTTCACGCTGCCGTTCGACGCGTCGGTCGTCGTCACCGACCACAACGACGACTCGTCGGACCCGATCCGGACCTCTTTCCCTTCGAGGTTGGGGGCCGACGCGGAAACGCCTGCTGCCTGCATCGCCGGTGTCGCCGTGCGCTCGCCCGGCACGGTGATCACAAGCCCCACCACCAGCAGGACCCACATCACCGAGAAGAGCATCCAACCCTGGCGGACGTTCCCGACCATCTTGCCGAACGTGTACGTGAGCGCCGCGGCGATCCACAGGATCGCGAACGTTTCGACGAAGTTGGAGATCGGCGTCGCGTTCTCGAACGGGTGCGCCGAGTTCACGTTGAAGAACCCGCCGCCGTTCGTCCCGAGCTGTTTGATCGCGATCTGGCTCGCGACCGGCCCGCGCGCGATCGTCTGCGCGAACCCTTGGATCCCGGTGACCGACGCCGACGCGCTGAGCGTCTGCACGATGCCCTGGCTCATCAGGATGATCGCGACGAGCGCAGCCATCGGCAGCAGGACGTAGAGCACGCCGCGCACGAGGTCGCGCCAGAAGTTGCCGACGTTGTCCGTGCCCGCGCGCGTGAAACCGCGGATCATCGCGATCACGACCGCGATCCCCACCGCCGCCGACACGAAGTTCTGGAACGTCAGGGCGAGCATCTGCGTGAGATAGCTCATCGTCGTCTCGCCGCCGTAGGACTGCCAGTTCGTGTTGGTCATGAAGCTGGCGGCGGTGTTGAACGACAGGTACGGGTTGACGTCGGCGAATCCTTCAGGGTTCAGCGGCAGGTGCTGTTGCCACCGCATCACCAGGTAGACGAACGACATACTCAGCACGCTGAACCACAGCACAGCGGTCGCGTACCGTCGCCACGACTGCTCGGCATCGGGGTTCACGCCGATGATGCGGTACACGACGCGCTCGACCCCGCCGATCTGCTCACGGGTGTAGACGCGGTGCAGGTAGGCGCCGAGCGGGGGTGTCAGCGCGATCAGCAGCAGCAGGTAGACGACGATCGTGATCATCTAGAACCGCTCCGGGCGGATCAGGACGTAGACGAGATAGACCAGCAGCGCGAAGGCGATCAGCAATTCGAGCGCATCGGAGATCCTCATATCGCGTCGAACCAGCGGACGAGGGCGAAGGCCAACAGGAAGAACCCCGCGGTGATCGCGACGACCCAGATGTCCCACATGGTCCTCACCTCCTGCCACGGACCGTAGCCACCGCACATGTGGCGAACCGTGAGGAACGGGCGGTGGCGCCTACGGGTTCTGTAAAGGTCGGGTCCGGAGAACGTCGTTGCAGGTCAGTGGCCCTGTGGGGGTGGCTATCCTTCGCTCATGAGCACGTCGCGAGCCGTCCAGCTGATGCGCGCGGGGCCGCGCGGGCATCTGCGGGCGATCGGCTACCTGATCGCGGTGGCCGGCCCGTTCGTCGTGGTTGCCGGGTTCTTGCCCTTCCGCGACACGCTGCAGCCGCTGACGATCGGGTTCACGTTCCTGGTCGTCGTGGTCGCGGCGGCGATCGTCGGCCGGCTCGGTCCGGGGCTCGTTGCCGCGGTCGTTTCGTTCCTGACGTTCAACTTCTTCTTCCTGCCGCCGTACGACTCGTTCGTGATCGCGCGCGGCGAGCACGTGGTGGCGTTGATCGTGTTCCTCGCGCTCTCGGTGTTGATCTCGCTGCTGTACACGCGGGCGGTCGACCGTGCCGATGTCGCCGAGGCGAAGGAGACCGAGCTGCAGACCCTGCAGGAGCTGAGCCGTGACCTGGTTGTCCGTGGTCCGGGCGAAGAGACGTATGCCGCGCTCTTGGACGACGTGGTCGCGCGGTTCGGGTTCGATGCCGGGGCGCTGTTCGTGAGCGGGGTGGACGGCGGTCTCGACGAGCGCGTGGTGGTCGGCACGGAGCCGGGGTCGATCAGTCCGTCGTGGAACCCGGCGGACCCCGGCCGCGCGCCCGAGCGGCTGCCGTTGTCGGTCGGGAACCGCACGCTCGGTCTCGTCGTGCTGACCGGCTCACGGGACGCGCTCGACCCAGCCGAGACGCGCGTGCTGCGCGCGGTGTGCGACCAGCTCGCGCTCGTGCTGGAGCGAGACCGCCTCCTGCGGACGGCGACCGACGCCGAGATCCTGCGCCAGACCGAGACCGCGCGGCGGACGATGCTCGCCGCCGTGTCGCACGATCTGCGGAGCCCGCTCGCGGCGATCAAGGCCTCGGTCACCGACCTCCTCGACCCGGAGGTCGAGCGTTCGGCGGACGACCGCGACGCGGTGTTGCGCGTCGTTGACCGGGAGGCCGACAGGCTGGATGCGCTCGTCGCCAACCTGCTCGATCTCTCTCGGATCGAGGCCGGCGTGGTCCAGGCCAATCTCGAGCACGTGGATCTCGCCGAGGCTGTGACCGCCGAGGTCGATGCGGCCGCGATGCGGTGGCCGGGCGTCGCGATCACGATGACGATCGACGACGACCACGAGGTCGTGGTCGCCGATCCGGTGTTCGTCCCACGGGTGGTTTCCAACTTGTTGGACAACGCGGCGAGATCCGCCGTCGCGGCCGGCGAGCCCGCCGTCGAGATCGAGATCGGCCCCACCGCGCACGGCGAGCACAACGGTCAGGTGGCGGTCAAGGTCGTCGACCACGGCGCAGGGTTGAACACGATGGAAAGGAGCCAGCTGTTCCTCCCGTTCGCGCGTCTGGATGAGCGGACCACGAAGCTCGGCTCGGGGCTCGGGCTGGCCATCGCGCGCGGGTTCATCGATCTGATGGGCGGCGAGATCTGGCTCGAGGACACGTCGGGCGGCGGCGCGACCTTCGCCTTCTCACTGCAGGAAGCCGGCCCGTGACCAAGATCCTGGTCGTTGACGACGAGCCACAGATCCGTGAGGCGATCGAGCGGTCGCTGGTCGCGCGCGGCTACACCGTGGAGCTCGCCGGCGACGGCGCGGTCGCGCTGGACCTCGCGGCGGCCGCGCCGCCCGACCTCGTGGTCCTTGACCTCAACATGCCCGTGCTCGACGGGCTCGGGTTCTGCCGGCGGATCCGTACCTGGAGCAGCGTGCCGATCCTCGTGCTGTCGGTGCGCGACGAAGAGCCCGACAAGATCGCCGCGCTCGACCTGGGCGCCGACGACTACCTGACGAAGCCGTTCGGAACGGGCGAGCTGCTCGCACGGGTGCGCGCGCTCTTGCGACGGGGGGAGGGCGCACCGGCCGAGCGACCGCCGGTCTACCAGCTCGACGGCGTCGCGATCGACATGCGGGCGCACCGCGTAACGCGCGGCGACGGCGACGTCCACCTGACCAAGACCGAGTGGGCGCTCCTCGAGGCCCTGACCGCCTACCCCGGCAAGCTGCTCACCCACCGGTGGTTGCTCGAGCGCGTCTGGGGCGACACCTACGGAGAGGACGTCGAGGTGCTCCGGGTGTTCGTCAGCCAGCTGCGGCGCAAGATCGAGCCCGACCCGCGCCGCCCACGGGCGATCGTCACCGAACCGGGTATCGGCTACCGGTGGAGCGAGCAGCCCGCCGACGTTTAGACCGGCGCGGGGATCTGCTCGTCCTCGGGCCCTGCGGCCGGCGGCGTCACACCGCGGACGTAGTACGGGATATCGGCCACGTCGATGTGCGCGTAGCGGCCGAGTGAGCGCTCGATCTTCCGGCTGGTGCGGTCGTGCAGCAGCCGTTGCCGCAGGCGTGGGTAGTCGCGGCGGGGCATCACGACGGTGACCTCGGTGCCCTCGGAGGCCATCGCGACGATGTAGCGCTCGATCGCGCGCGGCACCTCGCGATCCCAGCACTCGATCACGTCGAGCGGAACGGGCGCGCGCAGCTCCGACCACCGGTTCGCGAGCTGCGTGGCCCGATCGGGGTCGGAGGCCGCGTGCACGGCGCGCACGGTGCGGGTCCCCAGGCCGAGCGCGTACGAGACGGCCTGCAGCGTGGCTCTGTCGAGCTTGTCGACCAGCACGACGACGTCGTGAGTCTGACGGGCGGTGAGCCGCACCACGGGCCGTCCCGCCTCGTCGCGCTGCAGCGGGTGCACGCCGTCGGGGTGGTCCCGGACCATCGTCACGCGCACGTGGCCGTAGGGCAGGAGCGCACGGTGCAGCCGCGCGCCGGCACGTCGGTCGGCGACATGTTCGCGCAGCGTCCGTTCGTGGGGCACCGGCACGATGACGATCGCGTCGCGGTCTTCGCGCTCGTAGGCGGCGAGGAACCCGGCGAGCCGTGCCGCCTGGTCGCCCCGGCCGCGCACGATCCGCAGCGGGATCGCGTCGAGCCCAGCGGTGTGCCACGCGGTCTGAAGCGCCTCGGTTCGGACGTGATCGTCCTCGACGTGCACGGCGATCGTTCGCTCCGACCGGATCGTCCGCGCGTACTGCAGCGCGTGCACGGTCTTGGGGTCGAGGTCCTCGACCAGCAGGATGGTGATCGGCGGCCGGTTCTCGGGCGGCGAGAAGGCCTTGAGGTCCCGTTCGAGCTCACGCTTCTCACGGTCGTACTGGTGGTTCATCCGGACCAGCAGGACCACCATGACCGGGACGAGGATCAAGATCACCCAGGCGCCCTCGGCGAACTTGGTCCGCGCGACGATCGCCAGCACGATGCCGGTCGCGATGGCGCCGATCCCGTTGATCGCCAACCCGACGCGCCAGCCGGGCTCGCGCAGGCGCAGGTGGCGCTTGGCCATCCCCGCCTGCGAGAGCGTGAACGAGGTGAACACGCCGATCGCGTAGAACGGGATCAGCTTCGTGACGTCGGCGTGGAACACGATCACCAGGAAGATCGCCGCCGCCGACAGGGCCAAGATCCCGTTCGAGAACACGAGCCGGTGCCCGCGCGTCGTGAACTGCCGCGGCAGGAAGTCATCGCCCGCGTGGAAGTTGGCCAGGCGCGGGAAGTCGGCGTAGGCGGTGTTCGCCGCCAGCACCAAGATCAGCGCGGTCGCGATCTGCAGCAGCGCGAACGCCGCGTGGCCGAGCGGGCTGGAGCCGTACACCGCGTGGCCGATGTCGGCGACCACGGTGGACCGCCCCGAGAAGTCCGGCCGGATCTGCAGCTTCGCCGCCAGCCACGAGATCCCGAGGAACATCGTGGAGAGCAGCAACCCAAGGGCGACGAGGGTTTGCCGCGCGTGCCTCCATTCGACCGGCTTGAACGCCGGCACGCCGTTGGAGATCGCTTCGACGCCGGTCATGGCGGTGCTGCCCGACGCGAGTGCGTGCAGCACGACGAACATCGGCACAAGCGCGAACGCCGAGAGCGTGCCGCCCGTCGTCACCGGGGGCGGAACGACGATCGCTCCCGTCGCCGCTCGGACGACCCCGACGACGATCAGGGACAGGATGCAGAAGATGAACACGTAGGTCGGCGCCGCGAAGATCTTGCCCGACTCGCGGACGCCGCGCAGGTTCCCGTAGGCGATCAGCATGATCGACACGACGGCCATCTCGACGCGGAACGGTTGCGTCGCGGGCACGAGGGCGATGATCGCCGCGACACCCGCCGAGACCGAGACCGCCACGGTCAGGACGTAGTCGGTGAGCAGCGCGACGCCGGCGACCTGCGCCGGGATGAGCCCGAAGTTGTCCTTCGTGACGATGTAGGCGCCACCGGCCGACGGATAGGCCTTGATCGTCTGCCGGTAACTGAAGACGAGGATCGCCAGCACCGCGACGATCGCCGCCGACAGCGGCACGATCAGCGAGAACATCAGGACGCCGACGCCCGCGATCGCGAGCGTCTTCAGCATCTCCTCCGTCGCGTAGGCGACCGACGACAGCGCATCGGAACTGAAGATCGCGAGCGCCGCGATCTTGCCGAGGCGCTCGTGGATCAGGTGCGCGGTCGGGAGCGCGGGGCCGAGGATCGCCCGTTTGACCGCGTAGCCGTTGCTGCGCGGCAGCGGTGGTCGCGTCGTGGGCCGCGGCCGCGGGGCCGTCTTCTCGGGCGCCCCGGTGGCCGTCTGGGATCCCGCGGCCTTCGCGGAGGACGTTTCGTCGGTCTGCATCAGGGTCCACGGTAGGAACGCGGGATAAGGGATCCGTAAGGGCGACTATCGTTGCGAGCGTGGATCGAACGGCGGTCGTCTCAGCCCGGGTGCTGGGTGTGCGCCGGCCCTCGTGGAGCAACTGGGCCGCCTATCTCGTGGCGACCGTCGGCAGCATCGCGATTGCCGCCGTGATGGAGCCGTTCCGGGTCCAGCTGTCGCACACGCTGGCCGCGTTCGCGTTCCTGGTTCCGGTGGTGGTCGCCTCGTGGCTGGGCGGTGTGCTTCCCGGGATCGTCGCCGCGGTGGTTGGGTCGGCCCTCTACAACGTCGGGTTCCTGCCTCCCTACGGGACGTTCAACCTCGAGCGGACCGAGTACGTCGTCGCCTTCTTCGCGTTCATCGCGATGTCGCTGCTGATCTCATGGCTGGTCGGCGTCGCCCACGAGCGCGCGACCGCCGCCGAGGATCGCGAGGCGGAGGTCCGGCTGCTCTTCGACCTGAGCCACGTGCTCGTGTCGGAGCGAGCCGAGGGGCTGACGCCGGCGCTCGGCCGCGCCGCGGAACGGCTGGGCTTCGTGCTCGCGTCGGTTCGCGACGAGACGGATCCGGCCGCGTCCTCCGCGACCGCGTTCCCGTTGCGCGTGGGGCCGGCACGGGTCGGCGCGCTGGTATTCGTCGGCGACCGGCCGCCCCTGACCGCGGCCGAGACGCGTGTCGTGCGCACGTTCGCCGACGAGGTCGCGCTGGTGGTCCAGGCGGAGCGGTTGGAGCAAGAACTGCGTGAGGCCGAGCTGTACAAGCGAACCGAGGACATGCGGCAGTCGCTGCTCGCGGCGGCCTCGCACGAGCTGAAGAGTCCGATCGCCGCGATCACGGCGTCGGTCACCGACGTCTTGGACCGCGAGGCGTTCGACCGCGAGAGCGTGCGGGTGGTGCTCGAGGACGTCCGTGCCTCGGCCGGCCGGCTCGCGCAGTTGATCACGAACCTCCTCGATATGTCGCGGATCGAGTCGGGCACGCTCGTCGCGCACGATGACCTCGTCGACCTCGACGACCTGATCGGGCCGGCGGTCGATGGTGTCCGCGAGCGCTGGCCGGGTGTCGAGATCGACGTCCGCGTTGCCGACGACGCCGTGCGCATCCGCGGCGACTCGCTGTTCGTCGAACGGGTCGTGACCAACCTCGTCGAGAACGCCGCACGCGCGGTGCGGGGCGCCGCCGACCGGCGGATCGAGCTCGGCGCCGAGCGCGCCGACGGCGTGGTCGTGGTGCAGGTGGTCGACCACGGGCCAGGACTCGCGTTCGGTGACCAGCAGCTGTTGTTCACGCCGTTCTACAAGTTGCAGGAAGGATCACCGCGCCTCTCCGCCGGGCTTGGCCTCGCGATCTGCAAGGGCTTCGTCGAGGCGATGGGTGGCGAGATCTGGGCGACCGACACGCCGGGCGGCGGCACCACCATGGGGTTCCGGCTCCCGGCGGCATGAGCGACCCGCTTATCCTGGTCGTCGACGACGAGCCGCAGATCCTCCGAGCGGTCGAGCGCACGCTGTTGGCGCGCGACTTCCGCGTCGAGTCCGCGACCGATGGGCGCGCGGCGATCGGGGCGGTGCGCGACCTCGAGCCCGACCTCGTGGTGCTCGATCTCAACCTGCCGCACGTCGACGGCCTGACTGCGTGCCGGGAGATCCGTCGGTTCAGCGGTGTGCCGATCCTCGTGCTGTCGGTTCGCGACGCCGAGCAGGACAAGGTGGCGGCGCTCGATCTCGGTGCGGACGATTACCTGACCAAACCGTTCGGCGCGGCCGAGCTGCTCGCCCGCGTGCGCGCGCTGCTCCGTCGGGCGGCGCCCGAGCCGAGCGGCACGCGGTTCGCGGTCGACGACATCACGATCGATCTGACCGCGCGGTCGGTCCGCCGCGGCGACGAGCAGATCCACCTCACGCCGACCGAGTGGCGCCTCCTCGAGGCGCTCGCGACCGCGCCCGGCGTGCTCCGCACGCACGAGTGGTTGCTCGCGGAGGTGTGGGAGGGTGACGGCGCCCCCGACGTCGAGGCGCTGCGGGTGTTCGTGAGTCAGCTCCGGCGCAAGATCGAGCCCGACCCGCGGCATCCCCGCGCGATCGTCACCGAGTCGAGGATCGGATACCGCTGGCAGCTCGAGCCGACCGGCTAACGCGCCGCGGTCAGTCGCCGACGATCGCGGACCGGAGCGCCTGCTCGGTCCCGATGCCGGCGAGCGCCACGAGTTCGTCGCCGCCGCCGAGCACGGTCTCGGGCTGCGGGATCACGACGTGGGCGTCCCGCACGATCGCGACGATCGCGGCGTCGTTCGGCAGCCGGAGCTCGTAGATCGGCCGCCCGACCGCCGGCGAGTCGGCGGCGAGCTTCATCTCGACGATCGAGATCTGCCCGCCCTCCAGGCGCAGCAGCTGCACGAGGTCGCCGGTGGTGACGGCTTCTTCCACCATCGAGGTGAGCATGTGCGGCGGGGACACCGCCGTGTCCACTCCCCACTGGTCGGTGAACAGCCACTCGTTCTTCGGGTGGTTCACGCGGGCGAGCACACGCGGCACCGCGAACTCCTGCTTGGCGAGCAGCGATGTCACGAGGTTGTCCTCGTCGTCGCCGGTGGCAGCCACCACGACGTCGGAGCGCGCGAGATCCGCGTCTTCGAGCACCCACGGCTCGCATGCGTCGCCGAGCATGATCGTCACGCCGGGGATCTCCTCGCGGAGGTCCTCCACGGTCTGCTTGTCCTGTTCGATCAACGTGACCTCGTGGCCCCGCGTCGTGAGGTCGGCGGCGACATGCCGCCCGATCGCGCCCCCGCCGGTGACGACGACCCGCATCAGTGGTGCTCCGCCGGCTCGAGCATCGCGTCGAGTTCGTCCATGTAGTCCTTGCCCATCGTGACGATCAGGAAGTCCCCTTCTTGCAGCGTGCTGTCGCTCGACGGGATGAAGCCTTTGCCGCCTCGGGACACTCCAGCGACGAGGATGTGGCCGTCGACGTTCAGGGTCGAGACCGGCTTGCCGACCAGGTGGCTCGGCACCGGCACGCGCACGCGCAACAGCTCTCCGCCGCCGAGGCTCTCGCGCACCTCCTTGCCGGTGTGCAACAGCATCAGCTGGAACTGCTTGACGCCCCAGGTGGTCGTCGCGACCGTCGGGATGTTCAGGCGCTCGTAGATCTCGGCGCGGCGCGGATCGAAGATCCTCGCGATCACCTTGGGCACGTGGTAGTGCTCGAGCGCGACGCGGGCCGACACGATGTTGGAGTTGTCGCCGCTCGATACCGCGATGAACGCGTCGGCCTCGCGGATGCCCGCCTCTTCCAGCACGTCGCGATCGAACCCGAGCCCGACGATCGTCCGCGCTTGCTCGCCGGGCGGATACCGATCGAACGCCGCGGCGCGCTTGTCGATCACGGTGACCTCGTGGCCGGCGTCGAGCAGTGCGTGCGACAGCTCGGAG
>DASYOY010000124.1:0-8279 GCA_036007245.1 Actinomycetota bacterium | reverse complement strand
AAGCCGGTAGCCGGATCCAGTCCCGCAACCCGCCCCGCGCGAGACGCAGCGAGCCGGTCGGCCCGCTCCTGCTCTGCATCCGGAGCCTCGTCCAGGGCCGCCAGAGCGACCTCGCGGTCGACCCCGGCCTGCTGGAGCTTGATACCGACCGCCCGCCTAGACTCACCCCGGGCGCCCATCCGGCTTTCCACGACAGCGGCGGCGAACGCCGCGTCGTCGATCAGCCCGACCTGCTCCAGCCGGTCTAGCTCGGTCTCGACGGCGTCGCGCTCGAAGCCGGCTTGGACGAGCCGGCGCTCGAGCTCCCTGCGGCTGCGTTGCCGTACCGCCAAGAGCCCGAGCGCCCGCTCGTGGATGTCCTTGCGCTTGCTCGGCCGGTCGCCCCGATCGCCGGACCCGACGGCCCGCTGCGTGGACGCTGGCACCAGCTAGTCGCCCTTCTTGCCGGCCTTGACCGGAGGCTCGAGCTCGACCAGATCGGGAGCGATCTCGATCGGCTGGTCGTCGTCCTCGGTGAACCCGTTGAGCCCGACGGCCTGGCGGACCTTCGTCTCGATCTCGTCGCGGACGTCGATGTGCTCGGCGAGGAACTGACGCGCGTTCTCCTTGCCCTGACCGAGCTGCTCACCCTCGTAGGTGAACCAGGCGCCCGACTTCTTGATCATCTCGAGGTCGACGCCGACGTCGAGCAACGAGCCCTCCTTGGAGATGCCCTTGCCGTACATGATGTCGAACTCGCACTGCCGGAAGGGCGGCGCGACCTTGTTCTTCACGACCTTGACCCTGGTGCGCGAGCCGACGACGTCGGTGCCGTCCTTGAGGTTCTCGATCTTGCGCACATCGAGCCGCACCGACGAGTAGAACTTGAGCGCACGGCCGCCGGGCGTGGTCTCGGGCGAGCCGAACATCACGCCGATCTTCTCGCGGAGCTGGTTGATGAAGATGGCCGTGGTCTCGAACTTGGACAGTGACCCGGAGAGCTTGCGCATCGCCTGGGACATCAGCCGCGCCTGGAGGCCGACGTGCGTGTCGCCCATCTCGCCCTCGATCTCGGCGCGCGGTACGAGCGCTGCGACCGAGTCGATGACGACCAGTGACAGCGCGCCCGAGCGCACCAGCATGTCGGCGATCTCGAGCGCCTGCTCGCCTGAGTCGGGCTGGCTGACGAGCAGCTCGTCGATGTTGACCCCGAGCTCACGCGCGTACGTCGGGTCGAGCGCGTGCTCCGCGTCGATGAACGCCGCGATCCCGCCCTGGCGCTGGGCCTCGGCGATGATGTGCAGACAGACGGTGGTCTTGCCCGAACCCTCGGGCCCGAAGACCTCGACGACCCGGCCGCGCGGGATCCCGCCGATCCCGAGGGCGATATCCAGAGCCAACGATCCCGTCGGGATGGTCTGCATCTCGACGTTCATCGGGTGTTCGCCGAGCTTCATAACGGCTCCGCGGCCGTGCTGCTTCTCGATCTGCTGGAGCGTGACCTCCAAGATCTTGTCGCGGTCCACGCGATCCCCCTTCCCTTCGCGGCCCACCCCGGAGGAGGTTCGAGCGAGCGCACCTGCTTGACGTTCCAGCACCCTAGAAGCCGCGTCTGACATAACTTACACCCCTGTCATTTGGCCGGTTCCAGGGGCCGAACGCTACCCGAACAGGTGTTCGATGGCAAGCAGCCGGCGGGTGCTCAGCCTGCGTGGTGCGGGGGCGTGACGTCGGCGTGCACAGGGGCACCGTGGAGGGGCGGCACGTCGCCGGACGCCGCCTGGTGGACGGCCTTCACGATGCCGTCGTACCCGGTGCAGCGGCAAAGGTTGCCGGACAGGCCGATGCGGATCTCCTCGTCGGAGGGGTCAGGGTTGGACCGCAGTAGGGCCGTCGCCGAGATCAGCATGCCGGGCGTGCAGAAGCCGCATTGGACGCCGAACTGCTGGAGGAACGCGCGCTGGAGCGGGCCGACCTCCTCGTCGCCGGCGAGGCCCTCGACCGTCGTGACGTCCTTCCCGACGGCTTGCAGCGCCAGGTAGGAACAGGAGTTCACCGGCGCGCCGTCGAGCAGCATCATGCAGGCGCCGCACTCCGAGTCGTCGCACCCTTCCTTGGAACCGGTGAGGCCGAGTTCGTCGCGGACCGCTCGCAGCAGGCTCATGTGCGGGTCAAGCTCCACGGGGTAGCTCGTGCCGTTGACCGTCAGGGTGGCAGCGACCTTCATCAGGACTCCTTGGCTCCGTACGTGGCGGGACTCGCGGGGATCGGGACGGATCCGCCTCGCGCGCGGGTGAGCGCGGCGGCGATCGCGCGTCTGGCCATGACCTCGGCCATCGCGCGGCGGTACTCGGCGGAGCCACGGACGTCGCTGATCGGTGTCGCCGCCGCGGCGGCGGCGCGCGCGGCAGCCTTGACCGCGTCGGCGTCGGCAGCGGAGCCGACCAGCGCGGCCTCGGCTTCAGGCACGCGTCGGATCGTCGGTGTCAGCGCGGTGATCGCGATCCGTGCGTCGATGACGTTGCCGTCTCGCAGGACGACGAGGGCGGTCGCGCCGACGACCGCGATCTCCATCTGACGTCGGTACTCGAGGCGGACGTAGCTCGAGCCCGTGCCGTCCGCGGGCGCCGGCAGGTCGACCGCAACGAGCAGCTCGTCCGGCGCGGCGGAGGTCTTGCCCGGTCCCGTCCACAGCGCCTCGAGGCCGATCGTCCGCTCCCCCGTCGCCGAGCGCAGCGTCACCGCCGCGTCGAAGCACAGGAGCGGGCCGCCGGTGTCCATCGCCGGCGACGCATTCATCACGTTGCCGCCGATCGTGCCCTGCGAGCGGGTCGCGTGCGAGCCCACGATCGCCGACGCGTCGGCGAGCGCGCTGTACCGATCGCGTATGTCTGGATTGGCGACGATGTCGCCATGTGTCACGAGCGTGCCGAGTCGAAGCCCCGCGTCGGACACCTCGAGGGCACGGAGGCCGTCGACCCGGTCGATCGCCACGATGTCTTCGGGCAGCGGCGCCTTGCCCTGCCGGGCGCCGACGACGAGGTCGGTCCCGCCGGCAACGGGGCGAGCGCCGGAGGCGACCGCCGCGAGGGCGTCGTCGAGCGTCATCGCCGACGTGAAGCTCGGGCTCATGCGCCGTTCCCTCGGGTGGCGAGCCAGACGCGCTCGGGCGTCATCGGGAGCTCGCCGACGTGGGCGCCGATCACCTTGGCGATCGCGTTGGCGATCGCGCCGGCGGTCGGGACCTGCGGCGGCTCCCCGACGCCCTTGGAGCCGCGCGGCCCGACAGAGTCGTACTCGATCCACTCGACATCGATCTCGGGCGCGTCGGAGCACGTGACGAGCTTGTAGTCGAGCAGGTGCGGGTTCCGCTGGCGCCCCTGTTCGTCGAGCATCGTGCCTTCGGACAGTGCGAGCCCGACGCCCATCACGACGCCGCCGAAGACCTGGCCGTCGGCGCCCCGCTTGTTGAGGATGCGGCCCGAGTCGTGCGCGGCCGCGACGCGGAGCACGCGGACGACGCCGGTCTCGCGGTCAACCTTGACGTGTGCGGCCTGCGTGATCAGCTGGGGCGCGAGGAACGTTTCGTTGCCGAGGCGCCCGACGCAGCCACCCGTGTCGCCCTCCGGCGCATCCAGGACGTCACCGGAGCCCTTGCCGTGCACCGTGCCGATCTCACCGACCAGTTCGGCGATCGCGACCGAACGCTCGGGCGAACCCTTCACGCGTGCGTTGCCCTCGATCAACTCCAGATCGCCGCGATCCGCCTCGAGTTGCTCGGCCGCCGCATCGAGCAGCTGCTCGCGCACCTCCTGTGCCGCCGCCAGGATCGCGCGGCCGCTGTTGAAGGTGGTCTGCGAACCGCACGAGCCCATGTCCCACGGCGCGACGTCGGTGTCCTGGTAGATCACGGAAACATCGTTCGGATCGATGCCGAGCTCCTGACCGACGAACATCGGCATCGCCATCACGGCCCCGCTGCCGTTCTCCTGCGCCCCGGTGACGATCGTCGCGCTGCCGTCGCCGTTCATCTGCACGTAGGCGCCGGACGGCGCTGGCATGCATGGCCACCAGCCGATCGCGACGCCGATCGCCTCGTCCTCAGGGAGCTCGCGGCCGTAGTCGATCATCTCGACCGCCTTCTCGAGCGTGTCCTTGACGCCGACGTGGTCGAAGACTTGGCGCGTCGGACCCTCGGCTCCCTCTTCGATCAACGTACGGCGGCGGAGTTCCACCGGGTCCATGCCGATCGAGGCGGCGACCTCGTCCATGTGCTGCTCCAACCCCCAGCAGACCTGCGGCGCGGTGGGCGCCCGGACCGATCCCGACGGCTGGTTGTTCGTGTAGTTGAGGTGCGACTCGATCTTGATCGCGTCGATCTGGTACGGGCCGCACGCGTGCATCGCGGCCATCTGCCCGAGGAACCCGCCCTCGCCGCAGTAGGCGCCCTTGTCGAGGATCAGCGTCGCGCGACGAGCGACCAGCTTCCCGTCGCGTGTGACACCGGTCTCGAAGTCCATCGAGATGCCCTCACGCCGCTGCGCGATGGCCTTGAACTCCTCCTCGCGGGAGAAGACGAGACGGACCGGGCGCTGCGCGGCGCGCGCGATCGCAGCGACCTGGCCCTCGAAGTGGAGGTCGCACTTCGCGCCGAACCCGCCCCCGAGCAGCGGCACGATGATCCGCACGTCTGCCTCGGGAACCTCGAGGGTCTGCGCCACGCCGGCCCGCGCGGCGTAGGGCACCTGCGTCGAGGACCAGACCGTGACCTTGTCGCCCTGCCATTGCGCGACGACCGCGCGCGGCTCGATCGGCACGCCCTGCGAGGCGTCGGAGCGGTAGTGGCTCTTCACGACGACCTCGGCGCCGTCCATCGCGGCGTCGGCGTCGCCCTTCACGATGGTGTGGTAGGCCATCGTGTTGCCGTTGGCGACGATGTTCTCGTCCTTCTCGTAGTCGGCGAGCCCTTCGTGTACCAGCGGCGCGTCCTGCGACATCGCCGCGACGTAGTCGGAGATCACGGGCAGCGGCTCGTACTCGACCTCGATCAAGCGCGCCGCCTCGGCGGCGATGTCTTCGGTCAGCGCGGCGACGCCGGCGACGATCTCGCCCTCGAAGCGCACGACATCCTTGGCGAACAGATACCGGTCTTGGACGAACCCGCCGAACCGCACGTCGGGCAGATCGGCTTGGGTGACGACCGCGACCACGCCCGGCAGGGCACGCGCTCTGGCCGTGTCGATCTTCAGGATCTTCGCGTGGGAGTGGTCGGCGTAGCGGAACTTGGCGTGCGCCATTCCGGTGAGGGTCAGGTCGGCCGTGTAGCGGCCGGTGCCGGTGACCTTCTCCTTACCGTCTTGCCGCACGAACCGCGGGGCCGTCTGGACCGTCGCCAACGCGCGCCCTCCTCCCGTCCTTCTGGTGGATCCTTCGACCGTCGAAGGCGCATCCTATCCGGCGGCCGACCCGCCCTGCAGCCCGAGCCGGGCGATCGCCTCGTAGCGGGGATGCGGCGAGCCCAGATAGCTGTGGAACAGCGTCACGGCCTCGACCGCGACGTCACGGTCGATGGACGCAACCGCGTCGAAGGCGTCGGAGGTGAGCCGGACCGGCTGCCTGGCCCGTGCAACCGTGATATGCGGCCGGAAGGGCCGGTCGTCGGTGACCCGATCGGCGACCGCTGCGCGAGCGCGGTCGGCGAGCGCGGCGAGGGCGTCGACGCCGTTCGCGAACCCGACCCAGAGCACGCGCGCCTTGCCGCGGTCGGGGAACCGGCCGGCGGGTCCGAGCCGCGCGGTGAAAGACGCGGCCGGCGCGACGGCGGTCTCGATGCCTTCGCGGATCGGATCGACGTCCCCGGCCTCGACCCAACCGAGGAACACCAGGGTCAGGTGCAGGTTCTCCGGCGGCACCCACCGGAAGCCGGGGATCCGCGTGCGGAGCGATGCGGTCGCGACCTCGATCGCGGTGCGGATGTCGGCCGGGAGTTCGATCCCTGCGAAGAGCCGGACCTTCGGCGGATCGCTCACTCCGGCAGGGACGTGCCGGGGAGCGGCACGCCTTCGAGGTGGCGGCGCACGAGGTCGAGCCCCGCTTGTTCGGCCCAGCGTCGGACGCGGTCGCGTTCCCCGCGCGAAACGAACCCGCGCGCATGGGTGAACCCGCTCGCGTCCGCCACCGCGACCCAGATCGTGCCGGGCGCCGCGCCGTCGTGCGGTTCAGGGCCGGCGGCGCCCGTCAGCGCGAGCGCCACATCGGCACCGTAGAGGTCGCGCGCGCCGGTCGCCATCGCCAAGGCGCAGGCGTCGGTGACCGTGCCTCCGGCGAGGATGTCGTCGGGCACTCCGAGGACGCGACGCTTGGCCCCGGCGGTATAGACGACGGCCGAACCGACGAACGACGCCGACGCGCCCGGCACGGCCGTCAACCGCTCGCCGACACCGCCGCCGGTGAGCGATTCCGCGCACGCGAGCGTGCGGTGGGTCGACCCCAGCAGCCGGAGCACCGCCTGTTCGAGCGACTCGTCGTCGATGCTGAAGACGACATCGCCGAGCCGCTCGCGCACCTCGGTGACGACGGGCTCGGCAAGCCCTTCGGCGTCCGCCTTCGACGGCCCCTTCGCCGTGATCCGCACCTTCACCTCGCCCATCGACGCGAGATAGGCGATCGTCGGGTTCGTCGACGACGTGAAGAGGTCGGCGAGCCGCTCCGCGACGGCGGACTCCCCCATCCCCGCGCAGCGGAGGATCCGCGACACGATCACGTCGCCGCCGGCCAGTTCTCGGAGCTCGGGCACGATCGTTCCGCCGATCATCTCCTGCATCTCGTCGGGCACGCCCGGCACCGCGTACAGGAGGGTGCCGTTGACCCGCAAGGCCAGGCCCGGCGCGGTTCCCCGGTCCGGGACGATCCAGCGCGCGCCCTCCGGCACGTAGGCCTGGCGGAGGTTGCTCTCCGGCATGGTCCCGGACGCGGACCACCGGCGGAACTTCTCGCGCAGCATCGTCTCGAGCTGCGCATGGAACACGAGCGGCACGCTGGCGAACGCCGCGATCGCGTCACGCGTGATGTCGTCCTCCGTCGGACCGAGGCCGCCGCTCACGAGCACGACGTCGGCACGACCCGCGGCCAACCGCAACGCCTCGACGATCCGGTCGAGGTTGTCGCCGACGGCCTGGTGATTGGTCACGTCGATCCCGGCGCCGGCGAGTTCCTCGGACATCCACCGCGCGTTCGTATCGGCGATCTGACCGAGCAACAGCTCCGTCCCGACCGCGACGATCTCCGCCCTCACGACGCGGCCACCCGATGCCGGGTGGTGAGGAAGTACTCCAGTCCCGAATACACGGTGAGGACCACCGCGACGATCGTGACGGCGAGCACCAAGCCGTCCCACGATGACGGCAGCGGCGCGATCGCCATACCGACGACGGTGAGCTGTGACACGGTCTTGAGCTTCGCGACGCGAGACGCGGGCATCGAGACACCCCCGCGCTGGTCGAGGCGCCAGCGCAACCAGGTCACCGCCAGCTCGCGCGCGACGATCACGGCGGTCGCCCACCACGGGAACTCGCCGCGGAGCGACAGCACGACCGCGGGGATCGCGACGAGGAGCTTGTCCGACAGTGGGTCGAGCCACGCGCCGGTCGCAGTGGTCATCCCGTGGCGCCGCGCGAGGTACCCGTCGAGGAAATCGCTCGCCGCCCCCACGATGAAGATCGCCACCGCGGCCCAGCGCGCCGCATCGGTGTCCTTCACGATCAGCGCGACGATCGCGGGGATCAATGCGATCCGCACGACCGAGATCACGTTGGGCCAGCCGAAGCCGAACGGGTCGTGGCGGGGCGAGGCCTCGCTCATGGGCTCGCCGCCTCCGGTGTGTACGTCTGCGACCACGGCTTCCCGGCGTGGCCCGGCGTGCCGGCGTCGCGCCCGTCGATCGTGAGCTGGATGGCGCCGCCGTCGTTCACCGACACCTGCAGTTCCTCCGTCGCGATCAACGACACCGATTCGCCGGGACGAAGCGTCGTCGGGTCCTGCGCCGCGCCGTCGACGACCGCGTTCACCTGCACCGGCGCGGTCGCCGTGACGATGACATCGACGCCCGCCGCGAGAGACGCTTCGCCGGATGCGGGCACGAACGACGGCGTCGTGATCGCTGCCGCCGGCGGGGCGCCGTTGCGCGACACCAGCCCGAAGCCGATCAACGCCACGAGGATCACCGCCGCCGCGACCAACAGGAACTTCTGGTTGTCGCGTACCCGGCTCGCGGCGAGCCCACGCTCGACCCGGCCGAGCTT
>DASYOY010000123.1:0-4302 GCA_036007245.1 Actinomycetota bacterium | reverse complement strand
ACAGCATCGCCTCCAACAACGACGTCTTGCCCGCTCCCGCGTGCCCGACCAACAAGACGTTGCGGATCTCGTTCGCGCCGTAGGCCTTCAACGCGGCTCCTTCCGAAGGGTGCGGAACAGGTCCGGGGATACTACCCAGTCAGTTGCTACCCTCGCGCACACGCCATGGTCCGCTTCCAGCGCCAACCACCCGGCACCGCGCTGACCCGCACGAGCTCGTTCATGGGGATGGGCTGCGCCGTCGTTGCGGCGGTCCTGATCGTCGATGAACAGCCCGTTCGAGCGGGGGTGCTCTCGGCGCTCAGCGGCGGCTTGCTGCTGATCGGCGGCCACCGGGCGAACCACGGGCTCGGAGGCCCGGTCGACCGCATGCTCACGGAACTCTTCGATCGCGCCTGGGACGCGTGCGTGCTGGCGCCGATCATCTGGGTGTCGTTCGGCGACCGTCCCGAGATCGCGCTCGGCGCGCTGGCGGCGTTGTGCGCGAGTTTCCTGTCGTCCTACGTGCGGGCGCGAGGAGCGGCGCTCGGGTACTCGGTGGAAGAGAGCCACGTGACGCGAGGCGTCCGCTACGGCGCGGTGTCGGCAGGGCTGCTGTTCGGGTGGCTGCCGGTGATGGTCTGGGTCGCGGCGGGCGTATCGGCGCTCGCCGCCATCGTGCGCACAGGCCAGGTCGCGCGAGAGGCCCGCGCATGAAGACCGACACCCCGGTTGAGTCCACCGAGCCCGAGGAGACGCGGCGTGAGCAGATCGCCTACCTCGTGTACGCGACCGCATCGTGGTTCGCGAAACGGCTGCCGACGCGCATCGGGCGTGCACTCTTCCAGTGGGTGGGATCGCTGACGTATCGATCCGCGTCGGGGTTGCGCGCGACCGTCGCCGCGAACCAGGCTCGGGTGCTCGGCCGCCCCGTCGACGATCCGTTCGTCGTGGCCAACACGCGCGAGGCGTTCCGCCGGTACGCGCGCTACTGGTACGACTCGTTCGCGATCGAAGAATGGCCGGATGAGGACGTCCTAGCGAACTTCACCTGGGACGGCGACGAGCACCTGTTCCGCATGGCGGATGCGGGGAACGGCACGATCGCCGTGCTTCCGCATCTCGGGAACTGGGACGCGAGCGCCCGTGCGATGGCCGATCGTGGGCTGCGGATGGTCGCGGTCGCCGAGCACCTGCGCCCCGAGCGGCTGTTCCAGCTGTTCGTGCAGCAACGGGAGCGGTACGGGATCGAGGTGGTCGCGCTCGAGGCACATCACAGTGTCGGCAAGGCGCTCACCTCGGCGCTCGCGAACAACAAGCTGATCGGACTGCTCTCCGACCGCGATCTGACCGGGCGTGGCATCGAGGTCGAGATGTTCGGCGCGAAACGGCGCATGCCCGCCGGCCCCGCGATGCTCGCGCTCTCCACCGGTGCGCCCGTCGCCGTGGTCGGGACGTTCCAAACGCCGAACGGGTGGCACGGCGTGGTGTGGCCGCTCGATATGCCGGAACGGACCGGCGACCGGCGGACCGACGCGACGGCGATCACGCAGGCCGTCGCGGACGCATTCGAGCGGCTGATCTCGATGTCCCCGCCCGACTGGCACGTGTTCGAGCCGGCCTGGCCGGAAGACGCCGACTGATGCGTGTCGCCCTCGCGTGCCCGTACGCCTGGGGCGATCCGGGCGGTGTCCAGGTCCACGTCCGAGAGCTCGCCGAGCGCTTGCTCGAGCGCGGGCACGACGTGGCGGTGCTTGCACCGACCCGCGAGCCGCCGGCGCAGCAGTGGGTGATCCCCGTCGGTTCGCCCATCGACATCCGGTACAACGACTCGAACGCGCCGATCGACCCGAGACCGTGGTCGCGCCGGGTGGTGCGACACGCGCTGGCGTCGTTCGGACCCGACGTCGTGCATGCGCACCAGCCGACGTCGCCGTCGACCGGCCTGTGGGCGACCCTCGAGGCGCGCGCGCCCGTGGTGGGCACGTTCCATTCGGGCGCCACGCGCGCGCGCCTGTACGACCTCGCCGCGCCGTTGCTCCGCCGCGCGACAGCCCGTCTGGCGGTGCGGATCGCGGTCTCCGACCGGGCGGCGGCGTTCGAATGGCAACGCATCGGCGGCGAGTTCCGTGTGATCCCTAACGGGGTGGACGTCGCGCGCTTCGCCGATGCGAAGCCGGCGGACCTTGG
Organism: Actinomycetota bacterium; assembly: GCA_036007245.1. Classification (GTDB taxonomy): domain Bacteria; phylum Actinomycetota; class UBA4738; order UBA4738; family HRBIN12; genus AC-51. Next base: position 2,133 of record DASYOY010000123.1, on the reverse strand, counting down.
CCCTGGGCGAAAGCTGCTGTTCGTCGGCCGGCTGGACGAACGCAAGGGGTTCCCGGTCGCGATCGACGCGTTCGCGCTGCTCGCGGCCGACCGTCCCGACCTCCACCTCGTGGTGGTGGGAGATGGGCCGGAGCGCGACGCGGTCGACCGCCTGCTCACATTGCTCCGCGCCCGCGTGACCATGCTCGGCGCAGTGCCGAACGAAGAGCTTCCGCCGATCCACGCGGCCTGCGACCTGTACCTCGGACCGTCGACGGGCGGTGAGTCGTTCGGGATCGTGCTGATCGAGGCGATGGCCGCGGGTCTGCCAGTGGTCGCGAGCGACACACCCGGTTACGACGAGGTCGTCACGGACGAGAGCCAGGGGCTCCTGGTTCCACCGCGGGACGGCGCCGCGCTGGCGGCCGCGGCCGCCCGGGTCCTGGACGACGCCGATCTCGCCGCGCGACTCCGGGCCGCCGGGCCCGAACGGGCCCGGGCCTTCGACTGGTCGATGACCGTGGAGCGCATCGAAGACGCCTACCGCGATGCCCTGGCGATCGGCCGGGAAACCGATAGACCGCAGTTACGATAGAGCCATGGGTGTTGCGGGCTGGATCGTGATCGCGGTCGTCGTGGTGCTCGTCCTGTGGACGGTTTACGCGTTCAACCGGCTCGTGAAGTACCGCAACCGCGCCGACGAGGGCTGGGCCCAGATCGACGTCCAGCTCCGCCGCCGCTACGACCTGATCCCCAATCTGGTGCAGACCGTCGAGGGCTACGCGGCACACGAGCGCGAGACGTTCGAGCAGGTCACCGCCGCGCGCGCCCAGGCCGAGAGCGCGCAGGGGGTGGCCGGCCAGGCCGACGCCGAGAACGCCGTGAGTTCGGGCCTGCGCCAGTTGCTCGCCGTCGCCGAGAACTACCCCGACCTGAAGGCCAACGCGAATTTCCTCGCCCTGCAGGAGGAGCTCACCGGCACCGAGTCGAAGATCGCCTACGCGCGCCAGTACTACAACGACCAGGTCCGGCTGCTGAACACCGCGATCCAGTCGTTCCCGTCGAGCGTGCTCGCGACCATGTTCCATTTCCAGCAGCGCGAGTTCTTCGACATCGAGGACGCTGTGCGCGCGCCGGTCCAGGTCGACTTCGAAGGGCAGTAGCCACCGGTGCACGAACAGATCGCGGCGAACAAACGCAAGACGGTCCTGCTCATCGTCCTGGCCATCGTGTTCACCGGCCTGATCGGCTGGCTGATCGGCTATCTCTTCTTCTACGGCGGCACGACGGGGCTCATCATCGCGGTCGGCCTCGCGCTGGCGCTGTCGCTGGGGTCCTACTTCTACGGCGACAAGGTGGTGCTCAGGTCGACCGGCGCGAAGCCGGTGACGCCCGAGCAGGAGCCGCGATTGCACAACGTCGTGGAGGGGCTCGCGATCGCGGCCGGCGTGCCGAAACCGGATGTATACGTGGTGCCCGAGATGGCGCCGAACGCGTTCGCGACCGGCCGGGACCCCGACCATTCGTCCATCGCCGTCACGCAGGGGCTGCTGCAGATCATGGATCGGGTCGAGCTCGAGGGTGTGATCGGTCACGAGATGTCGCACGTCCTCGACCGCGACATCTTGATCGGCACGATCGTCGCCACGGTGGTCGGCGCCGCGATCCTGCTGTCGGAGATCTTCACGCGCACGTGGTTCTGGGGCGGCGGCGGTCGGCGCAGCAACAACAGCGGCGGGGGCGACGCCGGCATCCTGTCGCTCATCCTGTTCGCGGTCGGGATCTTCCTGTTGATCCTCGCGCCGCTGGCCGGGCAGCTGATCAAGCTCTCCGTGAGCCGCAACCGCGAATATCTCGCCGACGCGCAGGGCGTGCTGCTCACCCGCTACCCGCCGGGTCTGATCTCGGCGCTGCAGAAGATCGCGGACGCCCCCCATGCGATGCGCGCCGCCAACAACGCGACGGCACATCTCTGGCTCGATCAGCCCTCACGCGTCCCCGGTCAGAACACCAGCACCATGGAGCGGCTGTTCTCGACGCACCCGCCTATCCAGGACCGGATCAAGCGCCTCCAGGAGATGTAGCCGAGGCACTGCGCCGCAGGTCGCGGCGGTAGACTGGCCGTTCGCACACCTTCGGACTAAGGGGGATCCG
>DASYOY010000122.1:0-23585 GCA_036007245.1 Actinomycetota bacterium | reverse complement strand
ACAGACGAGACGCTCTGCGGGGTCGGCGCGCCGCCGTGCTAGGGCGAGTGCTTCGTGCGCGCGGGTGGCGGCGGGGTCGCCTGGATCACGTAGCCATCGGCGAATGTCGTCGTGTAGTGGATCAAGCCGACGTGGTAGTGCACGTCGAACCCACTCACGCGGTAGGTGCCGGGCTGCATCGAGTCGAGCACGACGATCACGCGCGTGCCCACGTCGCCGTACTGATGACCGGGGAGAGAGTAGCCCGCCATCGGCGTGCGGCACTCCTGCGGAACGTCGTTCGGGAAGTCCGGGGAGAGTCGATGACAGCGCGGCGTATCGACGAACAGCCAGGCGTCCCCGACGTGGATACCCGGCGTCGCGTCCACCGGTTGAACGGAGTCCAGCGTGACCCCGATCCGCGACCCGTTCGAAAGGAACAGGAACGGGTACGAGACCTTGCTTCTCGCCTCGACCTCGAACGTCGTGCTCACGCCACTGACATGCGCTTCAGCGGTTGACAGCGGTCCACGCCACGGGAGCATCCCCAAGAAGTTGAGGACCAACCCGGCGGAAAGGATCGCGCTCAGACCGACCGCCAGCGCGATCAACCAACCGCGCCAGTGGTGGCGCGGTCGTTCCAGCAAACGCTGATCCAGCTCAGGCGGCGGCGTCAGCGTGGTTGGGGAAGCCACGCGCCCAACGTAGTCGTGTCGCGTAGATGTTGTCGAGACGGCTGGTCGCGGTCCAGAACCCCACGCATACACTCGGCGGATGAACGAGATCGAGGGTCCTGACGCCTCCCTCGATCATCCGCTGGACGACGCAGAGCGCCGGGCGCTGCTCGACCTTGCGCTTCCCGCCGTCTTCTCAACGGTTGCCCCGGACGGGTCGGTGCACTCGGTGCCGGTGCACTACCTCTTCATCGGCGAGCGATTCAGGTTCATCGCCGAGGACGGTTCGGTGAAGGTGCGGAACGCGCGGCACTCGGGCCGAGGCACGCTGTGCGTGACGGCGACCGTCGAGGGCGAGCGTCGGTACGTCACCGCCGAAGGGCCCGTCGAGATCGAAGAAGGAGTCGCGCAGCCGGAGCTGGATGCGCTCGATCACCGCTACCAGCGCGAGTCGCCATCGGCCGACGACGAGGCGTACGCCTCCACCGTCACCGTCGTGCTCCATCCCGAGCGATGGCTCGGTCGAGCGGACGCCGACTAGCCGTGTCGGCTAGGCGGCTTCCCAGCCGGCGACGGTCGGATGATCGTCGGTCCGCGCGCCGACCTGGGCGGCGCCGCCGGGCGACCCCAGGCCCGTTTGCTCGAACCACTCGGCGTTGACGGCCTGGAACGGCTTCCACTCGGCGGGCACCTCGTCCTCGGCGAAGATCGCGTCGACGGGGCAGACGGGTTCGCATGCCGCGCAGTCGATGCACTCGTCAGGCTGGATGTAGAGCATGCGGCCGCCCTCATAGATGCAGTCGACCGGGCACTCGTCGACGCAGGCGCGGTCTTTGACGTCGATGCATGGTTCAGCGATCACGAAGGTCATGGCTACGGGGTACCCGGGGAGATGCGCGAGGAAACGGCGGCCCGGGCCGCGTACGGAATGTCGGCGCCGGGGTGCATCTGGGGGAGTTCCACATACTGGAACTCAGTTCCAACATGTGGAACCTGCTTGCGGGCCTCGCTGGCGCCGCTATGCGCTAGCGGGCAACCAAACCGCTAGCTGCTTTGCGCGTCGGCGTGCGTTCCGTGGCCACCCTGCGAACCCTGGTCGCTGTGCGGGTTCTGCTCGGCGTGCGAGTTCTGACCCTGATCGTCCCCGTCGTGGTCGCCCTGGCTTCCGCCCTGGTCGTCGTCGCCTTGACCGTCGCCGCCCTGATCGCCTTGGCCACCGCCACCGTGCTGGCCGCTGCCGCCACCCTGCCCGCCACCTTGGTCACCGCCCTGACCGCCACCTTGGCCGCCGCCCTGGCCGCCACCTTGGTCACCGGAGCCACCACCCTGATCGCCCTGACCGCCGCCTTGGTCGCCCTGACCCTGGCCTTGGCCGCTCCCTTGACCACCCTGGCCACCGGTCTGATCGGCAGGCGTACCGCCGCCGCCACCGCTCCCCGTCGTTACGACGACACCCAAGCTTCCGGACGCGTGTTTGTGGTCGCTCGGTCCGTGCGACCCACCCTTCGACGGATGGTTCGCCGATGGACCGCTCCCGACACCGGTCGGGACGCGACCGGTCTGCGGATCTGCGCTGCTCCCGGCCACGCCGCCATCGGGCGAACTCGGCAGGCCGACCCGTGGCGGCCCGGCCGACGGGCCAGCGCTGAAGCCGCCCAGTGCGAACGACACGCCCATCGTCAGCACGATCGCCGTGATCAACGTCGCGCTCAGCACCGATACGCGAGACGCCGCACGGCCGAACAGGCCGACGGACGCAACCGCGGCAACCGACGCCAGAGCCGGCTCCTCCGCCGGCAATGCGATCACCGGAACCGGCACGTTCCGCCGATCCATGTGCCGACGGATAGCGGGCCCCAGCTCCTCATACACCATGCGCGGGCTGACCCGCTCGCCGCCCGGCGGCGGCTGCACATCATCGGGCCAGACCGCGATCACATGCGCGTCGGGCGCCAGCTCCCGCGCGACCAACGTCGACGTCGCCACGATGTCGGCGTCGAGCACGATCACATCGGGACGCAGGTCCTGTCCGAGCACGCGCCCGAGCTCTTCCTCGTCGCCGGCGCAGCCCACAACGGAGAAGCCCTCGGCCTCGAGCAGGTAGTGCAAGGATCCGGGCGCGTCGGCCTCTGCGAGGACGACACGCGCGCCGGACCCTCCACCCGTCAACACCAAGCGCGGCTCATCAGGGTTCGTGTTCGGATCGACCATAGAGGCACTCCCGCGATCTCTACGCGGTGGTTGCATCCATCCTCACGGTTGACGCGCTCCACGGCAAAGGTTTCGCGACCCACTTTGCCTGACACCAGCGACCTACCTAGATGTAGGTGGTTCAGGCGAGGCCATACGCCGAACGCCCCACGAACAGCTCCATGACCTGCGTCGGGGCGATTCGGCCGAGAAGGGTCAGGGACCTCGAAGCTGACAATTCCGGCCGGCGCCCGTCATCATCTCGGGCGGAGAGACACGCATCATCCATGGTCGAAGGAACCGCGACACCCGTTCAACCCGCCGTCCGGTCTGTGAGGCAACGCCTCACACACCTTCGTCTGCGCTTCCGCGACCCGGTCCTCGAGAAGGCCTATAGAGAGGACCGGTTCCACCACAACCTCTGGAACACCCGGTTCGCGTACCTGGCCGGTATCGGCCTCTGGGTGGGATGGGGCCTGCTGCTGCGCCCGTACATGTTGTCGATCCACGACCTGCAGTTCGACGCGCGGTTGCGGTTCGGCGTCTTCATCCCCTTGCTGATCCTCGGGCTGCTCTTCAGCTACACGAAGATCTACAGCCGAGTGTGGGAGTGGACGTCCTTCGGGATCGCGGTCGCGACGCTCGCGATCTGGGTCCTGTACTCGACACAGATCTTCACGTTGCCGCCCGAATATGGATACGTCGGCGTCATCCTGATCACCGCCTTCACATACACGCTGCTTCGCCTGCGGTTCATGCTCGTCCTGCTGACCGCGCTCGCAGGCCTCGCGCTCTACCTCCCCTACGCGTTCACCGCGCAGTACTTCGTGCCGGTAAGCGAGGCGCTCGCGACCCTCTACATCGCGTCGTTCGGGATGCTCGGCTGCCTGTCCGCCTACTGGATGGAACGGTTCACTCGCGATCTGTTCTTGCGGCAGCGTGAGTTGGACCAAGAGCGCACACGGTCCGATGGCCTGCTGCTGAACATCTTGCCCCAGGCGGTGGTCGATCAGCTCAAGACCTCGTCGGGTCAGCGGATCGCCCAGGGGTTCGACGACGTGAGCGTGGTCTTCGTCGACGCGGTCGGTTCGACCGAACAGGCCGCGCGGGCCACACCGGAAGCGTTCGCCGAATCACTCGACGACCTGTTCCGCTGGTTCGATGAGCTCGCAGACCGCCACGGTCTCGAGAAGATCAAGACGATCGGCGACGCGTATATGGCGGTTGCCGGCGCGCCGGTCCCGATGACCGATCACGCGAACGCCGCGGTCGGGATGGCATTGGAGATCAACGCAGGACGCGAGTCGATCCGATGGCCGTCGGGCGATCCGATCCGGGTCCGCGGCGGAGTTGCAACTGGGCCGGTCGTTGCCGGCGTGATCGGCGAGCGCAAGTTCGCGTACGACGTCTGGGGCGACACCGTGAACCTCGCGAGCAGGCTCCAGGAGGCGGCCAAGCCCGGGGAAGTGCTGATCGCGCCGCGAACCGCCGACCTCGTCGACCGGTACGGCTGCGGGCCCGCGCAGACGGTGGACATCAAGGGCAAGGGCCCGACGCAGGTGCGAGCGCTCGTGGACGCCCCGGCCGACGCCACTCCCAAGCTGGACCCGTCGTGACGCACGCCATCCGGCGGATCGTCCTCGCCGTGCTCGCCGTCGGCCTGGTGACGGTCGCGTGCACGTCGTCGCCGCCCAACGTCACGCGACCGTCGGGGAGCGGCAAGGGCACGATCGTCGTCGGCGTGTCCGGTTCGTTCACCGAGAGCGAGCTCGTCGCCGAGCTGTACGCGCAGGTCCTCGAGCATGCGGGCTACACGGTGCAGCGTCAGTTCGATCTGCGGTCGCGCGAGGTCTCGCAGTCCGCATTGGAGTCGGGCCAGATCGACCTCAAGCCCGAGTACCTGTCGTCGCTTCTGCTCTATCTCGATCCGAACGGCGAGCATTCGAACGATCCCTCGACGGTGGCCGCACAGGATGCCGCCCAGCTGGCGCCGAGCGGGATCTCGGTGCTCACGCCGTCGCCGGCGCAGGACCAGAACACGTTCGTGGCCAACGCCCAGACCGCACAGCAGTACGGGCTGACGACGATGTCGTCGCTGGCGGCAGTGGCGAACCACCTGACACTCGGCGCGCCGCCCGAATGCCCCCAACGGCCCTACTGCCTCACCGGCTTGAAGGACGTCTACGACATCCTGTTCTGGGACTTCGTGCCGCTGGATGCGGGCGGTCCGAAGACCGTCGAGGCGCTCCAGAACAACAGCGTGCAGATCGGGCTCCTGTTCTCGACCGACCCGAGCATCGAGGCCAACGGGTTCGTGCCGCTGATCGACGACAAGCATCTGCAGGACGCCGAGAACATCACGCCGGTGATCCGGACGGCGGTCTTGAACAACGAGATCGGCCGGCTGCTCGACGGGGTGGGCGCCGCGCTCACCACCGACAACGTGACCGCGCTCATCGGGAAGGTCGTGCTCGACGGCCAGGACATCCCGACTGTGGCGAAAGCGTTCCTTCGGGCGAACCACCTGCTCTAGGTCGCGCCCGTCGGGGAAGATGGACGACGTGCGACCGAAACGTCTGGCCATCCTGCTGTCCGTGTTCGCCTTGGCGTCAGCCTGCACCGGCGGGGGTCAGTCCGCGAGCTCGACATCGTCGACGACCGTCACGCCGGCGTCGCCTCCGTCACCGAGCTCGGCCGTTCCGGTCTTGTCCAGCTCACGGATCTCGTTCGAGCCGACGGGGAGCGGGTCGTTCCTGGTCCATGCCGTCTATCCGAAGCCGCAGTCGAACTGCAAGCACGTGCACACCGCGACGTTCCGCGCGCGCTACCCCGGCGCGTTGTCGATCAAGAGCGCCGACGACGGCACGTTGTCGCTGGTGGTGACCCTTCCGTTCGAGAAGTACCTGGACGGGATCGCCGAGGTGCCGCCGACCTGGCCGGCCGCGGCGCTCGAGGCGCAGGCGATCGCGGCGCGCAGCTACGCCCTCGCGCACCTGGACTGGAGCGGCAAGCAGGGCGATACGGTGCAACAGCCAATCTGCGCCAGCACCGACTGCCAGGTCTACGGCGGTATCCACGTGCCGCCGACCACCGGCATCTCGCGGTGGTACGCGGCGGTGCAGCACACAGAGAATCAGGTGCTGCTCTATGGCGGCAGCCCGGCCGACACCGTGTACTTCTCCACCTCGAACGGGCACACCTACGGGAACGACCAGGTCTTCGGGAGCGCGCCGCTTCCGTATCTGCGCCCGGTCGTCGAGCGTGACGACGGCGCGTCGCCCACCTCGCACTGGCGCGTGCCGATCCCGTTCCACGACCTCTCGACGTTCCTGACGGCGGGCGGCCTCTGGCCCACCGGCAAGCGGATCTCGTCCGTGCACAGCCGCGGATCGAACGTGACGGTCGCGGGAGCCGGGCGATCCGAGTCGATCGACGCGGGAACGTTCCGAGACACGATCAACACATGGGCGCCGTGCCTCGAGCCGGGGCAGTATCCGACCGGCGTGCTGCCCCAGACGATCCCATCGGATTGGTACAGCGTCGGCTCCGGAAACGCGAGCGCGATCGCGACCGGACGCGGCTGGGGCCACGGCGTCGGGATGGTCCAGTGGGGCGCGTACGGCAAGGCGAAGCGGGGTTGGTCCGCCGACCGGATCCTCGGCTACTACTACGGCGGGCTGCAGCCGCAGCACTATCCGGAACCGGGGCTGATCCACGTGATCGTGACGAGCGGGCTCGCATCGCTCGCTGTGGAAGCACCGACCGGCGGAGCGACGATCAACGGTCAGCCGCTCCCCACAGGCACCGTGCACCTCACCGGGAACGCCGGCACGGTCAGCGTCGGGCCGTAATCGGCGCGCGAAACGTCAAGCGCGCTAGGTCAGCGCGCGTCGTGCCGGGTCTTCAACCCGGTCACGAGCATGTCGCAGATGTTGCTGTCGATCCCCGAACGCGTCTGCGAAGTTGGCACGAAGTCGAGCGTCTTCGGGTCGAACGTGCCGACCGAAGTCACCGTCCCGGTGAACCACACGAGCTTCGAGCCGGCTGGATCGCTCTTCGGGACGACCGCGATCCCGGTGCCCTTCTGGACCTGCGTCCAGGTGCCGTCCGGGTTCTGCGTCACGGTCGTCGACCCGATGGTCGTGAAGGTGAGCACGCCCTGCGAACTCGAGAGCACCGTGTCGTAGGAGCCTTGGTACTCGACCTTCACGACGTTGCCGCCGTCGTCGAGCGTCAGGAACCCGGGGTGTCCGGAACGCTCCTGAGCCGAGATCGAGGATGCGCATACGCCGTCCAGCGTGTAGCTGCGTGCCGGCCCCACGAACGCCACCCGCGTGGATGCCTGCGCGGGCGCAGCAAATATCAGCAGCGCGAAACCGACCAGAACGGATGCGACGGAACGGCGCACGGAGCTCCTCTCCTTGATCTGCGCGGCATCGGCGCCGCCGGGGGTTGCAGGTAAGGGATATTCCCATGCGGCGAGGCCGAGCGTCGACCGGCCAAAGGTCGGCGCGCGAGCTATCCCTTGGGCCCCCAGGGAAGGGTGTTCCACATAGTGGAACTCAGTTCCAACATGTGGAACCAGCCAACCTGGACCGGTGGCCTGGAGGCCTCCGAGAGAACCCAGCCCGTCAGCGAGTGGGTTCGAGCGCTTCCTCGCCGCGGATCAGATAGAGCCCGGCGACAACGATGACCGGGATGCTCAACAGCCCGGTCAGGTACTGCGGGAACGTGATCACCTCGCCTGGCTTGAGGATGTCGTGGAAGAACAGGAAGTCCACCACCAGGAACCCGACGATGAGCGTGACGGCGAGCGCCTTCTTCATGTTCGATCCTCCGCTGCGGATATCGGGGTACGACCATCCACGATAGGCCTGTCACCGGCGAGGGAGCGACACGCCGCAACATTGTTCCACCCGCGCGTCACCAAAGCGCCACATCGCCTAGGCGAGTGATCGCCAGCCGTTCGATGAACGCGATCAGGACGTCGCGACCACTAGCTGGGGCACGGTGCCGGCCGCGCCCTGCTTCGATGCGTAGTGGGCGCCGTTAGCGTCGGTCGAGTTGACCCGCAGGCTCACCACGCCGTCACCGGTGACGAACGGGGTCACGTCAACGGTGATCCACGTGCCCGTGCTTGTCACGGATCCGATCGTCGCGGTCGGCGAGGACGCCGCGGGGGGCGCGTTGGCCCACGTGACCGACGCTTCGTTCCAGGTCGAGGTGGTCGTCGGGTGGATCACTCCGCCGACGGGCGAGGGGTTGACGATGTAGAGCCGCAACGTCGCCGAGCTCACGGTCGAGGTCCCGATCCCGCTCACGTTGAACTTGATCAAGAAGTCCTTGATGGGCGACCCGTCGGTCTGCAGGGTCGTCGCACTGCCGAAGTTCTTGGATGGCTTGCTCTGGAAGATGTAGGCGTCGTCGGTCGGGGTGAAGGTGAGCTGACCACCCGAGCCGGAGGGCACCGTCGCGGTCGCCGGATCGCTCTGGATGGAGACATTGCCCGCGGCGTCCAACGACTGGAGCGTATACGTATAGGTGCTCCCGGCGGTCACGTGTGTGTCCGTGTAGCTCGTGACCGCGCCGATCGTGTCGATCTTGGTTCCGTCCCGCCACACGCGGTATCCGGTGACGCCCGTGTCGTCGGTTCCCGCCGTCCAGGTGAGATCGACCTTGCCCGTCGAGCCGGTCGCCTGGAGGTTGGTCGGCGGGGTCGGCGCCTGCGTGTCGCCGCCGCCGGAGAACGTGTAGGTCTTCACGTCGAACGTGCGACCGAGCTCGTCGGTCGGTGTCACGGTCACGTTCGAACCGTTCACCGACACCAGCAGGAAATGGAACACCCGATCGATCGTCGCCGGCGCGCTCACGCTACCGCAGGCGCTCCCGTGGTTCGACGAGTAGGACCAGCCGATCGCGGCGGCGACGGGTGCGCCGCACCTACTGACCGGCTCAAGCGTCGCGCCGCCGCCGCCCGTCACGTAGGACACCGGCATGCCGGGCGCCGAGGGTGTACTCCTCGTGTAGATGTGCGAGTGCCCGTTGAAGACGATGTCCACGCCGTTGTTCGAGAGCAGGCCCTCGAGCTTCGGGGAGGCTCCCTGAAGATAGGTGTCCGAAACCTCGGTCGCATTCGCCGAGTACAGCGGGAAATGGAAGAAGGCGAACTTCATCACACCCGGATGCGCCGCGAGGTCGGCGGAGAGCCACTGATACTCCGGACTCGAGACCGTCCAGTGCGCGGCCGCGTCGTCGCCGTAGAGATCCGAGCTTCCGACGTTGCTGTTCGCCCAGCTCGCTTCGAGGATGTAGAAGCGCGCCTCACCCGCGTCGAAGGCGTACCAGTCGCTCGGATAGCTCGCCGAGGACGTCCCGTTGACACAGCAATAGGTATCCATCTGATACCGCCCGCCGGAGCTGGCCGCCGCATGATCCTCCGGCCAGTTGAGGAGCGCGGTGCTGTTCATCCCGTGGTTCCCTTGCGTCGGGAAGAGCGGGATCGACCGGCCAGGAACGGTCCAGAAGTTCGGACCGAAGATCCCGCTTACGCCGGAACCGGTCTGAACCAAGTCCCCATACTCGGTCTGGGTGCCGCTGTTGTACCCGTTGTCTCCGGTCGTGACGGCGAACCGGGCGCCGCTCGCCGCGATCTGGGACATCACGTTGGCCTGATCGGGGTTCGTGCCGTTGGTGCCCGAAAGCCCCCAATCGCCGAACACCGCGAAGGAGAAGGGTGTCGCGGCCCCGGCGGCGATCTGCGAGCGGAACTGCGGCGATGGATCCGAGCCCAGGAGGTCGGTGGATCCGCCGAACACGCGGTAGCAATAGGTGGCATCGGGCGCAAGCCCGCTGATCTGGGCTTTCCACTGGTACTCGGCGGTCGAGCCAACGGTGATCGAGGTCCGAGTGGCGCCCACACTATGAGCCGTGCAGCTCTCGGAGCCGACCCGGCCATAGGTGGCCGTCCCGGTGGTGAGCGACGTGGTCGTCGCCCAGTTGATCGTGACGTTGGTCGTGACGAGGTCGGTCAGATACGGGTACCGGCGGAGCTGGGATGCGACGGTCGCTGCGGCGGGAAGCGCAGCGACCAGCAGGACCGCAGCGCAGATCGCTGGTGCCGTCGCTGTGAGGAAGTATCGTCGACGTTCACGCGACAACCGTTTGTCACGCATCACGATCCCCTCCCATTCGCGACCCCCCACGCTAGACCGACAGGCTCAAGACGTCCAGGTCAAGCGTCAGCAGAAGGATCAACGAGCGAACCTACACGCTAGATTGCCTCGGTGAGCTTCACCGATGCGGCCGCGTACGACGCGTTCATGGGCCGCTACTCCGGACCGCTTGCGCAGGCGTTCGCCGATCTCGCTGGGATCGAGAGCGGGCAGTTGGCGCTCGACGTTGGTTGCGGCACCGGGATGCTGACGGGCGAGCTCGTACGACGATCGGGCGCCGACTCCGTCACCGCGGTGGATCCGTCGGCACCGTTCGTCGCGTCGGTCAAGGAGCGGTTCCCCGGCGTCGACGTTCGGCAGGCACCCGCCGAACACCTGCCCTTCGATGAAGCGCGATTCGACGCCGCGCTCGCGCAGCTCGTCGTCCATTTCATGACTGATGCGGCCGGAGGGCTCGACGAGATGCGGCGCGTCACGAAACCGGGTGGTGTCGTCGCGGCGTGTGTGTGGGACCACGCCGGCGAGCAGGGTCCGCTCGCGGCGTTCTGGCGTGGTGCGCGCGAGGTGGATCCGGATGCCCCCGACGAGTCGTCGCTCGCGGGAGCGCGCCAGGGCCATCTCGCACAGCTGCTGGGATCGGCTGGCCTCAACGACATCGTGGACCGAACGCTCGTCATCGAAGTCGAACACCCGACGTTCGAGGAGTGGTGGGACCCGTTCACCCGAGGTGTCGGGCCGGCCGGCGCGTTCGTGGAATCGCACTCGGCCGACGAACGGCGCAGGTTGCGCGAGATCTGTCGTCGGGAACTCGGCGACGGACCGTTCATCGTGCGCGCCGCGGCGTGGGCAGCTCGCGGGGTGGTCTAAGTTGTCTCGGCTACAGCGTTGGAAGCACCTGTTCGAGGAACTCCTCCAGGCGCGCCTGACCCTCGCTCGGCCACTCGATCACGAGGTACTCGATCCCGCCCGCCGTCATCCACTCGTACGCGGACCTGACCTCATCCCACGGTTCGGAGATCGACAGGCTCGACGCGCGCAGGATCGCCGCCGGGTCGCGGCCGGCTTCCTCCGCGGAGCGGTCGATGATCGCCGTGATCTCCGCCAGCTCCGCGGCGTTGTTGGCCCACCCGTGCCACGCGTCTGCGTATCGGCCGGCGATCGGGAGCGTGCGCTTCCGGCCCTCTCCACCGACCCAGATCGGTGGATGCGGCTTCTGCACGGGCAGCGGGCGGTACGTCGCGCCCTCGAGCTGGTACTGCTCGCCCTCGAACGTCACGTCCTCTTGGGTGAAGAGCGCACGGAGGATCTGGATGCCTTCCTCGAGCCGGTCCATCCGAACTTTCGTCGGTGGGAACGGGATGCCGAGCTCGCGATGCTCCGGCTCGTTCCACGCGGCGCCGATCGCGCACTCGACGCGGCCGCCTGAGAGGTGATCGACCGTAACGACCTCCGCAGCCAGCACGGCCGGGTGCCGGTGCGTCATCCCGGTGACGAGGGTCCCGAGGCGCGCGCGTGAGGTCTCTCGAGCGAGTCCCGCGAGCAACGTCCACCCCTCGAGCGCCGGTCCCTTCGGATCCGCGTAGAGCGCCTTGAAATGGTCGAAGACCCAGACGCCGTCGAGGCCGGCGTCCTCGGCGAGCCGAGCGCGGGCGACGATCTCATCCCACGTCAGCTGATGTTGCGAGATGTCCAGACCGAACCGCATCGCATCCCTCCCTCGGTCGCAGTCGCACGATAGCCGACGCTAGGGTGACTGGATGCAGACGTTCCTGCCCTACGCCGACTTCGAGCGAACCGCGACGGTGCTGGACGGCCGGCGTCTAGGCAAACAGCGCGTCGAGGTCCTGCAGATCTGCAACGCGCTTCATAAGGAACGAGGCGGCTGGGTCAACCACCCGGTGACGCGCATGTGGCGAGGGTACGAGCCGGCGCTCGTCGCGTACGGACTCGCGATCGTGCGCGCGTGGACCGCGCAGGGGAAGGCGGACACCGTCGGCGAGAAGCTCCTGCCGCACTTGCACGGCGAGCCGGAGCGGACACAGAACGAACTCGCGGACCTCGGCATGCTGCCCTCCTGGCTCGGCCGAGAGGACATACACCGGGCCTATCGCTCGGCGCTCGTCCGGAAAGACCCGGACTTCTACCGTCCGCTGTTCCCCGATGTCGTCGCCGACCTCGAGTACGTCTGGCCCGTCTGAACGGCAGTCCTCGGGCGGCGCACGCACGCTGCCCGCACCCTCGCGAGCGATGTCCTGATCGTGGAACTTAGTTCCCTCTGTGGAACTGCTCATGACCCCGCGTCGTCGGCCGGCAGCGACCGGAAAACCCGCAGAACCCGCGTGATCGTCGCCGGATCACCGCGCCAGTGCTCGTACACCACGTCGCTCCCCGCCTTGCGGACGAGATGCCGCAATACCGCGGCAGCGACGATCGCGTCGTCGAGCGGACCGACCACCGGCAGGAACTCCGGCAGCAGATCGATCGGTGATGCGATCCACAGCGCCGCGAACCCGAGCCACAGCTTGGCGCTCCGCGGTACGCGATCGTCCTGGAGCAGATCCTTGAACAGCAGCAAAAGGTTCGGGATCAGCCCGGCGAGCTCCCGAGCGGCACCCACGTGTCCGAACACGACGAGCGCACCGATCGCGAGCAGCCAGATCGCCACCGCGATGCCCAAGCCGATCAGCAAACCGTGCATCTCGGTCAGCGCGCCGCTCGCCAGAGCACCGCGACCATCGCCGCCGCGAACGCCGCCATCGTGATCGACCCGACGAGCAGGAACGTCTTCAGCCTGCGGAGCACGCCGGGGACCTCGTCGAGCGCCTCGTGTGCGCGATGCACCGCGTGCGCACGCAGGCTCCCCCACGCGTCTTGGGACGTGATCGGCGCCTCCACGGGCGCCCGGCGCGACGGCAACGCTCGATGAACGATCTGCCGCATCGTCATCCTCCTCCCTGCTCGAACACCTGCTGTGCGAACGACTCGAGCTGCTCGATGCTGCCCTTCAGCCGGATCTCTGCCTCGGACGCCGACGGCGCGCCGAGCACATCGCGCTCGCGCAGTTCGGTATGCCACCGCCTGAGCCGCTCCAGGTTCTGCTCCTCCTCATCGAGCTCGGCGGCCGTGAACTTGCGGATGGCGATCTCGTGCGCGATCTCCGCGTCGAACTTGTCGCACTCCGCGAGGAACTCCACCCATTCAGCCTCGCGACCCTCGACGAATGCGCGCTCGAGGTCGGCGGCCATGGCGTCGTCGCGAGGGTCCGCGTCGAAGATGAAGACCTGGCCGTCGGCTCTGCCGACGAGCGAGCGCACCCGGTCAAGCGTCTTGGCCGTGTGGCGGTGCAGGGGCAGCGCCCAGGTCGCCTGCTGCAGCGGAACGGCGCCGGCGCGACGAAGCTCCCGCCAGATCGCCACCCGGTGGCGCGACGGTTCCTGCGGCACCCGATAGGTGACGACGGTCCAATCCATGTAGCGGATGTTACAACACACCAGTAACGAGCGTTACTCCAGGGCTACGGTCTGGGGACACCTCTCGCCCTCCGGGGTGAGGCCGGGTCGGGCGATGTACCTTCTGTTCATGAGGGTCATCGTCTGGGCGCTCATCGTCTGGGCACTCATCGGCTTGCTTGCACTGATCGTTGTGCCCATCGGTGCGCTTCTGATCGTGGGCGTGATCCGCCGATTCCAGATCGCTCGGACACGACGTGAACTGCAACGCATGGGTTTCGTGGGGAGCGCGCCTGAGCGCGAGACGCGCCGCCTGTGGCCGCTCGTCGAAGCCGGGCTCATCGGCGTGGTGGCGTTGATCGTCGCGACGTTGGTGCTCCCGGGACCACCTGCGGACCGGCTGCTGGGATCGACCGATGGTTCGTCGCTCTCGGCCGCGCCGACCCACTCGCCCATCGCCACGCCCGGCATGAACCCGGGCTCCGCGCACGCTCCGTCGGACGCGCCGCCCGCAACCCACGGCACCGAGAGCCCTTCTGGATCTCCCGCCACATCGGTATCACGGGCGGCGGCCGCGGGAAGCGACGCAGGAGCGCCCTCGACCGTGACCGCTCGCTCAACGTCGGCGACGGCGATCCAACTGCAGTGGGCGCCGGTCGACGGCGCGGCGCGCTATGACGTCGAGCGGTCGACCGACACCGTGACGTGGGGTGTCGTCGCCTCGACGGGCAGTGAAGAGACCCGCTACACCGACGCGGCGCTCGCGTCAGGAACGACGTACTACTACCGAGTCGCCGCCGTGGCCGGCCAGGACGTCTCCCGCTCCGACGTCGTCTCGGCCACGACGACCGTCATCACGCCGACCGCCCCCGTGTTGCTTTCGGCGGCGGGCTCCGCCACATCGGTCGATCTCGCGTGGAGCGACGTGGAGGGTGAACTCTCGTACCAGGTCCAGCGATCATCCGATGGGATCAACGGGTGGACCGACATCGGGACGACTGGTCAAGACGTGACGTCGTATACCGACACCGGCTTGGCGGCTGCCACCACGTACTACTACCGGGTGGTCGCCGTGGCCTCGAACGGCGGGGTCTCCGCGCCATCGGGCGTGCTCCCCGCCACGACAGGTCCAGGCGATGTATCGGGCGGGCCGTCGACATCGGACGCGAACGCCGACCCGTCGATCGCCCCGGCGGCTCCGTAGCCCCTGACACGCTGGAGCACGGGGACGACCCAGGTCGAATCGCCGGTTAGAGGTACCGGCCGAACCAGTCGAGGATGCGCTCGAGGCGATCGATCCGCCGGTCGGGGCGGCCGTTGACGAACATCACGTGCGATTCCTCCGGGTAGCGCACCATCTCGGCGGTGATGCCCGCCATCCGCAGCGCCGTGAACGCGATATCGGAGTGGATCGGCGGGCACCGCAGGTCGTTCTCGGACACGAGCAGAAGGAGCGGCGCCTTGCTTCGCGTGATCGTGAACACTGGGCTCCGCTCGTGCCATCTCGCGACATCGGGCCAGGGCGGGAGGCCCATGCCGTCGGCGATGTCCTCGGCGGAGTCGCCGGCGCCGTAGTCCGCCATCACGAGCGTGAACGGGTTCTCGCTGACGCCCGCCTTGAAGCGGCCGGGGAAGTTCGCGAGCAGCCAGTGCGTCATGAACCCGCCGTACGACAGGCCCATGACGCCCATCCGCGATCGGTCAACGAGCCCATCGCGCACGAGCCGGTCGATCAGCGCGAAGATGTCGACGCTGTCGGGGTCGCCCCACACGCCGTCCAGCGCCTTCGCGAACGGCTCACCGTAGCTGGTCGACCCGCGCGGGTTCGGGCGGAGCACGTGATAGCCGCGGGCGGCGAGCGCCAGATCCTCGAACCGCGAGACCGGGCCGAACGAGTCGAAGGGACCGCCGTGGGGACGCACTACCAGTGGTCGCGGGTCCCGGCCGGTCTTCGCGCGAACGAGCCACCCGTCAACGTTGGGCAGTGACCGACGCTGGACGGTGATGCGCTCGGCCTCTTGTCGGAACGGGGCGAACCATCGACCGGTCCCGCGCGAGATCTGGCGGAGCGTGCCGCCTTCAACCTCGTGCACGTCGCCGACGCCGCCGTCCACCGAGGCGATGACGAACAGGCGGCCGGCCGCGGCGCGGAGCACGACGCAGCCCGCAGAAACATCGGGAGCGAGGCACTCGGCTGAGCCGTCGAGACCGAGCCGCCACGGGAGCGAGATCCCGCGCTCCGACGCGACGGCGACAACGTTGTCGTCGTCGAGCCAGGCGATGCCGGGTCCCTCGGCGTCGGCAGTGAGTTCGCTGTACCCGGCGGCGGTGAGCTGGAGATCCCGGCCTTGAGCGAGCTGCACGATGTCTCGGCCGCGGCGTACCCACGCCTGGATGGTCTGCCAGTACGCGCCGCGCGTGCGCACCCCGCGCCACGCGATGCCGCCGGCTCCCCACGCCGCCTCGATGACGTCGTGCTCCTCGGGGCTCACGCGCGACGGGTTCCCCCCGCGGACTCCGATCGTCCAGACCTGCGGGTGGTTGGCGATCGTTCGCTCGGGCCGACGATCCGACACGAACGCGACGCGCGCGCCGTCCGGCGACCACGACAGCCCAGCCACGAAATCATCGGGCGACGTGCGTCGGTTCGGACGCCCGCCCGATGAAGACACCGTCCACAAGGAGTCGTGCTGGTCGAGTACGCCGACTCCGTCGTAGCGCCACAAGACGTCGCCGATCACACGACCGGTGGGCGCCTTGTCGTCCGAGCGCTCGCCGATCAGGTAGCGCTCGACGCCGGAAGCCGCCGCCAGGGCGACCGTTCGACCGTCGGGCGACCAGGTTCCCGAAGAGACGCCGTACTTGATCTCGCAGAGCCTCCGAGGCTCGCCGCCTCCGAGCGGCAGCACCCAGGGTTGCGACCTCTTCGCGCCGTCACGGTCCGAGACGAACAGCACCGACGAACCGTCGGGAGAGATCCGCGGAGCGCCGTCCACCGCCTTCGCAGATGTCAGGCGTTCCGGACGACCTCCCGCGGTGGGAACCCGCCACAGGTGCGCGACGTACTTGCCGTCCCGGACCTCGCGACGCGCGAACACGATCGTCTCGCCGTCCGGCGACACGTCGAAACCGGTCAGTGCCTGTTGCTTCGACACGATGTCGGGACCGATCCGTGGCGTGGGCACGAGCGCCTCCTGTTCGTTGAGTGCACGTATCCAACCACGGTGAACCGCTGCCCACTTCTGTCGTCGCACGTACGAGATGCGGCGGGACCCGGTCAGCTCGCGGGCGAAGGTGCTTCAGTAGCGAGGGTGGGCAGAAGATCGACGTGCCCACCCTCGGGTGTGGTGTCTCAACGCACAGCTGCAGCCCGGTGCTCCACGGAAAGCTGGTGTTCCATCAGGTTGTCATCGGCGTGCATCCACCCGAAGTAGTAGTGGAAGCCGAACCCCACCAACAATCCAGTAACGGCGAACGCCGACCATGGGAACGCAGGCGCGAGGAACACGTTGATGAGGATGAGCGCAACGGATACCACCGCGGTGATCACGCCGTGCACCGTGATGCCACGACGCGCCTCAACCCTCGCAAGCGTCCGCTCCGCTTCCTCATAGGCATTCAATGAGACGGTTGTCATCCTTCATCCCTCCTTCAACCGCGACGAGCAGCAACCGCCGTCGCCGGTGGCAGCTCCGTGCCACGCAGCGTGAACTCGAGGTGCAACGCCACGTGGGCGATGACGGGAGCAAGAAGCGTTCCGGTGACGAGGAACGCGAGAGCCTGCAGACCGCACGTCAACAGCGCCCCCAACAGCTTGGGGCGAGTAGCGCGGTCACGGAACTCTGCGTATCCCAGGTGGTGCACCAAGATCACGAGCAGTGATCCACCGATCGCTAGTCCACCTGCCACCATCTTCCCGACGTTCGAGTCGGTCCATCCAGCAGCAACTGTTGCCTGCCAGATCGTCAAGACGGGATAGACCGCGAGGAGCAGCGCCTCGTCGATCCCGTACACGACGTCTTCCCAGGCGAAGCGCTCGACGCGCCGGAGTCCGTACGTCGGCGGGCCCTTGGGCATCCGGCGAACCAACGGGGTCATCGCGGCGGCGATCGCAAGTCCGGCGACCGCGCCCCAAACCAGGTTGGAGTCGGCGATATCAGCGAACGACGTCCCGGACCATGTCAGGTACCAAGCGCCCAACCCCACGACGACCAGCGTCAGGACACCGACGTACAAGGTTCTCCCGATACCGAGCACATCAGTAACGAGCCACGTGACGGCGAAAGCCGCGACCAAGACGACCAGGTACGCGCCCATCGCTTCCTGCCATCCCGAACGAAGGGTCTGCAACAGGCACCGTGCTCACCTCCTTCGGTCCTCTGAGGTCATCACATCATCGCTATCGCCTCGCGGGCTGGGGCGACGGTCCCGACATCCGCGGGACCCGCAACAGCGGCATGGAGTGTCGGCGGGGTCGCAGCTTCCCGTCGCCGGCTCTTCTGGGCCAGCAGTGCCGCGCAGTGGATGCGGCGCCGACCGGGGCTTCGCGGGCAGATCCTGCAAGGATCAACCTTTGAGGGAGGATCCGACGGTGGAACAGCGTGCGCAAACGCCCGGCATCGATCGCGTCGTCGACGTCTCGAAGGGTGGCGGCCGGCGCCATCGGCGGCCAACGGGAGCGCCACCGCCGCTCCCGAAGAAGATCGGTTGGACCGGCGCCCTTCGCCTTGCTCTGCTCGTGCTCATCGTCCTCCCGGGATGCATCTGGCTACACGTTGATCCCGCGGCGTTCGATCGGTTCGACGACGCGATCACCGATGCGGTCGTGTCGCTCCGCGTGGGGTGGCTCGACGCGGTCGCCCGCTCTTTGAACACGTTCGGCTCACGCTGGGGACTCGGGCTCCTCATGCTGTGCACGATCGCCGGTGTGGCGTGGTTCAAGCGGTGGCGGCACCTCGCGATGTTCTTGATCGGGGTCGCGCTCTCCGGTCTCGTCGCCCAGGGACTGTTGCTGCTCGCCTCCCGGCCGCGTCCGTTCGACGTGACGATCATCGGATCGTGGGAGGGCTACTCCGCCCCGTCGCTCCCGATGGGCGGTCTCGCGGTCGCGATCGTCGGCATCCTGTACATGCTCATCGAGCCCGGGCGACCACGGATGTACGCGAAGTTCGTCGGCGCCGCGGTGCTGATCCTGGCGGCGTTCTTGCGCATCTACCTCGGGATCGACCACTTCACCGACGCGTTGTTCGGCATCCTCATCGGTGTTTCGATCCCGGTCGCGCTCTTCCGCGCATGGGCGCCCAACGATGTCTATCCGGTGAAGTACGGGCGCCACGGGAAGTCGGCGCACCTCGACGTGACGGGCAGGCGTGGCGAAGCGATCAAGCTAGCGATGCAGGAGCAGCTCGGCTACGAGGTCCTGAGCATGAAACCCGTCGGCCTCGAGGGCTCCGGCGGCTCGACGCCCCTGAAGATGCGGGTCGTCGACGATCAAGGCGTCGAGCGGTCGATCTTCGCGAAGCTCTATGCGAAGAACCACGTGCGGGCGGACCGCTGGTACAAGCTCGGCCGAAGCATGCTCTACGGCCGCTTGGAGGACGAAACCCCCTTCAGCACGGTCCGGCGCTTCGTGGAGTACGAGGACTACACGCTTCGGCTGCTCGGTGAGAAAGGCTTCTCGACACCGGAGCCGCTCGACATCGTCGAGATCACGCCCGAGCGCGAGTACTTGATCGCGATGGAGTTCTTCGAGGACGCCGTCGAGATCAGCGAGGCCGAGGTCGACGACCAGATCATCGACGACGGGCTGCAACTGATCCGCAAGATGTGGGACACGGGGCTTTCCCACCGCGACATCAAGCCGGCGAACCTCATGGTGCAGAACGGACGCCTGCGTCTGATCGATGTGTTCTTCGTGCAGGTGCGGCCGTCCCCGTGGCGACAGGCCGTCGACCTCGGCAACATGATGCTCGTGCTCGCGCTCCGCTCCGATCCCGAGCACGTATACGAGATGGCGCTGGCGTACTTCACGCCCGACGAGCTGGCCGAGGCGTTCGCGGCGACCCGGGGCGTCGCGAGCCCCTCGCAGCTGCGGGCGTCGATGAAGGCGGACGGGCGCGGCCTGCTCGAAAGGTTCCGAGCGCTCGCGCCCGCGCGCAAGCCCATCGGTATCCAGCGGTGGAGCCTCCGCCGCGTGTTGCTGATCCTGGCGACGGTGCTGCTGTTGTTCCTGACCGTGTTGATGGGGTTCGCGTTGTTCATCCCGTCGCGCGGCGACGTGGGGAACGCGGACTGCGGAACGAGCAGGACGATGCAGCTGATGGCGCAGGCGGTCCCCACGGCGACCCAACTGCCGTGCATCGACCACCTGCCGTTGGGATGGGGCACCGAGCAGGCGTCCGTCGTGAAGGACAAGGCGACCTTCACGGTTGGGATCGGGTCAGACCTCGCGAACGCGGTGGTCGTCACGCTGGTCGCCACGTGCCCGACCGATGCTTCGGTCCAGACGATCCCCGTAGAAGGCGGCTGTATCACCTACGAGGTGGCGCCGGGGACGGATCCCGGCTCAGTTCCGTCGTTCAACGAGGGCGGTGGCCTGCGGCTGATGGATCGGAGCGAGCTCGTCGCAGCGGTGGACCAGAACGAGGATCTCGTTCTGTGCGGCGCGGACGCTCCCCCGTGCGGTCCTACGTAACGAAGCGCGCGCGCCGATCCCATCGCGTGCACGCCTAGCTGCGCCCGGTTGCGTGTCAGACCCACTCCTTATCGTGAGCAATGTCACAGACGCGGGTGTTCGGTAACCCCTGATGCCTCTGCCCCTGGAGGCGGCCGGCGCCCTGCGGGAAGGAGCACCTCATGACGCTCGGCGCAAGCCTGCGATTCGACCACGCGTTCCTGTCGGTGGAGCAAGAGCAACGCATCCATTGCATGCTGGAGCTGACTGCTCCCCCGATCCCCGATGACCACAACCGGCTGCCGCTGCATCTGGCCCTTGTGATCGACCGGTCGGGCTCGATGAGCGGCGAACCGCTCGAGACGGCGAAGCGGGCGGCGGCGTACCTCGTGCACCGGCTGCGCTCCGACGACCAACTGTCGATCGTCGCCTACGACGACGAGGTCACCCTCGTCCACGGCCTTGCGCCGGTCGGCGTCGACCAGCAGCTGATCGAGGCGTCGATCGGCGGGATCCACTCGGGCGGCTCGACCAACCTGTCCGGCGGCTGGCTCAAGGGCGTCGAGCAGCTCGGCACCGTCGCCGGCGGTCAAGGCCCGAAGAAGGTGCTGCTGCTCTCCGACGGTCACGCCAACGTCGGGATCGACGATGCGGGCGAGCTCGCGAAGCTCGCACGCGGCGCGGCGGACGACGGCGTCGGAACGACGACGATCGGCTTCGGCGACCGCTTCGACGAGGATCTGATGACCGGGATGGCCAACGAGGGCGGCGGCAGCGCGTACTTCGCGCCCGGCGTCGACAACGTGCCGGGCATCTTCGCGCAGGAGTTCGACGATCTGGTCGCCCTCGTCGCGCAGAACCTGTCCGTCGAGATCCGACCCGACCCCGACACGGTGCCGATGGTGTCCGTGCTCAACGAGTTCCCGATCGTGTCCGTTCCCGGCGGGATCCAGATGCAGGTCGGCGACGCGTACGGCGAAGAACGCCGGCGGATCGTGTTCGCGCTCGACGTTCCCAGCCTCGCGACGCTCGGGCCGGCGACGGTCGCCGAGGTGATCGTGCGGTACGTCTCGATCGGCGAAGAGGTGGCCGCGCACGAGCTCCGCGTGCCGGTCACGGTCAACCTCGTCTCGGCCGACGACCCCGCCGCCGCCGAGATCGACACCGAGGTCACCGAGGAGGTCGTGATCCTCGCGAGCGCGCGAGCGCAGGAAGAGGCACGCGAACGTGCGCAGCATGGCGACTTCGACGGAGCGAGCGAGCTGTTGCACAAGGCCGCCGAGGATCTGCGGGCGATCGCGCCGGGCTCGAGCCGCGCGAAGGAGTTGCTCGAGCAGGCCGATCAGACGGAGTTGCACAGCCGCACGATGGACGACGGCACGTTCGGGATGTACGAGCTGAAGGCGATGCGGTACGAGACGAACGTCAAACGTCGCGGCCGGAGGAAGGGGATCGAGTGACCCCGACGCTTGATCTCGACGGCTATCCACTCGACGCGTACAACGAGGTGATCCCCCGGCTCGCGCAGGCGAGTTCGTGGCTCTCGCCCGGCGAGCTGCTCGCCGAACACGGCTTCGACGCATCGGTCGACGTCGGCGGTTGGGACCAGAGCGCACGGATGCGCGGGAAGAACTACACCTTCCTGTTGCTCGACGACGTGCCGTGGATCCCCGACCCGGACGCCGTCCACATGCTGGGCATCCGGGTCGCATCGATGGTCGACGGCGGCCAGCGCGTGGTCGTGAATTGCGCCGCCGGGCTGAACCGGTCGGGTCTCGTCGTCGGACGAGCCCTGATCGCGCTCGGGCACGAGCCAACGGAGGCGATCGAGCTGATCCGAGCTGCGCGCGGTCCACGCGCGTTGTTCAACAGAACGTTCGAGGCGTTCCTCTTGGAACGATGCTCACCACGAGGCCGCGTGGCCTGACCGACGACTCCCTGAGCGAGCGTTCAACGGTCGCTCGGCCGCTGGGCAAGAGCTAGTCACGAAGGCGAGCCGGCGAGCGGGAGATCCCGCTCGCCGGCTCTGGCTCCGTCGAACCGAGCGATCAGGCGCCGAAGTGAACGGTGGCCGCTCCGCAACCCACGCCTTGGACCCAGACGTTCTGGACTCCTTGGATGTCGCTCGCGATGTCCTGCGTCGAGACGATCATCTGTGCGGTGAACGACTCGTCATTGGCGTCGCCCGCACGGTAGAAGTCCGCCTGAACGACGACGGTGTCCGTTCCTGTGGTCGCAGGTTTCGCGGCTTCACCGACCGAGCCCGTGCACTTGAACATCGTGCTCGGCAAGACACTCGCCGTGTCCCAACGAACGCCCTGACCCTGCAGGCATCCGGCCAAGAAGAGCTGGTCTACCTCGTGGGTGCAGCTGAAGCCGCCTCCCGCGTGCACCGTCGAGGTGGTGAGATCGAACGCGCCTCCGCCGGTCAGGGAGACGCTCCCCGTGGGGAAGCCGGATACATCCTGAGCGTGGAAGCCGAAGCCGATACTGGGAGCCGCCGCCTGCGCCGACGACGACCCCAACGGGATGATCAGCGTGACGGCGACGGCCGCGAGAAGCCCGATCCAGCGAACGGGCGATCGACGCAACGTTCGAACATCCATGTGCATCCTCCTTCGTGATTGAGCTGGGATGAGGTTGAAACGAGTGGTTCGACCGGTCGTGCGTATCTACGGCCCAACCGGACGGATGGCCCAGATCTACGGCGCTCATCCCAGGGCGATGCGGTCGAGGATCCCGCTGTCGCCATCGGGACCACGAAGGCGATAATGGCCCGGAACCACGAGGGGGGGGATCCCATATGGAGCGCGCTCGCTTCGGTCGAGAAGCCGAGCTGGCCCGCGTCTCGTCCTTCCTCGACGCCGTTCCGAACGGACCCCACGCCCTCGTCCTCGGCGGCGAGGCCGGGATCGGCAAGAGCGCCGTGTGGCTCGACGCCCTCGAAGACGCCCGCGCTCGCGCCTATCGTGTGCTCTCCTCGCGTCCCACTGAGGCCGAGGCCAAGCTCTCATTCGCGGCGGTCGGGGACCTGCTGGACGGCGTCGTCGACGAGATCCTCGACGCGATCTCCGCGCCACAACGAACCGCCCTCGAGATCGCGCTCCTTCGCACCGAGGCCGGCCCGACTCCACCGGACCGCCGGACGCTTTCCTCGGCGTTCCACGGAGCGCTCATCGCCCTCGCCGAAGCGGGGCCGCTGGTGGTGGCCGTTGACGACGTTGCGTGGCTCGACGCTCCCTCGGCCCGGGTGTTGGAGTTCGCCATCCGACGGCTGCACGACGTGCCGATCGGGATCCTGGTCACGGCGCGGGCTGAGGACATGGACCCTCTCCCCCTCGGTCTCGACCGAGCGCTGCCGCCCGAACGCATCGACCGGCTGATCGTCGGTCCGATCTCGCAGGCGGCGACCCGCGACCTGCTGAACGAAGAGCTGTCGACGCGCCTT
>DASYOY010000121.1:0-17833 GCA_036007245.1 Actinomycetota bacterium | reverse complement strand
CCGAAGGGCCGCCCGGCATCGAACCGCACCGCATGGCAACGACGAGCGTGGCCCCGAGGAGTGCCCGGCGACCGCTGACGCGGCGCGCCTCCGCATTCCTGTTCCGGCACCGGGGCGCGCAGCTGACCTTCACGTTAGGTCCGACACTCACGTGGATGGTCGTGATCTACCTGTTCTCGCTCGTTGTGCTGTTGCTCTCATCGTTCTGGACGCTGAACCCGTACACGTCACAGATCGAGCACACGTGGAGCTTCCAGAACTACCAGACGATCTTGCACGGCTCGGTGTATTGGCGGGTGACCTTCCGCACGGTCGTGCTGGCCGCTGCCGTGACCGTGACCGACGTGCTCCTCGCGTTCCCGCTCGCGTATTACGCCGCGCGGATGGCGAGCCCGCGGATCCGCAATGCCTTGCTCTTCGCGGTTGTGATGCCGCTATGGGCGAACTACCTGGTGAAGGTCTTCGCGTGGAAGACGATGCTCGGCGGCGACGGTCCGGTCGACGCATTCTTCGGGATCTTCGGATTCCACCCCGAGCTGTCGTCGAGCATCATCTCGTTGTGGATCGTGCTGAGCTACATCTGGTTGCCGTACGTGATCTTGCCGATCCTCGCGGCGTTCGAGCGTGTGCCGGATACCTACCTCGAAGCGTCGGGCGATCTCGGGGCTCGGTCCGGACGGACGTTCCGCAAGATCGTGTTCCCGCTGGTGCTCCCCGGGGTGGTCGCGGCGACGATCTTCTCGTTCTCCCTGACGCTCGGCGACTACCTCGCGGCGCCGCTGGTCAGCAAGACCTTGGTGCTCGGGAACATGATCGACCAACTCGCCGGCGGCACCGCCAACAACAAGCCGCTCGCGGCGGCGATCTCGATGATCCCGCTCGCGATCATGGGGATCTACCTGTTGATCGCGCGGGCCATGCACGCCTTCGAGGCGCTCTAGGAGCGGGCGGATGGAGAGTCGACCCGTTCGGATCGCGGTTCGCGTGGGAGCGGGCATCACGCTCGCCTTCCTGTACGTGCCGCTCGTGATCGTCGTTGTCTACGCCTTCAACAAGAGCGTGTCGGGCTCCTGGCCGCCGCAGCTGTTCACGCTCAAATGGTTCTCGGTCGCGTGGCAAGACCCGACGCTGAAGGGTGCGTTGCGAACCTCGGTTCTCGCGGCGATCTGCGCGACCTGCATCGCGCTCGTCCTCGGATCGCTCGCGTCGTTCGCGGTACACAAGTTCGCGTTCTTCGGGCGAGACGCCGTGTCGTTCATCCTGGTCTTGCCGATCGCGCTGCCCGGTATCGTCACGGCCCTCGCGTTGTCGTCCGCCGTGCAGAGCTCCCGCACGTCGATCCCGCTCACGTTCGGGTTCGCCGCGATCGTCCTGGGGCACGCGACGTTCTGCGTGGTGGTGGTCTACAACAACGTGGTCGCACGCCTGCGACGGACCGCGGGGTCGCTCACCGAAGCGTCGATGGATCTCGGCGGCGACGGCCCGACGACGTTCCGACGCGTGACGCTGCCGAGCCTGCGGACCGCCATCATCGCCGGTGCGCTCCTGGCGTTCGGCCTGTCGTTCGACGAGATCGTCGTGACGAAATACCTCGCCGGCACCGTCCTCACGCTGCCCCTGTGGATCTACGGCAACATCCAGCGGCCGTTCAACCGGCCGATCGTGAACGTTGTCGCGCTCGCGGTGCTCGTCGTGTCGTTCGTCCCGATCTACATCGCGCAGCGACTGACCGGCTCGGCACAAGGCATCGCCGCGACCGAGGAGGCCGGGCCGGGCTAGAGGTATTGGCCGGCGCGACGGCCGTCGGGCGACTGGTCGTCGCCCTGACCCGGCGCAGGGTTCTGCGCCATCAGGCCGCGGCGCTGGAGCTCTTGGAATTGCGCCTGCGCTGCCGCTTGCTGGGCGAACATCGCCGCCTGGATGCCGTGGAACAGGCCCTCGAGCCAGCCGACGAGCTGTGCCTGCGCGACGCGGAGTTCGGCCTCGGTCGGGACGCCTTCCATCGGCGGGGCGAGCTGCCCGAGTTCGTCGCGCAGGTCGGGGGAGAGCACCTCGGAGAGCTCACCGACCGCGCGCTGATAGATGTCGGCGAGCCGTTTGCGGCCGGGTTCGTCCAGCGACGCCTGGCGTGTCTGCTCCAGGAGTTCGCGGACCATGCTCGCGATCCGCAGGAGTTTCGCCGGCTGGGTGATCGACTCCTCTTGCTCGCCGTCGCCCTGCGGCGGCATCGGGATCGCCGGCATCACGTCGGGCGTCGCGCTCTGGTCCTGCGGGTCGCTCATAGCGTTCAACCTAGCAGTGACCTGCGCTATCGCCCGGAGAGCTTCACGAGGAACGCGGCCTCGGCATGCGCCATCCGGACGACCTCGCCGAGGTCGACGCTTTCGTCGCGCGAATGGTAGTTCGAGCGGTCATCGGCGGCGCCGCACATCACGACCTGGATCCCGGGGAACGTCTCCACGAGCAGCGGCACCAGCGGGATCGAGCCGCCAGATCCGATCTCGATGACCTCGTGGTCGAACGCCTCCGAGAGCGCCTCGCGAACCGCCGCGAACGCCGCCGACGTGGTGTCGACGATGTAGCCGGCGCCGGGCTCGTCCTCATCGATCGCGACGCGGACCCCCCACGGCGCGGCGGCCCGCAGGTGTCCTGCAACGAGTTGCCTCGCCTTCGCGTAGTCTTCGCCCGGCGCCATGCGAAGCCCGATGACCGCGGTCGCCGTGGGGACGATCTGGTTGGCCACTTCGTTCACGCGCGGGGCGTCGAAGGCGAGCACGTTGATCGAGGCCTGCGAGAGCGTGCGGTCGGCGATCGAGCCGGAGCCGAAGAGCTGGATCTCGGGATAGACGTTGGTCTCGGCGCGGAACGCCTCCTCGGTGACCTCGTCGCCTGTCCACTCGAACGCATGCAGGCCGTCGACCGCGACCTCGCCGTCGTCGGTGTGAAGCGATGCGATCATGCGAGCGAGCGCGCTGATCGCGTCGGGCAGCGGCCCTCCGAACGCGCCGGAGTGGACCGCCTGCGGCAACACGTCGACGCGCACCTCGAGCGAGGTCGCGCCACGGACGCTCGTCGTGATCGTCGGCACGCCCGTGCGGACGTTCCCGCCGTCGGCGACGACGGCGACGTCGGCGCGGAGCAGGTCGGCATCGCCTTGAACGAGTTCGGGCAAGTGCTCGGTCGAGCATTCCTCCTCGCCCTCGACGATCACCTTGATCGTGACCGGTGGGTCGCCGTCGGCGAGGAGCGCGCGGATCACGGCGGCGTGGATCGCGATGCCGCACTTGTCGTCGGCGCTGCCGCGACCGTAGAGACGGCCATCGATGACGACCGGCTCGAACGGCGCATGCGCCCACTCGTCCGGGTCTGCGGCCGGCTGGACGTCGTGATGCGCGTAGAGGAGCACGGTCGGGGCGCCGTCGGGACCGCGATGCTCGCCGAACACGGCGGGGTGCCCCCCGTCGAGCTCGATCAAGCGAACCTCCGCGAGCCCGGCGTCGCGCAGGATCGTCGCCGTCGCCTCCGCGCTCGCGCGAACGTTCGCCGCGTCGTAGCCCTCGTAGCCGACCGAGGGGATCGCGACGAGCGTGCTCAGTTCGTCCACGATGCGCTGCCGGTCGTCGTCGATGCGTCGCTGGAGGTCGTCCATGGCGCCGGAGGCTACCGCGCGGCGGGGAGCGGCGCAGGCGTCAGGGGTACAACCGTTCGAGCCGCCAGCCCGCCTCTTCGCGGGTATATCGGAACCGGTCGTGGAGCCGGTACGGACGGCCTTGCCAGCACTCAACCTCGTCAGGGGTGAGCAGGTACCCGCCCCAATGCTCGGGCCTCGGCACGTCCTGGCCGGCGAAGCGTTCCCGGGTCTCCTCGACCCGGCGCTCCAGCGTCGCGCGATCCTCTAGGGGGCGGCTCTGCTCACTGGCCCACGCCCCGAGCTGCGCATCACGTGGGCGGGTGGCGAAGTACCCGTCGGAGTCGGCAGCCGGCAGCTCGGTCACCGCGCCGCGCAGGCAAACCTGGCGATCGAGCTCGCGCCAGTACAGCGTGCACGCCGCGCGCGGCGTCGCGGCGACCTCGTGTGCCTTGCGGCTGGTTCGGTTCGTGAAGAAGGTGATGCCCGTGTCGGTGATGTGCCGGAGGAGCACGTGGCGGACCGACGGTGCGCCGTCGGCGCCAACCGTCGCGATCGCCATCGCGTTCGCGAGGACGACGCCGGCGGCTTCGGCGTCGGCCAGCCACGCGCGCAGCTGCGCGATCGGGTCGAGGTCGAGGTCCGGGAGGTCGAGCGGTCCATGGTCGTGCACCGCGTCGGCGTTCGTGGCACCCGCGTCGCTCATGCGCGCATGGTAGGGGTCGCGAGCTCCCGCCGAACGAACCCCTCGACGTGGTGCCCCCGGCAGGACTCGAACCTGCGCTTCCGGCTCCGGAGGCCGACGCTCTATCCTCTGAGCTACGGGGGCGAGACGAGCGAGTCTAGCAACCGACCCCTGTGTGGCTGCCCGTATGCTCAGCCCATGCCGCGCATCCTCCTCGTCGACGACGACCCAGCGATCCTTCGCCTGCTCGACGTCAACTTCCGCATGGAGGGCTTCGATGTGGACGCAGCCTCGCACGGCGAGGAGGCGCTCGCGAGTGCCGCCCGGCAGGCGCCCGACGTCGTCGTGCTCGACCTGATGATGCCTGGGATGGACGGCCGCGAGATCTTGCGGCGGCTGCGTGAGGACCCCGCGACGGCCGACGTGCCGGCGCTGTTCCTCACCGCGCGCGGCCGCGACGATGCCCCGACGGGCGACGCGCGCTACGTCCAGAAGCCGTTCGACATGGTTGAGCTGGTGGCGACGGTGCGCGCTATGCTCGAGGGCGACGGGCCGTGATCGAGCAGCAGCTGCGCGACTGGCTGGCCGCCGGGCTGCGGTCGGCCGCGCCGGCGCTGGGTCTCGACGGCGATCTTCCCGAGCCGGAGCTCCAGGAACCCCGACAGAAGGAGCACGGAGACTTCGCGACCAACGTGGCGCTCGCACTGGCCAAGCGGGCCGGCGCGCCCCCGCGCCAGGTTGCCGAGGCCCTGATCGCCGCGCTCGAGCCCGTGCCGTTCGTCGAGAAGGTCGACGTGGCCGGGCCCGGCTTCATCAATGTCTGGACGACCGACGACTGGCTGTTCGACACGGTCCGCGCGATCGCCGCCGAGGGCGCCCGGTATGGACGTGCAGAGCCGACCGGTGAACGCGTCCAGGTCGAGTTCGTCAGCGCGAACCCGACGGGACCGCTGCACGTGGGCCACGCCCGCAACGCGGTGCTGGGTGATTCGATCGCGCGGCTGCTCGAAACCGCCGGCCATACGGTCGAGCGTGAGTACTACTTCAACGACGCGGGCGGGCAGATGGACCGGTTCGGCGCGTCGGTCGAAGCACGGTACCTGCAGGCGCTCGGGCGCGACGCCGAGGTGCCTGAGGACGGGTACCAGGGCGACTACGTGACTGCCTACGCGATGGACATCCTGCGTGAGTACGGCGATGCGCTCGCCGACCTCCCGCCTGAAGAACGGTTCGTGCGGCTGCGCGTGGAAGGTGCGCGGCGGGCGATGGACGGCATCCGCGAGACACTCGCGCGGTTCGGTGTGTCCTTCGATACCTACGTGTCCGAAGCGACCCTCGAGGAGCGCGGCGAGATCGGGGAGTCGATCGATCGACTGTTCGCGGCGGGCAAGATCTACGAGGCCGACGGCGCGACGTGGTTCCGGTCGACGGACTACGGCGACGACAAGGACCGCATCGTGATCCGCTCGAACGGGCGGCACACCTACTTCGGCGCGGACTGCGCGTACCTGGTCGACAAGTTCCGGCGTGGGTTCGACCATCTGATCTACGTCTGGGGCGCCGACCACCACGGCGATGTGATCCGGGTGAAGGGCGCCGCCGACGCGCTCGGCTTCGACCCCGACCGGGTCGAGCTCCTGCTGTACCAGTTCGTTGCGTTCCAGCGAAGCGGAGAGCCGCTGCCGATGAGCAAGCGCGCCGGCACGTTCGTGTCGCTCGACGAGTTGATCGACGAGGTCGGAACGGATGCGGCGCGGTTCCATCTGTTGCTGTTCTCGAACGACCACTCGATGCGGTTCGACATCGAAGAGGTCGCGAGGGCGTCGATGGAGAACCCCGTGTACTACGTGCAGTACGGCCACGCCCGGATCGCCTCGATCGTTCGGAAGGCCGAGTCCTCCGGCGTCGTGATCGCCCCGATCGAAGACGTCGATCTCGCACTGCTCGGGCATGCCTCGGAGCTGGATCTGCTCCGCGCCCTCGCGGAGATGCCCGACGTGCTCGTACGGGCGGCCGAGCTCCGCGCGCCGCACCGGTTGGCACATGCGGCGCAGGATCTGGCCGCCCGGTTCCACCGCTTCTACACCGAATGCCGCGTGGTCGGCGATGACGCCGAACTGACGCAGGCGCGGCTGTGGCTCTGTCGCGCGACCCAGCAGGTGCTCGCGAACCTCCTCGCGGTGCTCGGCGTGTCGGCGCCCGAGCGCATGGACCGCGACGATGCCTGATCCCTGGCCTCGATCCGCCCGCTGGACCTCGGCGGGCCTGACGGTCGGCGGCCGTGCGGCCGCCGACCTCGCGGACCGGTTCGGCACGCCGCTGCTCGTGATCGACGAGGCCGACATGCGCCAACGGATGCGGGCGATGACGTCTGCGTTCCCACGGGTGGCGTATGCGGTCAAGGCGATGACGTGCGCGGCCGTGATCCGCGCGGCGCTCGAGGAACGACTCGATCTGTTGTGCGCGTCCGGCGGCGAGGTGGCGACCTGCCTGCGCGCCGGTGCGCCGGCGTCGCGTGTCCTCCTCCACGGGAACGCCAAGACCGACGACGAGCTGACCGCGGCCGTGGAAGCGAGCCTCGGCGCGGTGATCGTCGACGACGCCCAGGAGCTCGATCGTCTCGGGGCGATCGCGCGCGGCGCCGGCGTCGCTCAGGCGGTTCTCCTGCGGGTGACGCCCGACGTCGAGGTGGAGACCCACGAAGCCATCGCGACGGGACACGCTGCATCGAAGTTCGGCGTGCCGCTCGCGGCGGCGGCCGACGTCGCGCGGCGCGCTTCGGCGACCGCCGGCATCCGGCTGATCGGTCTGCACGCACACGCGGGCTCCCAAGTGCTCGACGTCGATGCGCACGTGCGGGTGGTGCGTGCGCTGCTCGGCGTCGCAGTGGACGCCGGCATCCGACCCGCGATCATCGATGTGGGAGGTGGTTTCGGTGTGACGTACACGGACGAGACGCCGTCCGATGTCGTTGCCGTGGCCGCCGCGCTTCGCGACGAGCTCGACGCCAACGGCTCCGACGCGGCGCTTCAGATCGAACCCGGCCGCGCGATCATCGCGAACCCGGGGCTCACCTTGTATCGAGTGCTTTCGCGCAAGCAGGCTGGTGGGCGGAACCTGGTGGCGATCGACGGAGGCATGTCGGACAACCTGCGGCCCGCGCTCTACGACGCGCGGCACGACGTTGCCGCAGTCTCCAACGGCAACGGACCGACGGAGCAGGTCACCGTGGTCGGCCGCCACTGTGAGTCGGGCGACGTCGTTGTCGACGACGTGTCGCTCTCGACCGGGCTCGCGCGCGGCGACCTCCTCGCGGTGGCCGCGACCGGCGCCTACACCTATCCGCTCGCCTCCGCGTACAACCGGTTCGGCCGGCCCGCGGTGGTGGGTGTTCGCGACGGAGATGCGACCCTCTGGCTCCGCCGCGAAGACGTCGATGACATGGACAGGCTCGACGTCATACTTGGGACCCCGTGGGGGGCCGGCGCCTTGCCCACGGCCGAAGGGGGCGCACGCACGTGACGGACCGCGTGATCCGCGTGGGGATGCTGGGCTGTGGCACGGTCGGGTCGGCCGTTGCGCGGACCCTCCATACCCACGGCGATGACGTCGCCCGCCGCGCCGGCGTTCGGATCGAGATCGCGCGCGTCGCGGTCCGCGATGTGGCTCGGCGCCGCGACGTGCCGCTGGTGGCCGAGCTCTTCACCGCCGACGCCACCTCGATCGTCGACGACCCCGACGTCGACGTCATCGTCGAGCTGCTCGGCGGCCTGGATCCGGCCCGGCAGCTCGTCGAGCGCGCACTCGCCGCCGGCAAGCCGGTGGTGACCGGCAACAAGGAGCTGATCGCGGCCGCCGGCGCGGAGCTCGAGGCTGCGGCTCACGCCGGCGGTGCGGACCTCGCGTACGAAGCGGCGGTGGCCGGCGGGATCCCGTTGATCCGGCCGCTGCGCGAATCGCTTGCGGGCGATCGTGTCACGCGGATCCTCGGTGTGGTGAACGGCACGACCAACTACATCCTCACCCAGATGTCCGACCACGGGTCCGGGTTCGACGAGGCGCTCGCGGACGCGCAGCGCCTCGGGTACGCCGAGGCCGACCCGACCGCCGACGTCGAGGGTTTCGACGCGGCGGCGAAGTGCGCGATCCTCGCGTCGATCGCCTTCGACACGCGGGTCACGGATGGCGATGTCTACCGCGAGGGCATCACGCACATCACCGCGCAGGACATCGCCGACGCCGCGCGCCTCGGCTACGTCGTCAAGCTGCTCGCGATCGCCGAACTCGATGACGACGACGTGTCGGTCCGCGTCCACCCGGCGATGATCCCCACCGAGCATCCGCTCGCGAGCGTTCGCGACGCGTACAACGCGGTCTTCATCGAAGCCGATAAGGCGGGGAGCCTGATGTTCTACGGGCGCGGCGCGGGCGGCGAGCCGACCGGCACATCGGTGATCGGCGACCTCGTGCGTGTGGCGCGCCATCTCGTCTACGGCGGCCGCATGCAGGGCGCGGCGGGAACCAGCGTCGGCCGGCGGATCCGGCCGATGGATGACACATACGGCCAGTACTACCTGAACCTCCACGTCGCGGACAGCCCAGGCGTGCTCGCCGAGATCGCCGCGGTCTTCGGCCGCAACGGCGTGTCGATCGAGCGCGTATGGCAGGAGGGGTTCGGCGAGCAGGCTGCGCTCGTGTTCATCACGCACCGCGCGCAGGAAGGCCCGTTCCAGAAGACGGTGCAGGAGCTGCGCGAACGCGATGCCGTCCGAGCGGTCGTGAGCCTGCTCCGGGTGGAGGGCTAGGAGTGAGTGCCGGCGCCGACATGCGCACGCGGGGCGCACATCAATGGCGCGGCCTGATCGAGGAATACCGTGAACGCCTGCCCGTCACCGATGACACACCGGTGATCACGCTTCGCGAAGGCGGCACGCCGCTCGTGCGGAGCGACGCGCTGTCGGTGCACACCGACGCCGAGGTGTGGCTCAAGTACGACGGGGCGAACCCCACGGGCTCCTTCAAGGACCGCGGGATGACCCTCGCGATCTCCAAGGCGGCGGAGGAAGGCGCGCAGGCGGTCGTGTGCGCCTCGACCGGGAACACATCAGCATCGGCCGCGGCCTACGCGGCGAAGGCCGGGCTCACCTGCGCCGTGTTGGTACCCAAGGGCAAGGTCGCGATGGGCAAGATGGCCGCGACCCTCGTCCACGGCGCCCGCATGCTGGAGGTCGAAGGGAACTTCGACGCGTCGCTTGATCTTGCACGAGACCTCGCGGAGCGATACCAGGTGACGCTGGTCAACAGCGTGAATCCGTTCCGGCTCCAAGGACAGAAGACCGCCGCGTTCGAGATCTGTGACTTCCTCGGACGCGCGCCGGACATCCACTGCGTGCCGGTCGGCAACGCGGGCAATATCTCGAGCCACTGGCTCGGTTACTCCGAGTACCTGGCAGACGGCGTGATCTCGGAGCCGCCGCAGCTGTTCGGGTTCCAGGCGGCCGGCGCGGCGCCGCTCGTCACCGGGGTTCCGGTGCCCGACCCCCAGACGATCGCGACGGCGATCCGCATCGGGAACCCCGCCTCGTGGGACCTCGCGATCGACGCGGCGCGGAGCTCCGAAGGCGGCATCTGGTCGGTGACCGACCGGCAGATCCTCGCCGCCTATCGGCTGGTCGCGCGGGAGGGATTGTTCGCTGAGCCGGCGAGCGCGGCGAGCGTCGCCGGACTCCTCCAAGCACACGAGGAAGGCCGGATCCCCGCGGGGGCGACGGTCGTGTGCATCCTCACGGGCCACGGACTGAAAGACACCGAGTGGGCGATCGCGGGCGCCGCCCATCCGGTCAGCGTTCCCGCCGATGCGGCGGTCGTCGCCGAGGAGCTCGGGCTGGCCGACAGCGCGCGATAGGCTCCGCGCACCATGCGCGTCACCGTTCGCGTCCCGGCGACGTCGGCCAACCTCGGCCCGGGCTTCGACACGTTCGGTCTCGCCCTCGACCTCTGTAACGACGTCACCGTCGACACCGACGCGCCGTCCGGCGTGACATGGGAAGGGGAGGGTGCCGACGAACTGGCGGTCGACGGCTCAGATCTCGTCTCCACGACGATGGCTGCGATCGCGTCCTCGATGGATACGCCACTCCCGTCGCTGGCGCTGCATGGGGTCAATCGGATCCCGCTCGCGCGCGGTCTCGGCTCGTCCTCCGCGGCGACGGTGGCCGGTGTCGTGCTCGCATCCAGGGTGCTCGATCTGGGCATCGACCGCGGCGACGCGTTCTCCGTCTTCGCCGAGGCCGCGGGGATCGAAGGCCATCCGGACAACGCGGCGCCTGCTGTGTTCGGCGGGCTCACGATTGCGGTCGACGGCGCGGTGCATCGACTTGAACCGCACCCTGAGCTTCGTGCGGTCGTGCTCGTCCCGAGCGTTCGCCTCGATACCGCGAGCGCCCGGGACGCCTTGCCCGACCGGGTGTCGATGGCCGACGCCGTCTTCAACCTCGGCCACGCGGCGCTCCTCGTCGAAGCGCTGACGACCGATCCCGCGCTGCTGCAGGAAGCGCTGCGTGATCGCCTCCACCAAGACGCTCGGCTCGAGCTCGTTCCGGAGATGGCCGATCAGTTCGACCGGATCCAGGCGCTGCGACGTGTCCCCGTGTGTGTCTCGGGGGCTGGCCCGAGCCTCATCGCGTTCCCGCTCGACGGCGCCGAGATCCCACCGGAGGCCCTCGAGGGTCCCGGCGAGTGGCGCGCCGTGCCGCTCGGGATCCGTCGCGAGGGGTTCACCGTCGATGCCTGAGCTCGCCGGCAAGGCCGCGCTCATCACCGGCGGCACCTCGGGGCTGGGCCGCGCGATGGCCGAGCGGTTCCTCGATGAGGGGGCCTCGGTCGTGATCACCGGCCGCGACGGCGCGCTCGGCCACGAGGCGGAGGCCGCGCTCGCGTCACGCGGCGCGATCCGTTTCCTCCGTGCCGATGCGGGCGACCCCGACCAGGCGCGCGCGAGCGTCGATGAGACCGTCGCTCTGCTCGGCGGCCTCGACATCCTCGTGAACAACGCCGGGATCGGCGTGCAGGCCGGTGCGCTCGACACGCCGCTGGACGCCTACGACCGCGTGATGGACATCAACGTGCGCGGCGCATTCGTGTACGCGCAGGCCGCCTTCCCGCATCTCGAAGCGCGGAGCGGCGTGATGCTGCACGTCTCCTCG
The DNA here is from genome assembly GCA_036007245.1 of Actinomycetota bacterium. Classification (GTDB taxonomy): domain Bacteria; phylum Actinomycetota; class UBA4738; order UBA4738; family HRBIN12; genus AC-51. The sequence goes on along the minus strand of DASYOY010000121.1, from coordinate 6,315 downwards.
GATGCCGGCGTGCTGGGCGAAGAGGACATCGGCATCTACTCGGTGTCGAAGGCGGCGCTGATCATGCTGTCGAACATGCTCGCGATCGAGGGCGGCCGGCGCGGCGTCCGATCCAACGCGATCTGCCCAGGCGACACCGCGCCGGGCATGCGGCACATGGGGCCGCCCGGCGAAGATCGTCCCGAGGACGACGCCGCGACGTGGATCCGGCCGCCGCTGGGACGGATCGGCGAGGCGGTGGACGTCGCCGACGCGGCGGTGTTCCTCTGTTCGGACCGGGCGAGTTTCGTCAACGGCGTTGCCCTGCTCGTCGACGGCGGGATGCGCGCCGGGATGCGCACCGGCCGCGACCCCGGACCGTAGACTCGACGGAGATGGTCACCATCGCCCACATCTCCGATCCGCATCTCGGATCGCCGTACTTCGTCCCGAATCTGATGAACCGGGTGATCGTCGAGCTGAACGAACTCGCGCCCGACGCGGTCGTCGTGTCGGGCGACCTCACCACCGAGGGATTCCGGCCCGAGTACAAGGCGTGGCTCGCCTACGCCGAGCGGATCGACGCGCCGTTGCTCACGGTGCCCGGGAATCACGACTCGCGCAACGTGGGCTATGTCCACTTCGAGGATCTGATCGGGCAGCGGATGTGGAGCACAGACGTCAGCGGCGTCCGCATCGTCGGGGTCGACTCGAGCGAGCCCGACCTCAACGAGGGCAAGGTCGGCCGCGTCCACTACCCGTGGATCAAGCAGGAGTTCCGCGCGGCATCGACGCTCAACATCTTCGTGTTGCATCACCATCTGCTGCCGATCCCGGGGACCGGCCGCGAGCGGTCCACGGTGATGGACGCCGGCGATCTGCTCGAGGTCTTGATCCACGCCGGGGTCGACGTGGTGCTGTCCGGGCACAAGCACGTCCCGTATGTCTGGCGGCTCGAGGACCTCTACGTGGCGAACGCCGGCACGGTGTCGTCGATGCGCGTGCGTGGCCACGGCAAGCCGTGCTACAACGTGCTCGAGTTCGACGGGGCAGAGGTCCGGATCACCCGCCGGTTCCCGTTCGACGCCGAGCCGCATCTGCTGGCGGCATTCGTGCCGGCCGGCGAGCGGCAACCGCGCGAAGAGCCCTTCGAGCACGCTGCCGCAGACCGCGCGTAGTTCCGACCCGAGGAGGTCCACCCCGATGCGCACCCTGGCGCTCGTCGATGGCGAGCACTATCCGCCGGTGACGCGCTGGGGGCTCGAGGTCGCCCGGGAACGCGGCTACGACGTGATCGCCGCCGTACTCGTCGGGGGCATCGAGAAGCTCGGCGCCGGCGCGACACCCGACCTCGGCGTGCCGACACGCGCCGCGGGCGACGACCGGTTCGCAGCCGTCGCCGCCGCGATCGACGAGCTCTCGCCCGACCTCGTCCTGGACCTGTCCGACGAACCGATCCTCGGGTATCGCGAGCGGATGGCCATCGCGGCCGTCGCGCTCGCCCGAGGTGTGCCCTACGTCGGGCCCGACTTCCGGCTGGATCCGCCGGAACGACTCGCGCCACCACTCGGCACCCCGACCGTGGCGGTGTTCGGTACCGGCAAGCGGACGGGCAAGACCGCGGTCGCCGGTGAGGTCGCGCGGATCGCCGCCCGCGGTGGCCTGTTGCCCGTCGTCGTCGCGATGGGGCGCGGCGGTCCGGCCGAGCCCCAGGTCGCCGAGGCGGGCAGCGTCACGCTCGACTCCCTCCTCGCGTTGGTGCGAGACGGGCAGCACGCTGCCTCCGACTATCTGGAAGACGCGCTCACCACCGGGGTGACGACGATCGGCGCGCGTCGGGCGGGCGGCGGCCTCGCGGGCGCCCCGTTCGCGACCAACGTCGCCGAGGCCCTCGAGCTCGCGGCCGCCCGCGATCCCGGCGTGGTGATCCTCGAGGGCAGCGGCGCCGCGCTCCCACCGATCGCCTGGGACGCCGGTGTGATCGTCGTCCCGGCGACGTGCCCGGTCGAATACGTGCGCGGCTACCTCGGTCCGTACCGGCTCTTGCGGGCGGATCTGGCCGTGGTTACCATGGCCGGCGGACCGGGTCTCGGGACGGAGAACGGCTCCCACGTCATCGCGCATCTCCAGGGTTCCCTCGGCGATGCCCGGGTCGTGGTCACGGACCTCCGGCCGACGCCGCTCGCCGACGTCGCCGGACGAAGAGCCTTCTTCGCCACCACCGCGCCGCCCGCGGTCGCCGCCCGACAGGTGGCGCACCTGGAGAGCGAGCACGGCGCCGAGATCGTCGGGTGGTCTGCGCGGCTCGGTGACCGGGCCGGGCTGGCCGAAGACCTGGATGGGGCCGGAGAACACGAGGTGCTCTTGACCGAACTCAAAGCAGCTGCCGTCGATGTCGCCGGCGTGCGCGCGGTCGACCGCGGTGCCGAGGTGGTGTTCGTCGACAACCGGCCCCTGCCCATCGACGGGGCCGACCTCGACGGGCGGATCGAGGAGGTCCTCGACCTTACGGTCGGTCGCGCGAGCGACCGCACCGCCAAAGGACCCGGCCGATGAGCGAACGCCCGCGGACGAGTCAGATCTTGATCTCCGACCGGGAGACCGGGCTGCCGTTCTCCAAGGGCCTCCTCGCGTCGCAGATCATGGTCACCGGCCTGTCTCCCTACCGGGCCTACCAGGTGGCCGAGGAGGTCGAGCTTCGCCTCCTCGAGGACCGGCGCGCCGCGATCGATTCGGCCGAACTGGTGACGATCACCCTCGACGTGATCCGCGAGGTGGCGGGGGAGCGGTACGCGACCAACTACCTGCGCTGGCAGCGGGTCGAACACCTCGACGTCCCGATCGTGATCTTGATCGGGGGTGCGACCGGGGTCGGCAAGTCGACGATCGCGACCCAGCTCGCAGCCCGGCTCGGGATCGTCCGCGTCGTCGCGACCGACGCGATCCGGGAGGTGATGCGCGCGATGCTCTCGCCGGAGCTGATGCCGACGCTGCACGTCTCGTCGTTCCAGGCGGACCGCGCCGTGCGGGAGCCGCCGACGCGCGCCGCGGACGCGCTGGTGATGGGCTACCGCGAACAGACCGCCGCGGTCTCGGTGGGCATCAACGCGCTGATCGAGCGGGCGGCCACGGAGGGCACGAGCATCGTCATCGAAGGCGCCCACGTGGTGCCGGGGTTCTTCGACGTCGACAAGCACGGGGACGCGATCCTCGCGGTACCCTTCATCATCGGGGTCGACGACGAGGAGCGACACCGGTCGCACTTCGCCGCACGGGAAGACGCGGTCGCATCCCGCCCCGCCACCCGCTACGCGGAGGGGTTCGATGGCATCCGGGCGCTCCAGGGGTACGTGAAAGGCCAGGCCCTTTCGCACGGCGTCCCGGTGATCCCGAACCACAGCTTCGACCAGACGATCGCGACGGTGATCGACCTGGTGATGGACAAGGCCACGTCGCAGGCCGCGGAGGTCTCTGCGGAACTCGCGACGGCAGCTGCAGCATCGACGGTTCACGAGGCCACAGAGAAGGCCAGACAGAAGGAAGGACGCCCCGCATGAAGCTGTTCCTCGACACCGCTAGCATCGAGGAGATCCGCACGATCAACGCGTGGGGGGTCCTCGGCGGCGTCACCACCAACCCGAGCCTGCTCGCCCGTGAGGGCTCCTCGCCCGACGCCGTCTGGAAGGAGATCCTGACCGAGGTCGAGGGCGATGTGTCGCTCGAGGTCACGGCTCTCGATGCGCCCGGGATGATCGAGCAGGGCCGCCGCTTGGCCGACATGGCGCCGAACGCGGTCGTCAAGGTACCGATGACCCCCGCGGGGCTCGAGGCGGCGACGGCGCTTCGCGGCGGCGGGATCCGAACGAACGTAACGCTCGTCTTCTCTGCGGCACAGGCTATCTTGGCTGCCGAAGCGGGCGCCTACTGCGTCTCGCCGTTCCTGGGCCGGTTGGACGATGCGGGGGCCGACGGCATGGAGGTGTTACGGAGCATCTGCGACCTTTATGCTGTGCAGGGCTACGACACCAAGGTGCTCGCAGCCTCGCTCCGGCACCCGATGCACGTCGTCGAGTCTGCCCTGGCCGGCGCCGATATCGCCACCATGCCGTTCGATGTCTTCACGAAACTCGTGAAGCACCCGATGACCGATCTCGGCTTGGAGCGATTCCTCGCCGATTGGCGAACCCTCCATACAGAACTAGAAGGAGAGGCCTCCACCTGATGGACACCACGATGGACCGAGACACCCTCGGCGCGAAACTGCTGCCGGAGCTGCAGCAGATCGCCCAGACCATGGGCGTCGAGGGCGCACAGAAGCTCCGGAAAGCCGGGTTGATCGACGCGATCGTCGCGGCCGGCTCGAGCACCAACGGCGGCGGCGAGGCCAAGCCCGCCCGCGCCAAGCGCACGCCGAAGGCCGCCGACGCCGACGAGGGCTCGACCGACGTAACCACCTCGACGACCGAGACCACCACCGACGACGACTCCGACACCGACGATGACCGCCCGGCGCGGCGCGACGGCACCGACCGCCCGGCCAACGCCGATCGAGGCCAAGACCGCGGCAACGCCGACCGTGGCAACGCCGACCGAGGCAACGCAGACCGCGGGCCGCGGGACGGCGCCAATCAGGACCGCGACGACCGCGACCGCCGCCGCCGCCCGTCCCGCGAGGAGCGCCGCCGTCAGCGCGAGGAGCGCCGCGTGCGGGAGGAAGCCGACCGCGCCGAGGAGATCAAGACGGCGCCGAGCCGGACCGGGATCCTCGACATCTTGCCCGAGGGCTACGGGTTCCTCCGCACCAACGGGTACCTGCCCGGACCCGATGACGTGTACGTCTCGCTGTCGCATGTGCGCAAGCACCAGCTCCGCAAGGGCGACACGATCACCGGCAAGATCCGCGAGCCGAAGAACAATGAGAAGTACCCGGCGCTGCTGCAGGTCGAGTCGGTCAACGACATGGACCCAGAGGCCGCGTCCACGCGTCCCCAGTTCGACAAGCTGACGCCGCTGTTCCCCAACGAGCGCTTCCGGTTGGAGAACGGTCCCCTCGCGATCGCCGAGCGGATCGTCGACATGGTCTCGCCGATCGGCAAGGGTCAGCGCGGGATGGTCGTCGCGCCGCCCAAGGCCGGCAAGACCACGATCTTGAAGCAGATCGCCAACGGCATCCTGAAGTCGAGCCCGGAGACGCACGTGATCGTGTTGCTCGTCGACGAGCGCCCCGAGGAGGTCACCGACTGGCAGCGCACCGTGACCGCTGCCGAGGTCGTCTACTCGACGTTCGACAAGCCGACCGACCAGCACATCCAGATCACCGAGCTCGTGCTCGAGCGGTCCAAGCGCCTGGCCGAGATGGGCCACGACGTCGCGATCATGCTCGACAACCTGACCCGCCTCACGCGCGCCTACAACCTCGCGATGCCGGCGTCGGGCAAGATCCTCACCGGCGGCATCGACTCCGCGGCCCTGTACCCGCCGCGGCGGTTCTTCGGCGCCGCGCGCAACATCGAGGAGGGCGGCTCGATCACGATCATCGCGAGCGCGCTCGTCGAGACCGGCTCCCGGATGGACGAGGGGATCTTCGAAGAGTTCAAGGGCACGGGCAACATGGAGCTCCGGCTGGACCGCCAGCTCGCCGAGAAGCGGTTGTTCCCGGCGATCAACGTCGACGCCTCGAGCACCCGCAAGGAGGAGCTGCTGCTCCCACCGGAGGAGCTCGCCCTGGTGATCAGGCTCCGCCGGGTGCTCCACGCCCTGGACTCGGGCGCGGCCTTGGAGCTCCTGATCGACAAGTTGCGGGCGACCAAGTCCAACGAACAGTTCCTGAAGGACATCGCGAAGGCGCCGACCGGCAGCTGACCCGGAATAGGCCGGCGTTGGAACCGGTAGCCTGACCGATCGAGGAGACGACCATGAAGCAAGGCATCCACCCCGACTACCAGATCGCCAACGTGCACTGCTCGTGCGGGAACACCTTCACGACGCGGTCGACGGTGAGCGAGATCCGGGCCGAGTTGTGCTCGAACTGCCACCCGTTCTACACGGGCAAGCAGAAGCTCGTGGACACGGGCGGTCGGGTCGAGCGCTTCCAGCGCCGGTACGCCAAGACCCAGGCAGCGCAGCAAGCCGCCAAGGGCTGACCCGGTGGGCGAGGCCTCCGCGTCGCCGACGCCGGCGACGCACCTCTACGGTGGGCAAGCCGTCGTCGAGGGCGTGATGATGCGGGGGCAGGACCACTGGGCCGTCGCCGTCCGCGAGCCGGCCGGCGACATCTACGTCGAGTCGCACGATGTCGACTCGATCGCCGCCCGTCAGAAGATCTGGCGGGCGCCG
>DASYOY010000120.1:0-27890 GCA_036007245.1 Actinomycetota bacterium | reverse complement strand
TGCACCTCTTGCGTCGCCTGCGCATCGAGGACGACGTCCTCGGCGTCTCCCCGCCCCGGCTGTCGGCCTTGTCGGTCGTCGTGTACGCGGGCCCGCTTCCGATCGGCGCGCTCGCCATGGCCGAAGGCGTCGCCGCACCGACGATGACGCGGCTCGTCGACGGACTCGAACGCGAGGGCTTCGTCAAAAGGCGTCGCGACCCCGCGGATGCCCGTGGCGTGCTGGTCGAGGCCACGCCGGCGGGGAAGCGGATCCTCACCCGCGGGCGCGCGCAACGTGTGCAGACGCTCGCTGCGGGCCTGGCGGCGCTCTCGTCGGAGGAGCTCCGCGAGATCGGGCGGGGCGCCGAGCTGATCGAGCGCGTCAGCCGCGGGTCGGCCGAGCCCTAACCTCGCTCGCTACCCCACCCAGGGAGGCACCCCGACACTGCCGTCGTCTTCGCGGAAGAGCTTCGTGTGCGCGAGCATCGTCACAACGATCGTCGCGCCGTCGCTCCCTGCGGTGAGCCAGTGCACCGTCTCAGGAGGCACGACGACCGCGTCGCCGGTGACGACCTCGCTCTCCTTTCCGCCGATGTGCATCGTCGCCGACCCCGCCGTCACCGTGAACACGTCGAAGTGGTCGTGATGGTGCGCTGGGAGCGACCCACCGGCGGGCAGATCGATGCGGAACAGCGCCGATTCGTCCGACCCACGCGCGGGCGCGGCGAGCGACGTGATCGCGTTGCCACCGAGCTCGAAGGTCGGGTGGTCGGCGGCCCGTTCGATCGGCATCTCGGCTCCTTCCGGCGGATGGACGCGCATCATGCCACCCGTCCGCGGAACCGCCCACCGCGTTCTATCGGCCGTCGACGAGCCTGCGGTACGCTTCCGGTTCCACGGAGCGACCCAGGAGGTTCCCCATGCTGGTCGGCGACATCATGCGAGGCGACGTCAAGACCGCCGAGGCGGGCGATACGTTCGCCGACGTGGCCAAGCAGATGCGCGCGAACGGGATCTCTTCGGTGGTCGTCCTCGGCAAGGACGGCGCACTTGCCGGCATCGTGACGGAGCGCGACATCGTGAACCTCGTCGCGGCCGGTGGTGATCCGCACAGCGTCGAGGTCGCCCACGGCATGACCCGCCGCCACCTCGAGACGATCACCCCCAAGGCGGACATCGCCGAGGCGGCCGAGCAGATGGTTTCGCTCAACATCCGGCACCTGCCGGTGGTCGACAAGGATCGCGTCGTGGGCATCGTTTCGATCCGCGACCTCACGAGATGGGCCGCCGAGGAGCTCGCCGGCGGCCACGAGATGCCCGACATCGCCCGCTCGCAGACCGCGTTGAAGGCGGCCAGCGAGCTCCAGAAGCAGCGCCAGCTCAGCTGAGCTCGTCGAGCACGTCCGGCAGCTGCAGCAGCTCCTCGATCACGACGTCCGGTTCGGCGAGCTGCGCGGGGGTCGGGTCGTCGGGCGCCTCGCCGCGCAGCAGCCAGACCGTGTGCATCCCCGCGGCCCGCGCGGGGCGCATGTCGTAGTCAAGCCGGTCCCCGACCATCACGCTCCGCCCACCCTCGACACCGGCGAGCTCCAGCGTCCTGTGGAACAACGCCGGGTCCGGCTTGTGCAGACCGAGATCGTCTGACACGCCCCACACCTCGAAGAAGGGCACGAGGCCGTCGCGCTCCATGGCCGCGCGCACCTGCGAGGGCTGGTTCGCGATCACGCCCAGTCGGTACCCGGTGTCGCGCAGGGTCGTGAGCGTCGGCACGACATCGGTGTGCAACGCCGAAGGCGGGTACTGCCAGTACCGGGCGGCCCGCGCCTCCAAGGCGCGCACGTCGGCGTCCGGACCGAGGAACGCGGTCGCGAGCTGCACCCGGAACGATCGATCCTGTGCGGCGCGGCAGGCGGCGTACTCGTCCTCGAACGCCGCATCCGTGAACGTGCCGCCGGCTTCGCGGAGCGCGCGCCGCCACGCCTCCGCGTACACCCGGTCGTCGTAGAGCACGCCGCCGATATCGAGGAAGACGTGATCGATCGCCTCGGGCACGCCGGGATAGTAGCGGCCGGCCTTCGCTGCTCAGGCGAGCGCGTAGAGCCCGATCGCGGCCGCCGTCGCGACGTTCAACGAGTCGATGTCGGCGTCCATCGGGATGCGGACCGTGCGATCGGCGGCCTCGAGCCAGCCGCGTGAGACGCCGGGACCCTCGCTTCCCACGAGCAGCGCTCGGCGCTCGGGCGCCGGCACCGAGCCGATGTCGACCGAGCCCGACGGCGACAGTGCGATCACGGTGAACCCGGCATCGTGCAGCACCTGGATGCCCGTCTCGTGCGACACCCGCGTCCACGGCACGGCGAAGACCGCCCCCATCGACGTCCGGACGGCACGACGGTAGAGCGGGTCGCCGCAGCGCGCCGACAACACGACCGCATCCCAGCCGAGCCCCGCGGCCGCGCGGAAGATCGCACCGACGTTGGTGGTGTCGACCAGGTCTTCCAAGACGACGACGCGGTCCGCGTCGGCGAGCACCTCCGTGGCGTCGGGCAACGGCCGCCGCGAGAAGCTCGCGAGCGCCCCCCGATGCACCGGGAAGCCGGTCGTCGTCTCGAGCAGGGCGTCGCTCACCACGTACGCGGTCACAGCGAGATCGTCGAGTTCCGAGAGCATCCGCTCCGTCGCCAGCACCGATCGTGGTTCGTACCCCGCCGCCAGCGCCCGGCGGATCGTCAGCACGCCTTCCGCGAGGAAGAACCCCTCGGCCGGCTCGCGCGCCGCGCGCATCCGTGTGTCCCGGAGGTCGAGGAACGGCGAGAGCAGCGGATCGGCCGGGTCGTCGATCGCGACGCGACGCATCAGGCCGGCGCGCGCGACCGCAGCTCGTCGACAAGTTCGACCGGCGTCGTCTCGGCGCCGAGCCGATAGCCGTAGCGCGCGCCGTGGCAGTCCGACGCACCTGTCGGCACGAGGTCGAGCCTGCCCGCGAGTGCGCGGTAGTGCGCCCGTTGATCGGGGTCGTGGTCGGGATGATCGACCTCGAGCCCGGCCATCCCGCCGGCGGCCATCTCTTCGATCAGCTCGTCGGGCACGGCGCCGTTGCCCTTCCACATCGCCGGGTGCGCGAGCACACACACGCCACCGGCGCCGCGGATCAACGCCAGCGCGTCCATCGGCGCGAGTGCGTGCTTCGGCACGTAGGCGGGTCCGCCATCCGAGATGAACCGATCGAACGCATCCTTCTCCGTGGGGACGATGCCCGCCTCGACCATCGCCTGCGCGATGTGCGGCCGCGCCACGAGATCGTCGCCGGCGATCTCGCGGACGCGTTCGAACGAGATGTCGTACCCGAGCGCCTGCAGCTTCTCGACCATCAGCTCGCCACGCCGGAACCGCGTGTCGGTGAGCCTCCGCAGCTCCGCGACGAGTTCGGGATCGGCGGGGTCGATCCAGTAGGCGAGGACATGCAGCGACGCCCCGTCGTGTTCGGCCGAGAACTCGATCCCCGGCACGATCTGCAGGTCGGTGCCGGCAGCCGCAGCAGAGGCCTCGTCGAGACCGGCCGTCGTGTCGTGATCGGTGATCGCGATGCCCGCAAGGCCGCGCTCACGCGCCAACGCGACGTTCTCGGTCACCGTATTGGTGCCATCCGAGCGGACGGAATGGGTGTGCAGATCGATCTCGGGCATAGCCAGCAGGGTCGCAGACGGCCGGACCTGGCGTCACGCCGGCCGAACGAGATCCCGCGTGATGTCGCCGACCGTCCGGCAGCCTGCGTTGGCCATCGCGCTGATGAACCCGTCCCGTAGGAAGGTCAGGACCTCCTCGACGCCGGCCTGGCCCCCGACGGCGAGGCCCCAGGCGGTCGGCCGGCCCACGAGGACCGCCGATGCCCCGAGCGCCAGCGCGATGAGCACGTCGGCGCCGTCCCGGACCCCACCATCGACCAGCACCGGCACGCGCCCGTGCGCCGCGTCCACGACGCCGGGCAAGGCGTCGAGCGAAGCCGCCGCCCGATCCAGCTGGCGGCCCCCGTGGTTCGACACGACGATCGCGTCAGCGCCGTGGTCGATCGCGGCTCGCGCGTCGTCGGCTCGCAGGATCCCCTTCACGACCACGGGCAGCGACGGCGCCTGCGCCCGGATCCACGCGAGGTCGTCCCAGGAAAGGTTCGGCTCGAACTCCTGCGGCGTGCCGGCGGGTCCGACCGGCAGCGCGAAGCCGGTGCGCGTGTCGCGGTGCCGGCGACCAAGCGCCGGCACGTCGACCGTCCACACCAGCGCACGGAACCCGGCGCGCTCGGCGCGCCGCAACAGATCGGCGGTCGCGTCGCGATCGCGCCAGATGTAGAGCTGCCACCAGAGCGCCGCCTCGCTCGCCGCGACGTCCTCGAGCCCGTCGAGAACCGTCGAGGACACGCACATCGGCGCACCGAGCGCCGCCGCAGCGCGCGCGGTGCCGGGCTCGCCGTCGGCGTGGACCTGCCACTGGAACGCCCACGGCGCGACCCCGACGGGGAACGCGAACGGCGTGCCGAGCACGGAGGTCGACGGATCCGGGGCGCCCGAGCGCCGCAGCATCGACGGCCAGATCGTCCACCGGTCGAACGCCGCGTCGTTGGCCGCGAGCGTGCGCTCCGCACCCGCGCCGCCCGCGATGTAGTGGAAGACACCGGGCGGCAAGATCGCGCGCGCCGCCGCCTCCCACTCATCCAGCGTGACCGGGCGCTGCTCGGGCATCGTGCGCGCACCCTACCCTTCGCCGCTCGCGAGCACCTCCGGGCGCGAGCTCGACTCGGCGAGCACGGTCACGGCGACCCCCGCGAGCACAACGATGGCGCCGATCACCACCTGCGGTCCCGGGCGTTCGTGGTAGATGAGCAAGCCGAGCAGCGTCGCGCCGACGGGCTCGGCCAACAACGCCACGGACACGACCGACGCTTTCACCTCTCCGAGCAGGTGGTTGAACACGGTATGCCCGAGGAACTGCGGGCCGGCGGTCATCGCCGCGAACAGCACCCATGCTTCTGCCGGGAAACCAACGAAGGGCGTGCCCGAGACGAGCATGGCGACGCCCAGCGCCACGGCCGCCACCGCGTAGACCGAGCCCGCGTAGCCCACCAGCGACAGCTCCTGGCGGACCTTCCTGCCGATCAACACGTAGATCGCGGCGAAGATCGCGCCGGCGATCGCGAGCGCGTCGCCGAGCAACGGGTTGCTCAGCGCCCCGCCGCTGGACGCACCTGCGATCACCGCGGTCCCGACCATCGCGATCACGATCCCGACCCAGCCGCGCCGCGACGTGTGCTCGCCGATGAGTGGCCCGGCGATCGCGACCCAGATCGGCATCGTCTGGACCAAGACAGAACTCGCCGCGATCGATGTGTAGGAAAGCGACGAGACCCACGCGGCGAAGTGGCACCCGAGGGCGAGCCCGGAGCCCACGAGCAGCCACCGAGACGTCCGCGACAGCGAGCGGAGCTCCTCGCGATGCCTGAACCACAACAGGGGCAGCAGCACCACGCTCGCGAGCGCGCACCGATAGAAGGCGATGGCGAGCGCCGGGACGCCGATGTTGTCCGCTGCCCGGATCAGGACGGCCGAGGTGGACACGGCGGTGACCGCGATCGCGAGCAACACGATGTGCCGGCGCTGCATCGCCCGATTATCGTGCGGCCGTGACCAGGACCGCAGTGTTCGGCGCCGGCGCGATGGGTACGGCCGTGGCGATGCATGCCGCGCGCCGAGGCCACGACGTCACGCTCTGGGGATCCGCTCACGACGATCGCGCGCTGGAGCAGCTCCGTGCCGAGCGGAAGCACCCGTCGCTCCCGGAGCACCTCCCCGCCGATGTTCGGGTCTTCGGGCCGGACGGCCTGGACGACGCTGCCGCCGGCGCGGAGATCGTGATCTTGGGCGCGAACTCCCACGGGGCGCGATCCCTCGCACGAGAGATCGCGCCGCATGTCGGGGACGCGACCGCTGCCGTCAGTGTCGCCAAAGGGCTCGAGCCCGGAAGCGGACTGCGGATGTCGCAGGTGTACGGCGAGGAGTTGACCGCAACGCCGATCGTGAGCGTCGGCGGGCCGTGCCTCGCGACCGAGCTCGCGCAGGGTCTACCCACCGCAGGCGTCTGGGCGGCCGCAACCCTCGAGACGGCCCAAGGAGCGGGTCGTCCGTTCGACGCGGAGTCCTATCAGCTCACCTACACCGACGATGTGATCGGCGTCGAGCTCTGCGCGATGATGAAGAACGTCGCGGCGATCGGGCTCGGCATGCTGGACGGGCTCGGCAAGCCCACCGGCGAAGACTTCAAGAACGCGAAAGCGGCGCTGTTCACCAAGGCCGCGCACGAGATCGTGGAACTGGTCGGCGCGAGCGGCGGTCGAGCCGAGACCGCGTTCGGACTCGCGGGGATCGGCGACCAGCTCGTGACGTCGCTCGGGGGCCGCAATCGCCTCTACGGCGAGCTCGTGGGCGCCGGCGAGGCGCCCGATGCCACGCTCCGTGATCTCGAAGCTCGCGGGTTGACGGTCGAGGGCGTCGACTCGACCCGCGAGGTTGCCCGTTTGGCCGATGAGCTGCGCCTGGACCTGCCGTACCATGCCGCGATCCACCGCGTGCTGTTCGACGGCGCCGATGCCCGAGACATCTTGGAGGTGCTTCGATGAGCGAGCGAACGAAGGAACGACCCGACCGCAACCTGGCGATGGAGCTGGTCCGGGTGACCGAGGCCGCGGCGCTGGCTGCGGGCAGGTGGGTCGGACGAGGCGACAAGAACGCCGCCGACGGCGCGGCCGTGGACGCGATGCGGCTGATGATCGACTCGGTGTCGATGGACGGCGTCGTGGTGATCGGCGAGGGCGAGAAGGACGCCGCCCCGATGCTGTTCAACGGCGAACAGGTCGGCTCGGGCAGCGGCCCCCAGACCGACGTGGCGGTGGACCCGATCGACGGCACGACGCTGACGAGCGTCGGCCAGCCGAATGCGCTGTCGGTGATCGCGCTCGCACCCCGCGGCGCGATGTTCTTCCCGGGCTCCGCGATGTACATGCACAAGATCGCCACCGGTCCCGAGGCCGCCGGCGTCATCGACATCGGCGCGCCGGTCGCCGAGAACGTCCGCCAGGTCGCGAAGGCCAAAGGCAAGCGACCCGAGGAAGTCTCGGTCACGGTGCTCGCGCGGCCACGCCACGACGGCCTGATCGCCGAGATCCGCGAGGCCGGCGCCCGGGTGTTGTTGATCACGGACGGCGACGTGGCGGGCGCGATCGTCGCGGCCCTGCCGCGCACCGAGGTCGACCTGCTGCTGGGGATCGGCGGAACGCCCGAGGGTGTGATCGCGGCCGCCGCGTTGAAGTGCCTCGGGGGCTCGATCCAGGGCAAGCTCTATCCGCGGAGCGACGAGGAGCGGCATGTCCTCGTCGAGGAGGGCTACGACCTCGAGCGCGTCCTCAGCACCGATGATCTCGTGGCCGGGGACGACGTGTTCTTCGCTGCGACCGGCATCACCGATGGCTATCTCCTGGAGGGCGTCGAGTACTGGCCCGACGGCGCGACGACATACTCGACGGTGATGCGCGCACGGTCCGGCACGATCCGCTCGGTGAAGTCCGACCACCGGTTCGAGAAGCTCGAGCGGTTCTCCGCGATCGAATACCGGCCCTAACCGGCCAGCGCGTAGACGCCGGTCGCCGTCTTCGTCGCGCGGCCGTCCGCCACGAGCGCACGCACGGCGGCGAGCACCGCGCCGCGGACGTCGGGGGTTTCGAAGGGATCGAGGTAGCCGGCGCGGAGCGCACGGTCCTGGATCACGGTCCAGTGCAGCGGCTCGTCCGACTCGCTGAGCACCGCGAGCACGGCTTCTTCGGGCGTCATCGCCCGACGAGCGCCTCGGCGAACATGTCGACCTGCCCGGCCTCGGCGATCGTGAACGGCAGCGCCCACGGCGAGACGACGAGGTCCGTCACGCCGAGCGCAGCGAACGCGTCCGCGCGCTCGCGCACCTGGTCGACGGACCCGCTCACCGTGTCGGCGCGCCACGTGGCCCACGACTCGTCGCGCATCGCATCACCGGGGAACGTCGTGCGCGCACGTTCGAAGGCAGCCTCAGCGTCGGCTTCGGTCCGGCCGATCGTGCCGTACAACCCGATCGAGAGACCGAACGTCGCCGGGTCGCGCGCCACCGCCGCGCACGCATCGCGAACGGCAGCGACCTGATCCGCGTACGCGTCCGGCGCCATCCGCCATACCGTGTTCCACCCGCGCGCCCAGCGCGCGGCGGCGCGAAGCAGCCGAGGCCCGCCCTTGCCGCCGGCCCAGATCGGGATCGGCCGTTGGACCGGTGGCGGGGTGAGCCTCCCGTCGTGCAGCGACCAGACCCGCCCCTCGTGCGTCAGCGGATCGACCCCGCCGAACAGACCCGATGTGATCGCGAGCGCGTCCTCGAGCGCGTCGAACCGCTCCCCGACCGTGCCGAACGGGTACCCGAACGCCTCGAACTCCTGCGCGAACCAGCCGGCGCCGAGGCCGACGTCGACACGGCCGCCCGAGAGTTGATCGGTGGTCGCGGCCGCCTTCGCGACGAGCGCCGGGTGCCGGAAGGTCGCGCACTCGACGAGGATGCCGAGCCGGACCCGCGAGGTGACGGCGCCGATCGCCGCGAGCGTGGTCTCGGGCTCGAGCGCCGCGATCGGCTCGTCCCCCGCGCCGTACCGCGCGAACGAATAGAAGAAATGGTCCGAGAGCCACACGCTGTCGAACCCGAGCGCCTCGGCCCGCGACCCCCACTCGATCGCGTCCGCCGCCCGGATCTGTCCGGACGGCAACGAGAATCCGTACTGCGGGACGGCGAGCCCGATGCGCATCGGGGCAGGATACGCAGCCGAGGGCTACGGCGCGGGCGAGGTGACCGCGGTCTGTGCCTGGAGGGTTCCGCGAAGCACGACCTTGCCGTGCGCGTCGCGGATGGTGACGTCGACGAAGCCGTCGAGCGACCCTTGCACCTTCCACGCCCGGGTCGCGCCGCCGGCCGCGTCGAGCGCGGGGATCTTGCCGACGTCGATCGTGTGCCCCTTCGTGTCGCTGATCGACACGTCCAACGGCAGCGACCGGCCCGCGAGGTCGTTGACGATCACGAGCATCTGATCGTCCGCGTCCTTCGTGAGGATGGACACGGCGGAGCCGCTCGCGTTCCCGGCGTCGGGCGTCAGCACGCCGGTCAGGACCTTCGTGTCGCGCCCGGCGAGGCCGGCCGTCGCCGCGGCGAAGTTGGCGAGCGCCACCTGCTGTGCGAGCGCGGTGCGCTCCTGCTGCAGCCGGAGCCGCTCCTCACGACCTGCGAACACCGACCCGATCCCGACGCTCGCCACCAGGACCGCCGCGACCAGCAACGCGATCCCGGTGCGGCGACCGCGCGAGTGCGAGTGCTTGGCCGGCCTCGCGACCTCGTGCAAGGCGGCCACGACCGTCTGCTCGAGCTCCTCCGGCGGCGCACCATCGCCGGCGAGCGCGTAGCCGAACGACGCCGCCGCGCGCTGGAGGTCGACGGCCTCCTTGCGACACGCCGCGCACGTCTCCACGTGGAGCTCGACGGCGTCCGCGTCCTCGGAGGGCGCCACGCCGAGCGCGAACTCCGGCAAGACGTCGCGGACCGCGCCGCAGTTCACGACAGCTCCTTCTGCTGGTTGGCGAGCCGGACCTTGATCAGCGCCGAGCGCAGCCGGGTCTTCACGGTCCCCAACGGGATGCCGTCGTCCTCGGAGATCTCCCGCGCGGTCATACCTCGGAAATACGTACGAAGGACCAGCCGGCGTTCGGCATCGGACAAAGATGCGATCGCCCGCAAGGCCGCGTCGCGTTCGAGCAGGAGGTCCTCGTCGACCGATTGGGGTGATTCGGGCATCTCGTCGACGAGCACGAGCTTGGGGCGGGTGACGCCGGTCTCGCGGCGGAGCCGGTCGATCGCCTGGTTGTGGGCGATGGTCATGAGCCACGTGGACAGGCGCCCGCGGTGGGGGTCGAACCGGGCCGCCTTGCGCCAGGCGGTCACGAAGACGTCCTGGGTCAGCTCTTCGGCTGCCTCACGGGAGCCCAGCAACCGGAGCCCCATCGTGTAGACGGGTCGGGAGAACCGTGCATAGAGCGCACGGATCGCAGCGTCGTCGCCGGCGAGCAAGCCTTCCATGAGTTGCGCTTCCTCCCGCGGGAGGAGCGGTCCATCGTCACGTCCCTGCACTACAGGTCCTTCCGGTGATACGCAGCCGGCCTGCGGGCAAGCTTGCCCGGGCCATATCGGGATGGTCGCATGGGTTCGCCACCGTGGCCACCGTCGGTTGACCACCTTCCGCCCCGCAACACCAACAGCGTAGGCTCGCAACCGAACCGTCACGTGGCGCGAACCCTGCCGGGCATGTCGGCGAACCAGCAGGCAGGAGGCGAACGGGATGCAGCGCAGATGGAGAGTGGGGGCGACGACCGCGATGGCCGCTGCGCTCATGCTGACCGGTCTCGCGGGCCAGGCCCGCGCCCAGACCGGTCAGCCCGTGATCGCCTCCGTCGAACTCACCGGCGTCGTCGACCCGATCATCGCCGACCACATCACGTCGGTGATACAGCGGGCCAACGACGATCAGGACGCAGCCGTCCTGCTCACCATCGACACGCCCGGAGGGCTCGGCACGTCGATGGATGAGATCGACGAGGCGATCCTGAACAGCGCCGTGCCGGTGATCGGCTACGTCGCGCCGAGCGGCGCACGCGCGGCCTCCGCGGGCGCGTTCGTGCTGATGTCGAGCCCCGTGGCCGCGATGGCGCCCGGTACCAACGTGGGCGCCTCCACGCCGATCGGCCTGTCCGGCGGCGATCTCGCCAACAAGGTGACCAACGACGCGGCCGCGAGCATGCGGAAACTCGCGCAGACCTACGGCCGTAACGCCGACGTCGCGGAGAGCTTCGTAACCTCCGCGACCAGCATCACCGCCGAGGAAGCGCTCGCCCAGAACGTGATCGATCTGATCGCGTCGAACCAGGACGACCTGCTGAACCAGCTCGACGGGACGAGCGTCACACTCGCGAACGGATCGACGGTCACGCTCCACACGGCGGGCGCGGTCGTCGAACCCAACCCCATGGGCGTGTTCTTCGAGTTCCTGCATACCCTGCTCGATCCGAACCTGGCGTTCATCTTCTTCTGGTTGGGGCTCGGCCTGATCATCCTGTTCGTCATCGTCCCGCACCACCCCCTGACCTTGATCCTGGGCGTGTTCCTCCTCGGCATCGCACTCGTGTCGTTCGGGATCTTGCCCGTGCGGATCATCGGTGTCGCGTTGCTCATCCTGTCCGCGATCGCGTTCATCTTGGAGTT
This sequence comes from Actinomycetota bacterium, assembly GCA_036007245.1. GTDB lineage: Bacteria > Actinomycetota > UBA4738 > UBA4738 > HRBIN12 > AC-51. The sequence goes on along the minus strand of DASYOY010000120.1, from coordinate 16,548 downwards.
GCACGCGCCCGGATTGGGAATCTGGGGCGCGATCGGCCTGATCTCCTTGCTCCTCGGCGGCTGGTTCCTGTATGACCGCAGCGGCGGCGTCGAGGTGAACCCCGCGGTGCTCGCGGGGGTCGCGATCTTCGCCGGGTTGTTCTTCGGATTCGGCATCGCGAAGGCCTTGAAGATGCGCAACACGCCTCCCGTTGAAACGCGAAAGATCGTCGGGACGGACGGGGTCGCCCTGCCGGGCGGCGTCGGTCCGAACGGAGGTCAGGTCCGTGTCGCGGCGGAGCAGTGGCGCGCGATCGCTCCGGGCGGTCCCATCCCCGGTGGCGCACCGATCCACGTGATCTCGCTCGACGGCCTCGTACTCACCGTTGAACCAGCAGCCACCGAACAAGCGCCCACTGCGGAGAAGGCACCGGCGACGGAAGGGGGAAGCACCGAATGACCATCTGGGAGATCATCCTCGGCATCGTTGTGATCTTCGTGTTCCTGGCGTTGATCAAAGCGATCCGCATCATCCCTGAGTACCAGCGGATCGTGGTGTTCCGGCTCGGCCGCTTGTTAGCAACGAAGGGCCCGGGACTCGTCTGGCTGATCCCGTTCTTCGACAAGGGCACGGTCGTCGACCTGCGCGAGTTCTACCTCGAGATCCCCCGACAGGATTCGATCACGAAGGACAACGCCGCGATCTCGATCGACTTCATCATGTACTACAAGGTATTCGAGCCGTCGACGTCCGTAGTACAGGTATCGAACTTCGCTGGCGCGGCCACGAACATCGCGGCCACTACCCTTCGTGCCGTCGTCGGCGACATCTCGCTGGACGACGTCCTGGCCAAGCGTGACGAGATCAACACGGTCCTGCGGGTCAAGCTCGACGAGGTCACCGAGCGATGGGGCGTCAAGGTGACGAATGTCGAGATCCGGGAGATCATCCCCCCGCCGTCGGTCCAGGAGGCGATGACCCGCCAGATGTCCGCGGAACGGACACGGCGTGCGGTCGTGACCGAGGCTGAGGGCGCGAAGTCCGCGGCGATCACGGTGGCCGAGGGCAACAAAGAGGCTGCCATCCTCAACGCCGAGGGGGCCAAACAAGCGGCGATCTTGACCGCCGAGGGCGAGCGGCAGGCTGCGATCCTTCGGGCCGAAGGGTTCGCGACCGCGCTGTCGAAGATCAACGAGTCGGCCAGCCAAGCCGACGGCCGCACGATGCAGCTGCAATACCTCGACGCCCTGCGTCTGATCGGAGGGTCGCCCTCCTCGAAGGTGGTCGTGCCGATGGAGCTCGCCGGGCTGGTGGGCGCCGTGACCGCGATCGCCGAGACCGCGACCAACGGCAAGGACAACAGCTAGGAGCTGACCTCGACGTCCGCGGGCGCGCCGTCCAGCATGTCGGCGACGCCCGCGGGCGCCGTCGTGTCTGAGTCGGGTTCGGGCTCGTGCGTCGGGTGCCCCGGCAGTGGGATCCCCGCTTGCTGCAACGCGAGCTCGAAGTCGTGGACGCTCGAGACCGCCTGCATCGCGTCTTCCACGGAGACGCGTCCTTCCTTGATCAGCGCCAAGAGGGCCTGGTCGAAGGTCATCATCCCGTAGAAGCCACCCTCCGCGACGACCTCTTCGATCTCCGAGGTCTTCTCTTGGTCGGCGATCCGCTCCGCCACTCGGCCGGTGTTGACCAAGATCTCCAGCGCGGGGATGCGGCCGCCGTCGACGGAGGGAACGAGGCGCTGGCAGATGATCCCGCGGAGCGTTCCGGCGAGTGACAGGCGGATCTGCTTCTGCTGGTGGGGCGGGAAGAAGTCGATCACGCGGTTGACGGTCTCGGCGGCGTCTTGGGTGTGCAGGGTGGACATCACCAGGTGGCCGGTCTCGGCCGCCTGCAGCGCGGCGCGCACCGTCTCGGTGTCGCGCATCTCGCCGATCAAGATCACATCGGGGTCTTGCCGCAAGGCCGCCCGGAGCGCCGAGAGGAAGTCGTTGGTGTCCTGCCCCACCTCGCGCTGGTTGATCGACGCGACCTCGTCCTTGTGCAGGACCTCGATCGGATCTTCAACCGTCACGATGTGCACCGGTTTGGTCGCGTTGAGGTATCCGATCATCGCCGCGAGGGTCGTGGTCTTGCCCGAGCCGGTCGGACCGGTCACGAGGATCAGCCCGCGGTGCTCCTCCGCGAGGGTGCGCACCACGTCGGGCAGCCCGATCTCGTCGAACGACGGGCCGCCGAAGCGGAGCTTCCGGAGCACCATCGAGACCGAGCCCCGCTGGCGGAAGACGTTCGCCCGGAACCGGCCGACGTTGGCGACCGAGTAGGCGAAGTCGACCTCGCCTCGCTCCTTGAACAGATCCTTGCGGTCTTGCGGGATCACGCCGTCCGCGATCGCCTGCGTCTCGATCGGGCTCAGGGGGTCACGATCCAGCCGGACCAGGCCGTGGGTCAGCCGCACCATCGGCGGGGACCCGACCTTCACATGGAGGTCGGATCCGTTGCTGCTCACGAGTTCTTCGAGCCAGGAGTTGAACTCCGGCACGATCGTTTCGTCCATCGGTGAGGCGACTCCCTCTCGGCTTCCCGTCCACGTGGGGCCTCGCCCCGGGTGGGAGGCCGCACCGGTTCCCCATCGGCGGGTTCGGGGGACGACTTCAGTCCCGGCTCGAGAGGCCTCCGGCAGAAGGGGATCGGACGGGCCCTCGTAGACTGGACCCATGGCCAGTGAGGCAGACGTCCGTCAAGCGCTCCGCGAGGTGCTCGATCCCGAGATCGGCAAGCCGATCGAGGACATCGGCATGCTCCAGGACATCGCCGTCGAGGGCGGTCATGTGCGGGTCGACGTCCTGCTCACGATCGAGGGCTGCCCGCTCCGCGACCGGATCACCCAGGATGTGACCGCCGCGGTACAGCCGCTGATGGGCGTCGAGCGCGTCGAGGTCACGCTCACGCCGATGTCGCCCGAGCAGCGCGAGGCGCTCGTCGGCAAGCTCCGCGGGCCGAACGCCCAGGGGCCGACGAAGATCTCATTCTCGCCGAGCACGTCGATCATCGCGATCGCGTCGGGCAAGGGCGGGGTCGGGAAGTCTTCAGTGACCGTGAACCTCGCGGCCTCGCTCGCCGCCGACGGCTACAAGGTCGGCGTGCTCGACGCCGACGTCTGGGGCTTCAGCATCCCGCGGATGCTCGGCGCCGAGGGCAAGCCCGTGGGGTTCAACGACATGATCCTGCCGATCGAGGCCCACGGCGTGAAGGTCATCTCGATGGGGTTCTTCGTGCCGGAGGACACCCCGGTGATCTGGCGCGGGCCGATGTTGCACAAGGCGATCGAACAGTTCCTCGGCGACGTGTACTGGGGCGAGCTCGACTTCTTGCTCTGTGACCTGCCGCCGGGCACCGGCGACGTCAGCATCTCGCTGGCGTCGTTCATCCCCGGGGCATCCATGGTGGTCGTGACGACGCCGCAGGAAGCGGCGCACACGGTCGCACAGCGAGCCGGCAAGATGGCCGAGCGCACGAACCTGCGCCCGATCGGCGTGATCGAGAACATGTCGTGGTTCGTGTGCCCGCACTGCGGCGAACGCGAGCTGTTGTTCGGCGAGGGCGGCGGCCAGCTCGTCGCCGACACGATCGGCGTGCCGCTGTTGGCACAGGTCCCCCTGCAGTCGGCGATGCGCGTCGGAAGCGACACCGGCATGCCGATCGTCGTGAGCGACCCCTCGTCGCCGGCCGCCGTCGCGTTGCGGGAGTCCGCCGATGCGGTGCGCAAAGCCGCCAAGACCAAGATCGGCAAGCCGCTGCCCGTGATGGCGCACTGAGCGCCGCCCTCAGGCGGTCGGCGTCGGTTCAGGATCGGGCGCCTCGTGGGGCTTCCGGATCCTCGGTCTCGGCGGCGTGGTCGGTCCGGGCCGTTCCGTGATCGCCCAGATCGTCGCGAGGATCACGACGACGATCACGACGCCGAGCGCCGTCCACTGCGAGCCGGTAAGCGGACCGAAGCGCTTGTCGATCCGCAAGAAGTCTTCCAACAGCCGGCAGCAGCCGTAGTAGCCGGCGAACAGCAACGTCGCGACACCTTCACGCCGCGGCTGCTTGATGAACCACCACAGGATCGCGAACAAGATCCAGGCGAGGATCATGTCGTACATCGCCGTCTGGTGGACGCCGACGCCCTGCTCGACGACCGCGCCCAGCTTCGTCTGCACACCGTTGACCACGGTCACCTGCTGCAGGGTCGCGCCGGTGTTGGTGAGGAACTCCTTGTACGTGCCGTTCTGCAGGTCCGCCTGGCACGACAACGCCCCCACCTGGCATGTCCACGGAGGCGCCAGCGTCCCGCCGTGATAGGTCCATGCGAGCAGCCACGAGGTGGGCTTGCCGAGGTGATCGCCGATGATGAGGTCGCCGATGCGCCCGATCGCGATCCCGAGGGCGAGCGGTGCGACGAGCGCGTCCGCGACCTGGAAGAACCGCAGTCCGAACCGGCGGATGTTGATCGCGTTCGCGATGGTGGCGCCCGCGATCCCACCGAGCAGGGAGATCCCGCCCTTCCAGATGTAGATCGTCTCGATCGGCTTCGGCGCGAACTCCGACCAGTGCGCCACGACGTAGAAGAACCGGGCGCCGACGATCGCGCCGATCAGCGACCACAGGACGACCGAGTTGATCGCGCGGTCGTCGACCCCGCGGCCGGCGGCGATCCGGCCGAACAGCCACGCGCCGATCATGAACCCGATCGCGATGAACAACCCATGCGGCGAGATCGCGAACGTCGAGCCGATGCGGAACCGGTCGAGCACAGGCCACCCGATGCTGGCGAGGAAGGCGGCGGCGGACATCGGGCGCGAGCCTAGCAGCGGCCCACGTTACGACCGGCGCGCGCGGGGCCAAAGACGAGCGACCGCGCGACCGATCAGCAGACCGCTGAGCACGTCGCTCGGATAGTGGACGCCGAGGTAGACGCGCGAGGTCGCCACCGTCGCGTCGAGCGCCGAGAGCGCGACGCGGCTCGCGACGCCAAGCTCGAGGTCCCGCGCGGCGACGCGCGTGAACGTGGTCAACACTGCGGGATGCGACGACGGCCACGACATCCCGTTGGGGCGCGCAACGAGCTGCCGGGTTCCGTCCGGGTCGGCGTCCAGCGGCCGCGGGCGATCGACGACCTTCTTCATGCCCTGGAGCAACAGCCACGTGCCGCAGGTCGCGGCGAGCGCGCGCGTCGCCGTCCGGCGTCGACCTACAACGAACAGCGATGCGGCGGCGGCTCCCGCCGCGTACAGCGAGCCGAGCTCCGTGACGGTCACAAGCACGCGGTCCGCTTCGGGGCCGTGGCCCGCGTTGATGGCGTCGAACAGGTCCTGGTCGGTCTCGACGAACTCCGGATGGTTGATGGCGGCCGATCCGATCGCGCACGCGCCCACGAAGAGTCCTGCGCCCCAGAGCCACCTGCCGATGCCCATGGCCGCCCATGATGCGGGACGACGGGCGAGGTCGTCAGTCTTTGGAGGAACGACGTTTCGGGGCCTTGGAAGGACGGCGGTTGGCCGCGATCGCGCGGAGCTGCGCGTCGGTGCCTCGCCGAAGGGCATACTCCGCTCCCCCGATCGCGCGCAGGCTCGCCGCGGCGAACGACCCGAGCGGTCCCTTGAACACGTACTGCACCTCGTGGCGCAGCACGCTCCGGTCGAACGGGAGACTCGCCACCGACGTCGTCACGGTGGCGACGAGCAGCCCGTCCAGCCCGACCACCGAGCGCCACGGCGGCTCCCACTCCCGAACGACGCAGGGCACCGTCGCGCGAACGCCGGCGAACGACATCGTCACCGTGAACCACACACCGGGTCCGAGACCGCCGACCGGCGCGGCGACCGATTCGATCAGGCGCTCCCACGCGGGGAGCCCGCGGGGATCGCTGGTCACCGCCCAGACATCCTCGGGCGGCGCGTCAACCTCGACCGAGTATTCGACCGACGTCATGCCGGTTCGGCGCTGCCGCTGGTCCAGCCCTGCCACCACACGACCCGACTCGGTGTGACGCGGGCCACGGCGGTCGCCCCCGGCGCGATCGACGTCGCGAGCGATCGCAGCGAACTCGCGCCCGAGCCCACCGCGCCGTCGACCGCGAAGCTCGCGGTGCCCTGGAACATCGCCCCGACCATGTCGCGCGCCCGCCAGATCGACGGCGCGTCGACGGTGAGCGCCACGTCCGCGTCCGGACCCGCGCCCGCCAGTGCGAGGATGTCGGCCGGCAGCGCGGCGTACAGCGACGTCTCGTCCGCACGCCAGCGGATCGGCAGCACGACCGGACCACGCTCGCCGGCGATCGCCAGCGCGCCCTCGCCTTCCCGTCCGAGGCGTTCGGCGACCTCGCGCGGCACCTCGGTGAACGGATCCTCGCCCTTGGTCCTGCGGAACGTCTCGTGCGACCCGGCAGTGCCGCCCCACCGGCCGCGCCCCTCCTGCACGCCTTGGGCGTCGACCAGCGCTGTGCGTTCGACGTCGACGCCAACGAACACGCGTCCGGGCGGGGTCCACGCGAACGGCACCTGCCGCGCGTCGACCGCGTAGCCGGCGAAGAACCGAGCGTTCTTCGCGCTGAAGGCCGCGGTCGCGCGCGCGATCGACGTCGCGCCGGCGACCGCCGCGCCCCATGTGCGACGGTCGAGGGCGTCGTAGGTGCGGACCGTGCCCGTGAAGGTCACCGCGAGATCGCCGTCACGGACGAGCCCGGCCATCGTCGGATCGCGTCGCCACGCGTTCGCCTTGACCGACCGGCGAGAGGTGGTGAGCCAGACGCGCGCGCCGCTTCCCACGTAGACGAGCGGCGTGCAATGCGGGCCTCGCGGCGTCGTCGTGGCGACGGCACAGAACTGACCCCGGTCCAAGACGTCTTGCACCGCCGTGGATAAGAAGCTCACGTGACCTCCGCTCGCGGGGCGCCGGGCGGGAGCCCGAGCGTCTGCCCGGGTCTCAGCATATGGAACGCTCCACTCGCCTACCTGTCGCGCCAGGGGGCACTACGCCGGGAAGAACCGGGTCTTCACCGCGACCTCGGCGGTGAACGCGGTCACGAGCGACAGGTAGAAGAAGCCCGTCGCCGACTGCACCGCCGCCGCACGCTCACCCTTCAGCGCGGCGCGCGCCATCACGGCGATGAGCAACGTCGCCGCGGTCATGCCGATCGCGATCCACGGCGCGAGGCCGCCCGAGGTCAGTAGCGGGTTGAACGCCTGCGACGACACCGACCCGGCGAACCCGCCGGTCGCGATCGCCACCCCTTCGACAACCGTGGCAACGATCAGCACCACCGTGAACCGGTTGATCGGAGTTCGGGTCAGCTTCCGGTCGGTGAGATACCAGTGCCCGAGGAACAGCGCGCTGTACGCCGAGCCGAGGAACGCCGCGCCGGCCAGCAACTGGAACAGACAGATGGCGAACGACTGCCGCCCGGTCGGCGCCATCGCGAGGAGCGTCGCGATCGACAGCACGGTGGCGATGATGGCCACGACCCGGCCCGCTGCCTTCTGGCGCGCCAGGAGCAAGATCGTTGCCAAAGACAGGACGACCGCCGTCGCGAGCGCGAGTTGCGTAGCTCGCGCCGCGTCGGCGTCGCCGGGGATCGCGGCCGACCGCGCCGCGAGCCACGCCGGCCACGCGAACAGCAGGACCATGATCACCGACCAGATCGAGAAGAACGATCGTTTCGTCTCGTTCCACAACGGCGTGGCCCACGTGAGCACCGAAGATCCAGCGACCGTCTCGGCCAAGATGAGCGCGAACACGCCGGCGGATCCGGTCACGGGCGCCCTCTCGACATGGCCCATCAGGGTATCGGGCACAGCACATCTCGCCTTCGCCGGTACCCTGTGCCGGAGATGGACGACTGGCGTTCCTACGACCGCACCGCCGCGACCTACGAGCGGATCCACGCCCCGCGCTTCGCCGAGCCGGCACGCGACCTGGCGGCACTCGCCGGCGTCACACAGGGCTCCGCGGTCCTGGACGTCGGCACCGGGACCGGCGTCGCCGCCCAGGTTGCCGAGGAGATGGGCGCGACGGCCGTCGGGGTGGACCCCTCGGAGGGCATGCTCGACGTCGCGCGCGCCGCCCGTCCGGCCATCGAGTTCCTCGCGGCGCAGGCGATCGACCTCCCGTTCACCGACGGCCGGTTCGACGTCGTGCTCGGCAACTTCGTGCTCGCGCACTTCGCCAAGGTCGAGACGGCGCTGTTCGACATCATGCGCGTGACACGCCCGGGCGGCGTGATCGGCTTCACGACCTGGACCGATGGCCGCGACGCGTTCACGGACACCTGGCTCGAGCTGGTGTCGACGGTGGTCCCGGATGATCTGCTTGAGCCGACGCTCGATAAGGCGATCCCGAACCACGAGCGCTTCACGCGCCGCGCCGCGGTCGAGGAGGTGCTGCTCGACGCCGGCCTGCGACACATCCGTACCGAACCGAAGCAGTACGAGTGGCGCTACGCGCGTGACGACTACGTCGACGGGCTGACCGTGTGGGCGACGGGCCGGTTCGTGCGACAGATGCTCGGTGAGAACGACTGGGCCGCGTTCATGGAGCGCGTGCGAGCGACGTTCGCCGAGCGGTTCCCCGATCCCCTGCACGACCGGCGCGACGTCCTGCTCGCGATCGGCACCAAGGAGTAGGCGCCGTCAGCTCAGGTTGAGGACGCGGAACTCCTCCGCGAACGCGGCGTCAACCTTCGCGCCGGCCTCGCGTGCATCCTTGCCGAGGGCCTCGTCCCAATACGCGATCCCCTCGGTGATCTGCGACACGTGCAGGCCCAGCCCGTCGACCTTCTTTCGGAAGCTCGCCTCGTCGAACGGCTCGATCCGGTTGGGCTCGTGCGTCCAGCCGAGCCACACGTCGATCACCTCCTGCACGCCGAGGCCCTCGCCGAGGTGCTCGCTGAAGAAGTGCGGGTTGCCGCTGCCGGGGAACACCGAGTCGAGCGCGACCCAGCCCGCCATCCGGTGGTCGGAGTGGTTGTAGTACCGGTTCTCGAAGAACACCGCCGTCGGATCGCACGACACGACGGTTTCCGCCCTGACCTCGCGCACCCGCCGCACGACCGCCTCGCGCACCGCGGTCGTGTTCTGGAGTTCCCCGTCGTGCGTGGACAGGACGCGCGCGGAGCGCAGGCCGAGGTAGGACGCCGCGGCCTCGGTCTCGGCCAGGCGGGTGCGGGCGAGCGCCGCCCGCGACAAGCTCGGGTCACTCGATCCGCGGTCCCCGTTCGTGAGCACGAGCAGGTGCACCTCCCGGCCGTCGGCCGCCCACTTGGCGAGCACGCCGCCGGCGCAGATCTCCATGTCGTCGGGGTGCGCGAACACCGCGAGGACCGGGCCGGTACGAACGACAGGCTCGTCGGCCATCAGGCGGCGGCGCGATCCAGCACGAAGCGCACCAGCGCCCGGACCGGCACGCCGGTCGCGCCCGCAGGGCCGAGATCGTGCCCGCCGTCGAGGAACGCCGGGCCGGCGATGTCGAGGTGCACCCATGGCGTGTCGCCGACGAACTCCGACAGGAACAGCGCGGCGGTGATCGCGCCGCCGTAGCGCTTCCCGATGTTCTTCACGTCGGCGACCTTCGAATCGATCAGCTTGCGGTAGTCCGGCCACAGCGGCATCTGCCAGATCGGCTCGCCCACCTCGGTGCCGGCAGCGACGAGCTCCTGCGCGAGGGCATCGTCGTTGCCGAACGCGCCGGTGATGTCCGTGCCAAGCGCCACCATGCACGCGCCGGTGAGCGTGGCCGTGTCGATCACGCAGCTCGGCTGCTGCTCGACGAGGTAGGCGAGCGCGTCGGCGAGGATCAGCCGCCCCTCGGCGTCGGTGTTGAGCACCTCGCTCGTCTTGCCGCCACGGTGATGGATCACGTCGCCGGGGCGCTGGGCCGACCCGCTCGGCATGTTCTCCGACGACGGGATCGCCGCGATCACGTTGACCTTGGGCTTGAGCAACGCGAGCACGCGCATCGTGGCGAGGATCGACGCCGCCCCGCCCATGTCGCACTTCATCGTCTCCATGCCCGCCGGGTCCTTGAGGGACAGGCCGCCCGAGTCGAAGGCGACGCCCTTGCCCGTGAGCGCGATCGGCGTCTGCTTGCCGGCGCCGGTGTAGCGGAGCTCGATCATGCGCGGCGGGTTCACCGAGCCCTTGCCGACGCCGAGGATCCCGCCGAAGCCGCCCTGGGTGAGCTGGTTCTCGTTCCAGATCTTGCAGGTGAGGCCGACCTCCTTGGCCATCCGCTGCGCCTCGCGAGCGATCTCCGCGGGCGGCATATCGCCGGCCGGCGTGTTCACGAGATCCCGCGCCCACCGAACCGACTCGGCGACGATCGCGCCCGTCTTCGCCCCGGCCTTCGCCGCCTTCGCGTCCCACCGTGGGGCAACGAGGACCGTGCATTCGCGCAGTGCGGTCTCGTCCGAAGCGGACTTGTAGCGGTCGAACCGATACCGACCCAGATCGATCGCTTCGATGGCGGCCTGGACCGCGTCGGCGGCGTCGCGCGCGCCGAAGACGCGCGCGAAGGTCGTGGCCACCGACGGGAACCGGCGCGTCGACCTCGCGGCGCGACCCAGGACACGACGCATCGACGTGAGATCCAGGTCCTCCTTCGCTCCGGCGCCGACGATCAAGACGTTCTTCGCCGCGAACCGGTCGCCGTCGCGGCGGGTCACGAGCAGGTCCTCGCCCTTCTTCCCCTCGAGCCGGGCGGCCGCGTAGGCATCGGCGAGACCGACCTCCTTGAGACCGGGACCGAGGTCGCCGTCGGCGAACGCCGGGACGATCAGGAGGTCAGCGGCGACCTCCCGGGCGGATTCGGTCGACGTGCGGAACCTGGTCACGGATCCCCTCCTCGCGGGCCATGGGTCGCGGCCTGCGTCCCGGCCGCGGTCGCGGGCAGTCTAGTGGCGACCGGCGAACCAGACGCCGCTCGGTACCCTGAGGCGGCATGAAGACGCGCAACGTGACCGACCTCATCTACTTCGATGAGGAAGCCGCCCGCACCGAGGTCCTGCACGAGACCGAGCAGCTGTTCTCGCAGGTGATCTGCCTTCAGGAATCCCAGGGCGTCGGCCCGATGCAGGACGCGACCTCCGAGGGACTCGTCGTCGTGCTGTCGGGCGAGGTGGCCGCGCAGATCGGCCGGAACCGCGCGCGGATGAAGCAATGGGCGTCGGCGATCGTTGCGGCCGGCGACGAGCTGACGCTCCGCAACGCCTCGGAAGAACCGTCCGTGGTCCTGCTGGTCCTCGCGCCGCCGCCGGGCTAGCCCCGCGTGGGCCCGCGCGCGATGATCGAGGCGCGCAATCCCCGCATCGACCGGCGCAACAGGATGCCGAGCATCGGCGCGTAGCACGCGGTGAGGAGCCACCCGAGGACCGGCGCCTCGAGCTCGACGTCCTCGGCCCAGGTGAAGCGGGTGCCGTCGGCGATCGGCGTGAGCGACCACTCCCCTCGGCCGCGGATCGGCGGACCGTGCTCGATCGTCAGCGCCGAGGGCGGGTCCCATCGGGTCACCGCGATCGTTTCCGTGAACGCCGGGATCTGGAAGAGTCGCGTGCGCACCTCGAGCGTGACGCCGGTTCCCGTCCGCTCGGTCGACGTGACGAGGATCGCGTCGGCGTCGCGCATCCAGTCGGCCTGTCGTTCCCAGTCGGTCAGGACACGCCACGCCTCGTCGGCGTCGCACGGCAGATCGACCGAGCGCGCGATCTTCATCCGAGCGGGCCGGCGGCCGCGATGAGCGCGCCGTCGCGCACCAGCTCGACCGCGGCGGCGATGTCCGGGCCGAGCTCACGGTCGTGCTCGACGAACGGCACCCGCGCGCGGATCGCGTCCTGCACCGCCCGCGTCGCGGGGCCCGCCTCCAGCGGCGCGCGCAGGTCGAGCGCCTGCGCTGCCCCGAGCGCCTCGAGCGCGACGACGATCTCGGCGTTGTCGACGATCGCCCGCGCGTGCCTCGCCGCGGTCATCCCCATGCTCACGTGATCCTCCTGCCCGGCGCTGGATGGGATCGAGTCCACCGACGCCGGGTGCGCGAGCGTCTTGCATTCCGACACGAGCGACGCCGCCGTGTACTGGACGAGCATGAAGCCGCTGTTGAGCCCGCTCTCCGGCACGAGGAACGGCGGCAGCCCGTTGGAGCGTGTCGCGTCGAGCAAGCGGTAGAGCCGGCGATCGCTGATCGACGCGAGCGAGACGAGCGACAACGCGAGCGCGTCGAGCGCCACCGCGACCGGCATCCCGTGGAAGTTGCCGCCGCTTCGCACGTCGCCGTCGTCCCACACGATCGGGTTGTCTGAGACGGCGTTCACCTCGATCCCGAGCACCCTCGCCACGTGGGCCGCGGTGTCGCGCGAGGCGCCGTGCACCTGCGGCGTGCAGCGCAAGGAATATGCGTCCTGTACGAGATGCGGCGAATCTCGGTGCGATTCACGGATCGCGGAGTCTCGGAGCAGCCGACGTAGGTTCGCCGCCGACGCCGCCTGGCCCGGATGCGGCCGCAACGCATGCAGCCGTTCGTCGAACGCGGCATCGGTACCAAGCGATGCCTCGATCGTCATCGCCGCGACCACGTCGGCGGTGCGGAGCAGCCGCTCGGCGCGCGCGAGCGCCATGACCCCGACGGCGAGCATGCCCTGCGTGCCGTTGACGAGCGCGAGGCCTTCCTTCGCCCCGAGCTCGAGCGGGTCGAGGCCTGCGCGCGACAGCCCGCCGGCCGCCGGTTCCGCACCGTCGTCGGTCAGCAACCGGCCGAGGCCGAGCAACGGCAGCGCCAGACACGCGAGCGGCGCGAGATCACCGCTCGCTCCGAGCGACCCTTGCTCAGGTACCGCGGGGATCAGGTCGTGATTGAGCATCTCGACCATCCGCTCGACGACCTCGACGCGCACGCCCGAGTGGCCGAGCGCGAGGACATGCGCACGCAACGCGAGCATCGCGCGCGCCTCGGCGCGCGAGAGATCGGGACCGACGGCCGTCGCGTGGGATGTCACGATCCCGCGCTGCAGCGTCGCCGCCTGCGACGGGTCGATCCGTGTGTCGGCGAGCGCGCCGAAGCCGGTGGTGACGCCGTAGACCGTCGCGCCCTCGGCGACGGCGCGCTCGATCACGTCGCGCGACGCCCGGATGCGGCCACGCGCGCCGTCGCCGAGGGCGACCGGCGCGCCGAGCGCCACCCGTTCGACGTCGTCGAGCGTGAGCGGTTCGCCGAGCGCGACGGGCTGGGTCATCGACGTCGAAGGCTACCCGCTCGGCCCGCTCCGGGCGTCGCCGTCACGAGACCGTCCGTGCGCCGAGCAGATCCTCACGGGTGGTGCCGCCATCCGGCACTACCCGGAACGCGCGCGCCTCCGGCCGTGAGCGCAGCGCCTCCCGCAGCGCGCCGTCGACCAGATGCACCGCCGCGTAGTCCTCGCACGCGAACCCCGGTGGCAACGCGCCCGAAGCGACCAGGTCGAGCACCGCGGGCCGGCGCGCCGGCTCGCTGTCGTAGTGCGGCGTGAACGAGCCCGGCACGAACCCGAGCCCGTCACGCAGGAGATCGGCCCGTCCGAGCTCGAACGAGTCGGTGGTGCACGCCTCGAACCAGCAGTTGGCGCCCGCGCTCATCCCGGTCATCACGACACCCGCGTCGTACGCATCGCGGAGCGCACCGTCCACCCCGTGCGCGCGCCACACCGCGAGCATGCTCACCGTGTTCCCGCCGCCGACGTAGACGATGTCCTGCGCTCCGAGGAACGCGTTGATGTCGGCGACCTCCCGGTCGAACAGCCGAAGGATGCTCGCATCGAACCCAGCCGCGGGGAACGCCTCGAGGAAGCGCTCCGACATCGGGTGGTCCCCGGAGGCCGTCGGGATGAAGCAGATCCGTGGTCGCCGCGCGTCCGTGAGCTCCAGGACGAACCGATCGAGAGCAGGGTCGTCCATCATCCAGCCGCCCCCACCCATCGCCACGACCTGCCCCACGCCCATGCCCTCCGATGTGCTGTTGTGCAGCCCGCCGGGATGCTAGCGTCACCCCTCGTGAGCGCCCCCCTTCCCCTGGGCGGCAACGCGCATGTGCGCGTCCTCCTTGCCGACGACGAACCCGCGCTGCGCGACGCGTTGTCGACGCTGCTCGCACAAGAGCCATCCCTCGCGCTCGTCGGTGCGGCGGCCGACGCCGACGAGGCGGTCTCCCTTGCCAAACGGGAACAGCCCGACGTCGCCCTGGTCGACGTCAGCATGCCGGCGGGCGGTGGCCCGAGGGCGGCACGCGAGATCGTGCGCAGTTCTCCTCGCACGCGCGTGATCGCGCTGTCGGCCTTCGAGGATCGTGCAACGGTTCTGGAGATGCTCCGCGCAGGCGCGGTCGGCTACCTGGTCAAAGGAACGGCAGGCGACGAGATCGTCGATTCGATCCACCGGGTGGCGAACGGCCGCGCGAGCGTATCGGCCGACGTCGTCGACGACATCGTTCTGGAGCTTTCGTCCCAGCTGCGACGCGAGGAGATCGAGCTCCAGCGGATCCGCAGCCGCGCCGCGGAGATCCAACGGTTCGTCGCCGGCGAGGGGCTCGCGATCCACGTCCAACCGATCGTCGATCTGACCAGCCGCGAGTCCGTCGGCTATGAGGCACTCGCGCGGTTCCGCTCGCTGCCGCCGCGGCCGCCGAACGAGTGGTTCGCCGAGGCCGCCGCGCTCGAGCTCGGAACGCAGCTGGAGCTCGCGACGATCGAACGGGCGATCGCGCTGCTCCCCCGCCTCCCGGCGACGGCCTATCTGTCGCTCAACGCGTCCCACCGCACCGTCCGCAGCCCCGAACTCATCGACCTGCTGACCGGCAGCGCCGGGCGCCTCGTCGTCGAGATCACCGAGCACGAGCCCGTCGACGACTATGACGAGCTCGCCGACTCGTTGCGTCCGCTCCGCGCGCTCGGCGTGAAGATCGCGATCGACGACGCCGGCGCGGGCTACGCGAGCCTGCGTCACACGCTCGCGCTCGCACCCGACATCGTGAAGGTCGACATCAGCCTCGTCCGCTCGATCGACCTCGACCGCGGTCGGCGCGCGCTCGCGTCCGCGCTCATCTCGTTCGCCGACGAGATGGCGATGACGATCATCGCGGAGGGGATCGAAACGGCGGCCGAGCTGGACACGCTCCGCGAGCTCGGCGTGCGCTTCGGCCAGGGCTATCACCTGGCAGAGCCCGCGGCGCTCTAGGTGCCGCGGCGGTCGATCGCCCAGGACGAGCCGGGCGTCGTCTTGGTGAAGTTCTTCATCTCCGAGGCGATCGCCATGACCTCCGCGAAGTGCGCGAAGGTCCGCCGCTGGGTGCTCGCCACACCGATCGACAGCGAGATCGGCTCAAACCGTTGCGGCTCGCCGCGGCGGTTGAGCACCTCGATCCACCCGCGCGCGAGATCCTCGTCGTCGTAGTAGCCGGGCACCGATGCGTCGAAGCGCTGGACGATCGTGTCGGCGACCAGCGCCGCCGCCGAGGAGCCGACCACGACGACGAAGTCATCGCCGCCGAGGTGCCCGACGAACCCGTCCTCGCCGCCCGTCTGCCCGATGACGTCCTGCATCATCGTCGCGAGTTCCTGGATCACCTGATCGCCCCGCGGGAACCCGTAGTGATCGTTGAACGCCTTGAACCGGTCGATGTCGACGAGCAAGAGCGCGAACTCTCCACCTGAGGCGACGCGCCCCTCGATCTCCTCCTGCACCCGGTTGTTGCCGGGCAGCCCGGTGAGGGGCGACTCGTCCTTCATCTCGCGTTTCCGGCGCAGCACACCGCGCACACGCGCGAGCAGCTCGGGCGTATCGAACGGCTTGACGATGTAGTCGTCTGCGCCGATCGCGAAGCCCTCGAGTTTGTCGGCGGACAGGCCGCGCGCGGTGAGGATGATCACAGAGATCGTCGCGGTTCGGGGGTCTTGGCGGAGGGACCGTGTGAGCTCGAACCCATCGACGTGGGGCATCATCACGTCGGTGATCACGAGGTCGGGGGCGTCTTGACCCACCTGATCCATCGCCTGCTGGCCGTCGTTGGCCACGCGCACCTGGTAGCCCGCGGCCGCGAGCTCGATCTCCAGGAGCCGGGCGATGAACGGGTCGTCGTCGACGACGAGCAGCTTCTCGCCGCTCGCCTCGGTCCCCCGCTCGACGTCGCTCACCGCACCCCTCTTCGCACTCGGACCCACGCTGACCCCTCTTGGGCCCCGCCAGGCTCTGCCGACCAACCCGCCGGATGCCCTGCAGGATTCCCTCTGCAGAGGGTCATCGGCCGCAACCGTCCGGCAGCTTACCGTCCTTCCTCGGCCCGCCCGAGCAGCCTCGGGTGTCTTCTGGCCGCGCGTGGCACGATGGGCGCGTCACGCCGCGATCGCGAGAGGGGCACGAGGGATGCAGGTGTTGGAGACCTTCCTGGACGCGATGGGCGACACGCCCTTGGTCCGGCTGCACGCGGTCACCCGCGGTCTCGCGCCGACGATCCTCGCGAAGCTCGAGATGCTCAACCCCGGCGGCTCGGTCAAGGATCGGATCGGCCTGCCG
>DASYOY010000119.1:0-4826 GCA_036007245.1 Actinomycetota bacterium | reverse complement strand
TTCTTTTCTACGCCGTCGGCGAAGCGGGGAGCAGCACGGCCGGAACCGCGATCACACCGAGCCGCTCGAACGTTTCGCTCGCTTCCGCCACGAGCGCACCATCCCCGTCCAGCCCCGCAAGCCGGCGGACGCGCGCCAACGCCACGGCGCTCAGCGCGACCTCGTAGAGATCGCTCCGCGACCGTGCGGTCTCCAAGCTTGTGTTGAGCGCCTCGATCGCGATGTCGAACTCATTCATCTGGGCAAGCGCGTAGCCGCGGACGCGCTCGACCAGCGGACCAGTGATAGCTGCCTCCCCGGCATCTGAGCCGATCTCGATCGCTTCCACCGCGCATTCGAGTGCGGCCCGGCTATCGCCGGCCAAGACATGGCACTCGGCGACACGCGCGTCGGCCCGAAGGACGTCCTCTCTCGCTCCGACCTCCTCGAACGACGAGCGCGCTTCCAGAAGCATCGCGATCGCCTCCTCGACGCGCCCGGTTCGTGACGCGACGCGCGCGAGGAACTCCAGACAGCTCCCCAACATGAACCGGTAGCCGGAAGCCCGCCACACACGAAGGGATTCGCGAAGGAGCTTCTCCGCCTCCTCGTAGTAGCCGCGTTCGCAATAGATCTCCGCGGTGTTGTCGGCGGCCAGCGCCGCAACCACAGGGTCGCCGACCGTCAGCCGGCCTTCGCGTGCCCGTTGGTAGGACTCAAGCGCCTCGTCCCACTCACCTTCGTGGAAGAGACCGGCTCCAAGATTCAACGCGATCCCGGACGCACCGCTGACGTCGCCAAGCTCTTCGAAGATGTGGAGCGCTGGCCGCCAGTACTCGCCCGTCTTCTTGCCGAGCGACAGGTTCGCCCAATCGAGAGAGTCATACGATCGCGCGAGGGCGACCTGGTCGTTCGCTTCTCGCGCCTCTCCGGCGGCGCGCTCGGCCCACCCGACCGCGGCTCCGGGGCGGCCCTCTGCAAGCAGGATCGTGGCGTAGTACTGCATCAGCCGCGAACGCTCGCCGCACGCGTCCGATCCCTCGACCCCATCGAGCGTCTTCAAGCCGCGCGTGAGCCACCGAAGAGCCTGCGGATAGCGGCCAAGGTTCTCTTCGACCCACGCCCGACGCAGGAGCAGCCGAGCCTGTGGGACGGGTTCGTCATGGATCCGCTTCGACGCAGCGGCATACGCCGCGGATGCCTTCTGATACTCACCGGCGCGATATCTGGCTTCGCCGAGTTCCTCATACGCCTGTGCCACCGACCGAGGCTCCACCGACGCGACACGCTTCCCGGCATCGATCGCGCGCTCGAACAGTTGCGCCGCCTCTGTGTTCGCGAAGTGCTCCGCGGCGCGAGCACCTGCCTGGCGCGCGTATGTCCAAGCCTTCTCGTGCTCACCGGCCAGGAAGAAGTGGAGCGACAAGATGCCGCCAGATTCCTCCGGGTTGAATTCACGTTCGAAGCGAGAACCGACCCGCGAGTGCAATTCGCGGCGTGTCCGGAACGGGAGTCCCGTGTACGCCGCATCCCGGACGACCGCCCGCCGGAATCGAACGTACTCCTCGCCTTCATCCGCAAAGAATTCAGCGAGCCGGGACCACGTGTCGTCGTCGGGCGAAGGCGCACCCTCGGGAAGCACTTCCTCGATGTATCGCTTGTGGAAGGTGATGCCGAGCACCGACGTCCGGCGCACCAACGCTCTATCCGCGGGGGCGAGCGCGTCGATCCTCGCCATCGCCGCTTTCTCGATGGACTCCGGGAGCATGCCCCCCGTCGCAACTACTTGCGAGAGGTCGAGGGCGAACTGCGGATTGCCGCCCGCGCGGTCGGCGACGAGCGAGACATTGTGGGGAAGGAGTGGTGTGTCCTCCGTCGCCGCGTCGACCAACGCGATCACGCCATCTCGGTCAAGCGGTTCGATTCGCATCGAGTGCGCCCGTTCATGTTGTGGTGCGACGAATCCCTCGCCGGTCTCGCGGCGCGTGATCGTCATCAGCCACGGTCGATCCCCGATCACCTTCAGAAGGTGCGTGAAGAGATCCACCGACGCGCCATCCATGAGATGCGCGTCTTCCACATGGATCAGCGTCTCCGTAGGTAACGTCGCCGTGAGGAATCGCTCCATCACGTCCAGCAGCTTGGGTTGGCGGAACTCGTCATCGAGTTGTTCGACCTCTGGCGTCATCGGCATGTCGACGTCGAGCGGGATCGCCACCAATGGGAGCCACGGCTCGAGGGACGGGTCGGCCGCGTCGATCACTTCGCGGAGGCGCCGAACGACCGAGCGGTCATCGGCTTCCCAATCGAGGTCGAGCATCGCGCGGAGAAGCTCACGCCAGACGAAGTACGGCGTCGATGCAGTGAACGCTTCGGCGGCCGCGAACAGCACTCGCGCCTCTTGATCGGCGTGCAGCTCCTCGACCAATCTCGTCTTCCCGATCCCGGGCTCCCCTACGATCTCGATCAGGGACCCCTTGCCGGCCGCTGCGTCGGCGAGTGCAGCGCGTAGTTCCGCAAGCTCCTTGTCGCGCCCGATCAGTGGGAGCTTGGCGCTCGCGTTGCGCGTCCGAGATCCGAGCACCTCGCCGATCGCCCACGCTTGGACGGGCTTGGCCTTCCCCTTGACCATGAACGGCTCAAGCTCCGTGGTCGCGAACATCGTTCCGGAGGACTCGATGACCTCTTCCGTCGCGAAGATCTGACCGGGCGTCGCCTTCGCCATGAGCCTGGCCGCGAGGTTCACCGCGTCGCCCATCACCGTGTACGTCCGCCGGTACCACGGGCCGATGTCGCCGGCGAATACCGCGCCGCGGTTCACGCCGATGCGGATCGGGATCGTCCGCTCCTTGTCCGCGATCTTCCGCAGTGCGAGGAGCATCCGCTCCTCGTCATTGCCGGTGATCGTCGGCGCCCCAGCCGTCAAGATCAGCTTTCCGCCATCGTCGTCGGCGTCGGTCGCGAGGAAGCAGACGCCGTACTCGTCGCACGCCGCCTGCGTGTCGGCGAGGAGTTCCTGCAGGCCGTCCGCAACGAACGCAGGGCCTTGGTCGGCGATCATCCCGTCCGTGCCGTCGTAGTGGATGAACGCGATCGTGACCTGCCGGTGCTCGGGCGTTCCGCCGCCCGCCAGCACGTGTGCGCGTACCGCCGTCGAGAGGCAGCTCGCGACAGCCTCCGGCTCAACCTCATACGTGACGCCGGGCACCGATGTGTGGTGCCCGGCGGGTTCCCGCTTGAGGAGCAGGCCGGTGCCCTTCGGCGCGCCGACGCATCGGGGCGGCAGCTTCGCGGCGATGTCGGGACTCAGCAGGATCTCGCCGGCGTCGGCGACGTGCTCCATGGCCACCGTCCCGGTCCAGCCCGGGCCGGTCACGACGAGCTCACGGTGCGATCCGCCGACGTGGAAGAAGTTGTAGGTGCCGGTGTGGACACCCACCGACATGCGGAGCTGGAGGTGCGCCCCGCCGGGCAGCTCGATCCTGCCGACGTCGCGGAGCGCGCGGCGCATCCACACCGCCGAGCGGCAGGCGTTCGCCACGTGATCGCCGTCCTCGAAGAGCAGCAATAGGGCGTCACCGCCGAACTTGATCAGGCTCCCGTCGTTCGCGTACGCGACCGAGAGCAGATCGGTGAAGCAGGCCTCGATCGCATCGGTGACCTGCTCGGCCCCCTCCTTCCCGACCTTGGCCAGCTTCTCCGAGAGCTTGGTGAACCCCGAGATGTCGACGAACACGACCGACCCGTCGATCGTCCACCAGAGCTCCTCGGGCTTGAGCGCCAGGTGGCGCAAGAGCACCCTTGGGACGTAAGGGTTCAGGGCCGGCTGGCCAAACGCAGGCGGCACCGTCACGACCGGATCGTCGGGTGTGGTCCGCGTGTCCACTTGGGGGCGGCTCCTGGTGTCGGGTGCCGTAGCTTACGCCGCCTTGCTCTTCGGAAGCACCCTCCGGTACGGTGTCCGCCCATGCCTGAAGACCAGGACCTGACCGCTGCGCTGCACGCAGCCCGCCAGCGCCGGAAGACGCTGCACGACACGCTCGTGCACCTCGAAGAGGCTCTGTCCTCCCCTGCCGCCGGCCGGATCCCGGACTGGACGGCGACCGTTCTGAAGGAGCTCCACGAGGTTCGCGACGCGTTCGAACAGCACATCCTCGTGACCGAGCAGGAGGACGGCCTCTACGACGAGATCCTGGAGCGGGCGCCCCGCCTGGCCGGCAACGTCCGCCGCCTGCGCGACGAGCACCCCGAGATCCGCGAGGGGATCCAGGCGAACCTCGACCGCCTCGAGCACACCGAGATCGGCGGCGGCTGGCCGCTGGATCAGGCCCGCGACGACCTCCAGCGGTTCATCGGGTCGGTGATCCGCCACCGGCAGCGCGGCGCCGACCTGGTGTGGGAGGCATACAACGTCGACATCGGCGGCCTCGAGTAACACCGGCGCCTGCCGGTAGGCTGCCGGTGTGGTGCGGATCGCGCTCGGCCAGCTGAACACGACGGTCGGCGACCTGGACGGCAACATCGACCGTCTCGCCGACGCGGCCCGCCGCGCAACCGATCAGGGCGCAGACGTCGTCGTCTTCACCGAGCTCGCGATCACCGGCTATCCGCCCGAGGACCTGGTGCTCCGGCCGTCGTTCGTGAGCGACAACCTGGCCGCGCTGGATTCGCTTGCCGCAGCCACGGCCGACGGGTGTGACGTCATCGTCGGGTTCGTGGATCGGTCGCCGGCGGGCCTCCACAACGCGGCGGCCGTGCTGCACGGCGGCGAGGTGCGCGCTCGCTACGCCAAGTGCAAGCTCCCCAACTACGGCGTCTTCGACGAGCGCCGGACGTTCGCCCCCGGC
>DASYOY010000118.1:0-62804 GCA_036007245.1 Actinomycetota bacterium | reverse complement strand
GGACCCTGACGTCGCCGTTCCGGGTGCTACCCTGAAGTGCATGCAGCTTCCGGACGCCCATCCCGAACGGGGTGGGCGTTCTGCGTTCTCCACATCGTCCACCGGCTGACCAGGGAGGCACCCCCGCATGGAGTTCGAGATCGGCATCGGGAAGACGGCACGGCGCGCCTATGGGTTCGACGAGGTCGCGATCGTCCCCTCGCGGCGGACGCGTGACCCCGAGGACGTGAGCATCGAGTGGGAGATCGACGCCTACACCTTCAAGCTCCCGATGATGGCGAGCGCGATGGACGCCGCCGTCTCGCCGATCACCGCGGTCGAGATCGGCCGGGTCGGCGGCCTCGCCTGCCTCAACCTCGAGGGCCTGTGGACCCGGTATGAGGACCCGATCCCGGTCTACGACGAGATCGCGGGTCTCCCGGACGAGAAGGCCACCCGCCGGATGCAGGAGCTTTACGCCGAGCCCATCAAAGAAGAGCTGATCGGCAAGCGGATCGAGGAGATCAAGGAGAGCGGCGTGGTCTCCTGCGCATCCCTCACCCCGGCCCGCGTCGAACGGTACGCCTCGCTGGTCCTCGAGGCCGGGCTCGACATCCTGGTGATCCAGGGGACGGTGGTCTCCGGCGAGCACGTCTCGTCCAAGGCCGAGCCCCTCAACCTGAAGGAGTTCATCCCGGCGTTCGACATCCCAGTGATCGTGGGGGGCTGCGCCTCGTACTCGACGGCGCTGCACCTGATGCGGACCGGCGCGGTCGGCGTGCTGGTCGGGGTCGGCCCGGGCAACGCCTGCACCACCCGCGGCGTGCTCGGGGTCGGGGTGCCCCAGGCCACGGCGATCGCCGACGCGGCGGCCGCCCGGCGCGAGCACATGCACGAAACCGGCCGCTACTGCCACGTGATCGCCGACGGCGGGATGCGCACGGGCGGCGACATCGCCAAGGCGATCGCCTGCGGCGCCGACGCCGTGATGATCGGCTCGCCGATGACCCGCGCCTACGAGGCGCCGGGCCGCGGCTACCACTGGGGGATGGCGACGTTCCACCCGACCCTCCCGCGCGGCGCGCGCGTCAAGACTCAGCAGGTCGCCTCGATCGAGGAGATCCTGACCGGGCCTGCCCACGAGAACGACGGCACGTTCAACCTGTTCGGGGCGCTCGCGACGTCGATGGCGACGACCGGCTACGAGACGATCAAGGAGTTCCAGAAGGCGGAGCTCGTGATCGCGCCGTCGATCAAGACCGAGGGCAAGACCTACCAGACGCAGCAGCGCGTCGGGATGGGCCACTAGGGAGGCCATGACCGAACCCCGGCCCGTCCTCGTCGTCGATCTCGGGGCGCAGTACGCCCAGCTGATCGCGCGGCGGGTCCGGGAGGCGCACGTCTATTCCGAGATCGTCGCGCACGACCTGAGCGCGGCCGAGCTCGCTGCGAAGCGCCCGGCGGGCATCATCCTGTCCGGCGGTCCGCTCAGCGTCTACGAAGAGGGCTCGCCGCAGGTTGATCCGGGCCTGTTCGAGCTCGGCGTCCCGGTCCTCGGCATCTGCTACGGCCACCAGCTGATGGCCAAGGACCTCGGGGGCGAGGTCGCGGCGACCGGCGACCGTGAGTACGGCGGGACCCAGCTCCATGTCCAGGCGCCCGGCACCCTGCTCCAGGATCTGCCGGCCACGGACACCGTCTGGATGAGCCACGGTGACGCCGTCACGCGCGCGCCCGAGGGCTTCCGCGTCACCGCGACCACCGACCGGATCCCCGTCGCGGCGATGGAGGATCGCGAGCGCGGCCTGTTCGCCGTGCAGTTCCATCCCGAGGTGTCGCATACATCGCACGGCCAAGCGGTGATGAAGCGGTTCCTCTATGACGGCTGTGGGCTGCTGCCCGACTGGACGCCGACCAACATCGTCGACGAGCAGGTCCACCGGATCCGCGAGCAGGTCGGCGACGCCCAGGTGCTGTGCGCGCTGAGCGGCGGCGTCGACTCGGCCGTGGCCGCACTGCTCGTCCACCGGGCGGTCGGCGACCAGCTGACCTGCGTCTTCGTCGATCACGGGCTGAACCGGGAAGGGGAGCCCGACCAGGTCGAGGAGACGTTCGCCCGGCACTTCCATGTGCCGCTCGTGCACGTGAAGGCCGAGGACCGGTTCCTCGCGAAGCTCGCCGGCGTCACCGACCCCGAGGTCAAGCGCAAGGCGATCGGCGAGGAGTTCATCCGGGTGTTCGAGGAGGTCGCGCGCGACCACGCCGGGGCACGCTTCCTCGTGCAGGGGACCCTGTATCCGGACGTGATCGAGTCGGGGTCGAAGACCGCCGCCAACATCAAGAGCCATCACAACGTCGGCGGCCTGCCCGAGGACATGGATCTCGAGCTGGTCGAGCCGCTCCGCGACCTGTTCAAGGATGAGGTGCGGGCGGTGGGCGCTGAGCTCGGCCTGCCGGAGGAGATCACGCAGCGTCAGCCGTTCCCGGGTCCCGGGCTCGCGGTGCGGATCGTCGGGGAGGTCAACGCGACGAACCTCGCGAAGGTCCGCGGCGCCGACCACATCGTGCGCGAGGAGATCCGGCGCGCGGGCCTCGAGCGCGAGACCTGGCAGGCGTTCTGCGTGCTGCTCGCCGATGTCGCGAGCGTCGGCGTCATGGGCGATGGCCGCACCTACGAGAACCCGATCGTCGTGCGAGCGGTCACGAGCGAGGACGCGATGACGGCCGACTGGGCACGACTGCCGGACGACGTGCTCGACACGATCGCGTCGCGGATCGTGCGAGAGGTGCCCGGCGTGAACCGTGTCGCCTACGACATCACGTCGAAGCCGCCGGGCACGATCGAGTGGGAGTGAGCCTCCGCTAGGCCGCTGCGGCAGCCGGCGCTTGCAACTGGTTCGCGGGGATCCTGCGAGACGCGAACAACCCCAACAGCGAGAGCGCCGCGAGGATCGACAGCGCCGCCTTCAACCCATCGAGCCGAGCCTGGGAGTTCTCGTCGACGATCGCCTGGCTCGTCTCCGGGTTCACGCCGGCATCGGCGAGTCCCTGCGACAACTGCGCATCCGACACGAACGGGATCCCACTCGCCAGCTGGACGCTCGCCTGCGCGGAGACGTCGTTCGGAACGGCCGCGTTCCCCTGGATCCCCGTGAGGAACGAGCTCGTCAGGACCACGATCAGGAACGAGCCGGCGAGCGCGACCCCGATCGACGCGCCGAGGTTGGTGGCGGTGTTCTGCAGGCCGCCCACCTCGGGGCTCTGCTCGTCGGGCACGGCCGAGACGGTTACGGCGCCGAGCTGAGACGCGAGGGCGCCGATCCCGAGGCCCACCAGGAGCAGCGGCATCGTGACGATCTCCGGACCGGCGTCGATGTCGATCGCCATCAGCAGGATCACGATGCCGGCGAACATCGCGAGGATGCCGAGCCGCACGACCAGCCGAGGCGACGCCCCGGGGAAGTACCGCGGGATCCCAACCGCGGCGGCCAGCAACGTGATGGACAGCGGCATGATCCGGAGCCCGGTGTCGATAGCCGACAGCCCGAGCGCGACCGAGAGATACAGCGGGATGACGAAGAAGACGCCCGCCTGGATCAAGAACTGGAAGAAGAACATGATGAGCCCGCCCTTGAGCTGCGGGATCTGCAGCATCGACATCTGGACGAGCGGTTCCTTGCCCAGGCGTTCGCGGCGGCGCTCCCACTCGGTGAACAGCCACAGGACGAGGATGCCGGTCGTGATGAACACGATCGTGGGGGAGACGCCGCCGATCGATGGGCCGCCGGGCTTCGGCAGGACCAGGCCCCATTCGCTCGAACGAAGAACGCCGAAGACCGCGAGGCCCAGACCGAGCGCCGACAGCACCGCCCCGAAGACGTCGAGCTGGGGCCGGTGTTCGACCGGCGCGTCCACGATCTTGCGCGAGAGCAGCAGGATCACGATCACGACGAGCACTTCACCGGCGAACACCCACCGCCACGAGGCGTACGTGGTGGCGAGGCCGCCGATCAGCGGGCCGACCGCGACCGCGACCGCTCCGGCCGCGGCGACGAGCCCGTAAGCTCGCGGTCGCTCTTCCGTACGGAAGTTCGAGGCGACGAGCGCGACGATCGCCGGCATGATCAGCGCGGCGCCGACGCCCTCCAGGAACGACCAGCCGAAGATCAAGACGCCGAGCGTTTGCGCGATCGCCGTCGTGAACGAGCCGCACCCGTAGATCACGCACCCGATCGCGAACGCGCGCTTGCGTCCGATGATCGAGCCGACCTTCCCGCCGGGGATCATCAACATCGCCATCACGAGCGTGTAGAGCGTGATCGCCGTCTGGATGCCGGTGACCGTGGTGCCGACGTCCTGGGCGACGGTGGCGATCGACACGTTCATCACCGAGCTGTCGAGCGTCATCAGGAACTGCCCGGCGGCGAGCGTGAGCAGCACGATGCCGGTGCCTTTCGCGGCGGCGGTCGTCGCGTCCGTGCGATCCATCCGCCGGATGCTACTGGCCTGAGCCCGGCGGCGCGTGCACCAGCTTGGCCGTCACGATGAGGCGCTGGCTCGATGCGTACTTCGGGTTGCAGGTCGTGAGCACCAACGTCGGGTCGGGGGTCTGCGTCAGGACCTTGCCGGCGGTCGCCTCCGGCAGCACGAAGTTGGCCGTGACCTCGTAGTCGTAGCGGCCGTAGCGCGTGATCAGACTGATCGTGTCGCCCGGCTGCACCTGATCCAGGTTGAAGAACGGGTGCAGATAGGTGGTGCGGTGCCCCGCGATGCCGACCCGGCCGGTGCCGTCCCACGGGTTCGCGGTGTCGACGTAGTGGCCCGGTCCCTTCTTCAGGTCCTCGTAGTCCGTTCCCTGCACGACGACCATATCGAGACCGATGCGCGGGATCACGATCACGGCGTAGGCGTCGCCCGGAAGGATCCGCGGCGCCGTACCGATCGGTGGCACCGCTTGCGGGTGCTGCTCCCACTGCTGCACCGTCGGCTGGAACGAGTTCTGCGCCTGCTGGGTCTGGATGCCGGTTCCCCACAGGAGCCAGGCGACGTAGCCGGCGAAGTAGGCGGCGCCCATCAAGCAGAGCACGCCGAACCAGCGCAGCGCGGTGTGCCACGTGAAGCGCTTCTTCGAGGTGCCGACGTCGGCGGGAACGCTCGCCATCCGGACCACGCTACCCGCGAGACCGCCGGACCACCATCGACCGGAAGTCCCTGCTCATCCGCCATCTGGCCGGTGCGTCCGCGGCCCCGCCTACACTGCGAACGTGGACGTCCCGTCACCCCTGCTCGAAGGTCTGAACGACATCCAGCGCGAGGCCGTCCTGCATACCGAAGGGCCGGTGCTGATCGTCGCGGGTGCCGGCAGCGGCAAGACGCGGGCCCTCACGCATCGGATCGCGTACCTCGTGCGGGAGCGCGACGTCGCGCCGGGCCAGATCCTCGCGATCACCTTCACCAACAAGGCGGCCCGCGAGATGCGCGACCGGGTCGAAGGGCTGGTGGGCACCGGTGCCGCCGGCGGGATGTGGATCCTGACCTTCCACTCGATGTGCGCGCGGCTGCTCCGCCGAGAGCACGCCCATCTGGACATCCCGTCGAGCTTCACCATCTACGACGACGGCGACACCGAGCGGCTGGTCTCGCAGATCGTCCGTGACTTGGACATCGATCCGAAACGGTTCCCGCCCAAGCAGCTTGCCTCGGCGATCGGCCACGCCAAGGACCGCGTCCTCGGGCCGGACGAGTTCGCCGGGATGGCCTCGAACTTCTATGAGGAGATCGTCGCGAAGGTGTATCAAGCGTATGAGACCCGCAAGCACGCCGCCGGCGCGCTGGACTTCGACGACCTGATCAGCGAGACGGTCCGCCTGTTCCGGGATCACGAGGAGGTGCTCCGGTACTACCAGGAGCGCTTCAGATACTTGCTGGTCGACGAGTATCAGGACACGAGCCGCGCGCAGTACGAACTCGTGAACCAGCTCGCGAACCGGTATCGCAACGTGTGCGTCGTCGGCGATGCCGACCAGGGCGTCTACTCCTGGCGCGGCGCCACGATCCAGAACATGCTCGACTTCGAGCGCGACTACCCGGACGCCCAGGTGTTCCTGATGGCGCAGAACTACCGCTCGACAGGCAACATCCTCGAGGCCGCCAACGCCGTGATCGCGAACAACGCGCAGCGCAAGCCCAAGGAGCTCTGGACCGAGGCGGCTCCCGGCGAGCTCGTCACGACGTTCCGCGGCAACGACGAGCACGAGGAGGCGCTGTTCGTCGCGAGCGAGATCGAGCGTCTGCGCGACGAGGAGGGGTTCCGCAATCGCGACGTCGCGGTCTTCTACCGGACGAACGCGATGTCCCGCGTGATCGAGGACGTGTTCGTGCGGGTCGGCACGTCCTACCGAGTATTCGGCGGCGTGCGGTTCTACCAACGCCGGGAGATCAAGGACGTGCTGGGGTACCTCCGCCTGCTGCTGAATCCGCAGGACGTCGTCTCGTTCCGGCGCGTCGTGAACATGCCGAAACGCGGGATCGGCGACGCGACGGTCGCCGCGATCGAATCGTTCGCATCGACGGAGGGCATCGACGTGCTGGAGGCGTGCCGCCGCGTCGACGAGAACACGTTGCTCAACAACCGAGCGAAGGGCGCGGTCGCCGGGTTCAACCAGGTGATGACGGCCCTGCAGGCCCACTACGACGAGGGAGCGGGCCCGGCGCGCATGATCGAGCTCGCCGGGCAGGAGTCGGGCTACCTGCTCGAGCTCGAGACCGAGCGCACGATCGAGGCGCAGGGTCGCATCGAGAACCTGCAGGAGCTCGCGGGCGTCGCGATGGAGACCGCCGCGCGCGAGCCTGATTCCACGCTCGCGGAGTTCCTCGAGCTCGTCTCGCTCGTCGGCGAGCAGGACGACTACGAAGAAGAGGACTCGAGCGTCACGCTGATGACGCTGCACATCGCGAAGGGTCTCGAGTTCCCCGTGGTGTTCATCGTCGGGATGGAGGACGGGATCTTCCCGCACTTCCGGTCGATGACCGACACGAACGAGCTCGAGGAGGAACGGCGGCTCGCCTACGTCGGAATCACGCGCGCGCAGCAGCGCCTGTATCTGACGCACGCGTGGAGCCGGACGTTGTTCGGGCAGACCAACTACAACCCGCCGTCGCGGTTCCTCGGCGAGATCCCCGAGGCGCTCGTCAGCGCGCGCGAGTCGGAGACGCGGGTGCAGCGGACCTCGCGCTACGCGCGGACAGGCCGCCCGGCCGGCGGCGGTCCCGGCTACTCGGTGATCGGTCTTCCGGGGAAGGGCGAGGTCGAGGTGCAGTCGGGGTGGACGCCGCCGTCGGTGCCCGGTGTGACCAGGCGTGAGGTGCCCGCGATCGTGGCGGGCGACACCGTGCAACACGAACGCTGGGGTGAGGGCGTCGTGGTCGCCACCAGCGGCTACGGCGACGACGCCGAGGCCACGATCCGGTTCGGCGAGGTGGGGGAGAAGCGCGTGCTCCTGTCGTACGCGCCCATCACGAAGGTCGGTTAGCGCGCGCCCTCCCCGCTGTGCGTGATCCGTGGCAGTATCGATCGAACGCTTCAGGGAGAGGAGCAACCCGTGCGCGGCATGCAACCCGACGACGTCTACCGGCTGACCAACGTAGGGGATACGCGACTGTCGCCCGATGCGCGCGCCGTGGCATTCGTCCGCGCGTGGGTCGACCAGGACGCACACGAGCCGAGGAGCGCGGTGTGGTCGGTACCGGTCGACGGGAGCGCGGAGCCGCGACAGTTGACCGCCGGCGCCAAGCGCGATGCGGATCCCCGATGGTCGCCCGACGGCCGGTGGCTCGCGTTCACGTCGGCTCGCGGCGACGATCACGCGCAACTCTTCGTCCTGCCGGCCGACGGTCCCGGCGAATCCCGCCAGCTGACGCACCTGAAGGAGGCGGTCGAGTCGCCGGTCTGGTCCCCCGACGGCTCGCGGATCGCGTTCACGTCCCGCACGCACGACCCCAACGACGACGAGGCGGACGCGTCGAAGCGTCCCCCACGGCGGCTGACTCGGCTGCAGAACAGGCTCGATCACGAGGGTTGGACCGAGGGACGCGCACACCACGTGTACGTGGTCGGTCTCGATGGACCCGACCCGGTGCAGCTCACCGACGGTGACTTCGAGGACGAGTGGCCCGCGTGGTCGCCCGACTCCACGACGATCGCCTTCACGTCGGCGCGGCATCCGGACTGGGACCGCGGAACGGCCAACGATGTCTTTACCGTCCCGGCCGGTGGCGGGGAGCCACGCCGGATCACGCGCACCGAGGGCGGGCACCTCGCCCCGGTGTGGTCGCCCAACGGCGCCCGCATCGCCTACCTCTTCTTCCCGGGTGAGTTCGACGAGCCGCGGCACGCGCGGCTGGTGGTGATCGACGTTGCCTCCGGCGATCGAACCATCCTTACCGAGGGTCTCGACCGGACGGCCGCCCCGTATCCGATGGTGCGCGCGCCGATCTGGGACGGCGACCGGATCGTGTTCCCGATCGAGAACGAGGGCCGGGTTCCGATCTACGCGGTGCCCGCAGACGGATCGGACGCCCCGGCGCTGATCGCCGATGTCGCGGGCCTGACCGGATTCGACCTGGTCGGCGGGACGCTGGTGCACGGCGAGACCACGCCGACGATGCTGGCCGAGGTTCGGGTCGGTGAGCGCCGGCTGACCGACGTCGGCGCCGCGTTCAGCGACGAGGTCCCGCTCGGCGAGCCGGAGGCGTTCACCGCCGTCTCGCCCGACGGTACCGAGGTGCCCGCGTGGATCGTGCGACCGCCCGGCTTCGACCCGAACGAGACCTACCCGGCGGTGCTGTCGATCCACGGCGGTCCGTTCACCCAGTACGGCGAGCGGTTCTTTGACGAGTTCCAGGTGTACGCGGGCGCCGGGTACGTGGTGCTGTACGCGAACCCGCGCGGCTCCTCCGGCTACTCCGAGGACTGGGGTCGTGCGATCCGAGGACCGGTCGGCAACGCGGGGCCGGGCTGGGGATCGGTCGACTACGACGACCTGATGGCCGTCACGGACGAAGCGATCAAGCGCTTCGGGTTCATCGACGCGGAGCGGATGGCGGTGATGGGCGGGTCCTACGGCGGCTACATGACGTCGTGGATCGTCGGGCACACCGACCGGTTCCGCTGCGCGATCTCGGAGCGCGCGGTGAACGACATCGCGTCCGAGGACGGCTCGAGCGACATCGGCGGGTTCTTCAAGGGATACATCGGCGCGTACCCGTGGGATGCGCCGGAGGTGTACCGCGCGATCTCACCGCTGACGTACGCGGCCCAGATCACGACGCCGTTGCTGATCCTGCACTCCGAGGAGGACCTGCGCTGCCCGATCAACCAGGGCGAGCAGTTGTTCACGATGCTGCGGGCGCTCGGCCGCGAGGTCGAGTTCGTGCGGTTCCCGGCCGAGAGCCATGAGCTCACGCGGTCGGGCAGCCCGACGCACCGGGTGCAACGCTTCGAGTTGATCCTCGAGTTCCTGGACAAGCACCTGCGCGACTGATCAGCCGAGGCGGTCGAGCATCGTCCGCGTGATCCGGTCGACGATCGGGTCGCCCAACCCGTCGGTCCAGTCGGTGACGCCGACGTTGACGATGGTGCCGCCGGCGGGTGTGGTCCAGACGCCGAGCACCGCGTGGTTGTACGCGATCTCGTCGATGTGGTCGCGCCAGTCCTCACCCCACAGCGCCAGCGCGGTGTGCTCGAGCTCGCCGGGCTCGTGTGCGTATCGCGACGGTTGGTCCTGCTGCGCCCACAGCCGCGCGGGCGCCGTCGCGAGGATCTCGAGCGTCTCGGGCGCCCCGTCCTCATGGGTCGGCACCGGCCGGCCGTCGGCGCCGAGTGTCATCGCGCACCCGTCGACCTCGTAGGCCACGATCGTGTCGGCGAGGCCGAGCGCGTCGCCCGGCTGGAGCTCGGTGCCCTCGAACAGCCAATGCTCCGGGCGGTGGACGGTGAAGGCGCCGGACGCGCGGGGCACGCCGAGCCCGTAGCGCGAGTAGCCGCCGCGGGTGAACGTCAGTCCGATCGTCGACGTCTCGGGATGGCCGACCAGCCGATGCGACCACGGCCCGCTCAGGAACCGTTCGTCCGCGGTCCCGAGCACCGGGTCCGCGTCGGCGCCGTACTTGAAGCACGTCATCGTGCCGGCGTCGTGATCGAAGCGCACCTGCCAGTAGCACGTGTTGCCGCTCAGGATCGCGGCGTTGCCGCCACCGCCGGTGTGCGCGTCGAGTGCATCTCGCATGCCCCACGACCAGTACTCGTCGTGTCCAGCACACACGAACAGGCGATAGTCGTCGAGCACGCCGGGGAGGGTCTCGAGGTCCGTCGAGATCGCGACGTCGAACGCGTACCCGTTGCGCTCCGCCCAGTGAACGAACGCGCGCTCCCAGTTCCACCAGCCCGCCCCGCCGCTCCACACGGACAGACCGAGCGGCTCGGCCCACTCGAAGAACCACAACGCTTCGCGATCGGGTTCGGGCTGCATCTTGCGCCGGTGCGGCTCGGGTTTGACCAGGAACCCCGGCGCCATCGGCCGCTGCATCGAGACCTTCGTGCCGCCTGTGTACAGCGAGGGGCCGCCCCAGTCGTTGTAGGCGTCGTACGTCGAGGTCGAAAGGACGAGCAGGATCGGCGCGCGCTCGCGATCACCGGCCCGCACGACCAGGAACGCGTCGGCGCGTTCGTCGCCGGCGGTGACCGTCACGGCGTGGTAGCCCGAGGGCCAGTCGCCGACCGGGATCTCCAGCGCGACCGGCCAGTCGCAGCCGTTCGCGCTCGCGTCCGCCGGCGTGGGGTGCACGGTCGCAGCGACCTCATCTGCCCGCCACACCTCCGCGGACTCCCTGCCGTCGCGCATCACGGTGACGGCGACGGTGGTCGCATCGCTGGAAAGGTGCAGGCCCACGCGATCGCCGGGCACCGCCGAGCGTGGCCAGCAGTAGGCCTCGAGCATCAGCGCAGCGCCAGGTAGCCGGCGACGAGGATCAACAGGCCTACGACGACCGGCGCGATCACCCATGCCAGCCCGAGGCGTCCATGGTAGGGACCGAGCGTGCCGACCTTCGTCGTCGGCTTCAGACCGGGCGGCCGGATCGTGATCTTCTTACGCGCCATCGCGGCAGGAAGTCTACGGACCGCGCCCGCGCGCGAACGGGCGCACCGTGGGCGTTCGATAGACTCGCCCGCATGCCCGAGAAGTACCGCGTGATCGTCGCGAAGCCCGGCCTGGACGGACACGACCGCGGCGCGAAGATCGTCGCCCGCGCGCTCCGCGACGCGGGGTTCGAGGTGATCTACACCGGCCTGCACCAGACTCCGGAGCAGATCGTCGAGACCGCGATCCAGGAGGACGCCGACGCGGTGGGCCTCTCGCTGCACTCGGGCGCGCACATGACGCTCTTCCCGCGCGTGGTCACGCTGCTCCGCGAGCGCGGCGCCGGCGACATCGTGGTGTTCGGCGGCGGCATCATCCCCGCCGACGACATCGCCAAACTCGAGCACGAAGGCGTCGAGAAGATCTTCACGCCCGGCGCGCCGACCGGCGACATCGTCGCATGGCTCCAACAACGGCTGGAGGCCGAAACCCGCAGCGGGTGACGGCCTCCGAGCGCGTTGAGCGGTTCGCTACTTGAGCAGGTGCAGGTCGACCTCGTTCACGTTGCCCTTCAAGGGCCACGCGGTCGGGATCACGGCCCGCATCGTGTGCGCGCCGCGCATCCGGATCTCGATCGTCAGGTCGTTTCCCAGCGGCACGTGCTGCAATGCGGCGATCGTCTGATCCAGTGTCAGGTTGCGCCGCGTGTAGAAGTAGCCGCGGCTCGCATACACCTCGACCCGACCCGAGCCGCGCACCGTGCTTGGGATCGTGAAGCTCGCGGTCGCGGTAGACACGTCGCCGGAGCTGACCTGCTGCACTGGCACCCGCACATCGACCGTGTCGCCGCGGCGCACGTCCAGGGTCGTCCCCGTCGTGAACCCGGGCTGGGTCGTGCTCTGGGTGCGCGGCTTGTGGATCAGCGCGTAATCGGCCTTTCCGGTGACGGTGCCCTGGATCTGCACCGACGTGACGCGCGCCGGCCCCTGAGCGTTGCGGATCGAGCGGAGCGTGGCGTACACGTCGTAGGCCGGACGGAACAGCGCGTTGTAGCCGGTGTACGCGTTCGTGATCGAGAACTCGAACGGGGTGCCCTTCGACACGCCGTTGACGGTCCACGTGATCCAGTCGGTGCCCTTGCGAGCGTCGAGCGCCGCCAGGATCGACCCGTAGACGTGGTCCTCGGCGATGAACGGCAGGTACCGCGGGAGCGCCACCTGCGTGGTCGCGGTGTGCGTCTGGCCGGTATCGAGGTTCTCGATCGAGCTGGTGAGTGTCGTGAGCGGTGGCTGCTTGCCGAGCACGCCGCGGACACCGTTCAGGCGGTCCTGGTCGAGCGTGCCGCGCAAGCCGCCGATGTTCGCGATCTTGAACGGCGTGCCGCCGAACCCGCCGGTGCCCGCAGGGATCGTCGCCACGACGTTGCCGTCGAGCATCGCGCCGTCCAGGCCTGCTCCTTGGAACAGGAAGTAGTGCCCGAACGCCACGACGTAGTCGCCGCACACGATGGTGGTGGTGCCGATCCCAGCGTAGGCGACCGAGCCGTAGCTCAGCGCTGCCGTGAAGACGCCGCCCGGCACCATCGGGTCGCCGCCCGACAGCTGGCTCGACGATGTCGAGCTGCTCGAGCGGTAGGGCTCGACGACGATGCCCTGCTTCGCGAGGCGCTTCTGGAGCAGCGTGGCGCGCTGGTCGGTCGCGCCGGCCACCGCCAGCGGCATCGGGATCTGCGTGAGCGACGTCCCAACCGTGGAGAGTGCGGTGCCGGCGTCGTTCGCGACAAGGCGCCGGTCCGCACGCGTGAGCGGCACACGGGTGGCGGACGCCGCGGTGCGAGCGCGCGGGTTCATCAAGACGTCGACGAGCTCTTGACCGGGGGTGAGCGCGCCGTAGTGTGCGTCCCCGTCACCGAGGCCGTACGACACGGACCCGACGAGCTCGTTGTTGATGTAGACGGGGGAGCCGGAGAAGCCCGGGCCCATCCCGCCGATCGCGTCGATGTTGGCGCCGTGGGCCTTGACCAAGATCAGGTCATCGCCCGGAGCGATCGCGTCGGGCAGAACGCCGAGGATCTTGACGCCGAACGACTCTGGCTGCGTGCCGTGGAGCACGGTCCAGCCCGTGGCCTGCATCCCATCGGTCAACTGACCGATCGGGTAGACGGTCGGGGGGTTGATGCACTTCTGGATCGCTGCCTGTGCGGCGGGCGGTGCCGCCAGCAGCAAAGCGGCCATCGCAACCGTCACGGTGGTGACAGCCGCGCGCAGCCGAAGGGTGGTCCAGACCTGTGCCCGCATCGGTTCCCCCTCCCACCGGGTTGTCCCGGATAGGTCGCGTGCTTCGAGGCGCAACGAAACCTACACCCGCCCTTCAGGGTTGTGAAGACGGGAAACATGCGTGTCCCGTCAAGACCGTGTGGCGGTCTTGGGTAGACTCCGCGCTCGTTCGCGCGGTTCCCGTTTCCGGAGGGTCTGTTGGATCTCTACGAGCACATGGGCAAGGACCTGTTCCGGGCCCACGGGATACCGGCGCCGCGCGGGATCGTCGCCGAGACACCCGACGAGGCGGCGGCCGCGACCGATGAGCTCGGCGGCAGCTCGGTCGTGAAGGTCCAGGTCCAGGTCGGCGGGCGCGGCAAGGGCGGCGGCGTTGCGCTCTGCAGATCCGCCGGCGAGGCGCGGGACGCGGCGGCGCGCATGCTCGGATCCGACTTCAAGGGTCACGCTGTCACGAGGGTGCTCGTGGAAGAGCTGCTGCCGATCGCGCACGAGTTCTACACGTCGGTGCTGCTCGACCGCTCCGTCGGCGAGTACCTCTGGATGCTCACCGCCGAGGGCGGGATGGATATCGAGACGCTCGCCCGCGAACGGCCCGAGGCGCTCCGGCGCGTTCACGTGAACCCCGGGCTCGGGCTGCGGGCGTGGCATCTGCGCGAGCTGGTCGGCGTGTTGCCCGTCGACGCCCGTGACGGCGCCTCGCAGGTGCTCCGCGCGATGTGGTCGGTGGTCCAGGAGGCCGACGCGACCCTCGTCGAGATCAACCCGCTCGTGCAACTCGAGGGCGGTGAGGTCGTGGCGCTCGACGCGAAGGTCACCGTCGACGACAACGCGTTGTTCCGGCATCCCGATCTCGAGGCGTTGCAGAACGCCTTCCCCGTCGATCCGGTCGAGAAGCGCGCGAAGGACGCGGACCTCCAGTACGTGAAGCTGGATGGGTCGGTCGGCATCATCGGCAACGGCGCCGGTTTGGTGATGTCGACGCTCGACGTGGTCGCGCAGGCGGGCGGCCGTGCGGCGAACTTCCTGGACATCGGCGGCGGCGCGAGCGCCGAGAAGCTGGCGACGTCGCTGCAGGTGATCTTGTCCGACCCATCGGTCCGGTGCGTGTTCATCAACATCTTCGGCGGCATCACGCGCTGCGACGTCGTCGCCGAGGGGATCCTCGAAGCACTGAAGCAGGTCGAGCCGACCGTGCCGATCGTCGTGCGCCTGGACGGCACCAACGCCGAGGAGGGCCGCCGGATCCTCGCCGAAGCGGCGCACCCCCGGATCGTGCCGGTCGCGACGATGGACGCCGCGGCCGAGGAAGCCGCTCGGCTGGCGGGCGCCGCATGAGCGTCCTCGTCGGCGAGGACACGAAGCTCGTGGTGCAAGGCATCACGGGATCGGAAGGGACGTTCCATACGCTGCGGAACCGTGCCTACGGCACCTCGGTCGTTGCCGGTGTGACGCCGGGCAAAGGTGGGCAGGATGTCGAGGGCATCCCGGTGTTCGACACCGTCGCGGAAGCCGTCGCGACGACGGGCGCGAACACGTCGATGATCTTCGTGCCGCCGCGGTTCGCGGCCGACGCGATCTTGGAAGCGGCCGACGCCGGCGTCGCGCTCACCGTCTGCATCACCGAGGGCATCCCGGTGCGCGACATGGCGGCCGTCCACGCGTACCTCGCCGGCACGCAGACGACGTTGGTCGGCCCGAACTGCCCGGGCGTGATCTCGCCGGGCGTCGCGAACGTCGGCATCATCCCCGGCGAGGTGTGCACGCCGGGCCGCGTCGGGTTCGTCAGCCGCTCAGGCACGCTCGTGTATCAGATCGTGCACGAGCTCTCGACCGCGGGGATCGGGCAGTCGACGTGCATCGGGATGGGCGGCGACCCGGTGCACGGCGTCGGGTTCATCGAGTCGTTGCGGCTGTTCGAGGCCGACCCCGACACCGACCTCATCATCATGACCGGCGAGATCGGCGGCGATGACGAGGAACGCGCGGCGGCGTTCATCGGCGGGCACGTGACGAAGCCGGTCGTCGCGTACATCGCGGGGTTCGAGGCGCCGCCGGGCAAGCGGATGGGCCACGCCGGCGCGATCGTCACGGGGTCGGCGGGCACCGCGGCGGCCAAGGCCGAGGCCCTCGAAGCGGCCGGCGTCGCGGTCGGTCGGACGCCGTCGCAGGTCGCACGGATCGCCGCGGAGCGCCTTCCGCGATGAGCACCGCGGAGGTCGCCGGCACAGAAGCACCGCCGGCGACCGCGCCGGGCGACCTGCTCGTCTCGGGTCTTCGGCGTGGCACGTTGTTCGTGTTCCTGCCCGTGTTCGTGGCCGGGCAAGCGCTCGCATGGCTCACGTATGCGGTGAGCGGGTGGTACCACCCGTACTCCTGGTTCAAGATCGGCCTGGCCGAGACGTTGTCGAGCGTGCGCGTGCCGTTCACCGCGTCGGCGCACGCGGAAGGGTCGCTCGGTCCCGGCGCTCCCGGCACGCTGGTCGTCGCGACCGGCGCGCTGACCATCCTGGTGCTCGTGCTCGCGTATCGCGCCGGTCGCGAGCAAGCGCGCGCGTTCGCACGGCGGCCTGGCGCAGCCGCGCTCGCCGGGTCGGTGATCGCCCTCGGGGTCGCGATCCCCATGCTCATGATCGCGTTCCCGGTCACGCTCGGGTTCCCGCAGTTCGGGATCGGGCGGCTCGAGCCCGTGTTGTGGCAAGCGTTCGTGATGCCGTTGGTGGTGAGCGGCGCGGCCGGCGCGGCCGGCGGCGCCGCGGTGGCACGGGACGCGCTCGAGGAGCGCGTCGGAGGCCGGGTCATGGGCGCGGTCGTCGGCGGCGCGACCGCCTTCTGGTGGGGGATCGTCGGCGCGTTCCTCGCGGTCCTGCTCGTGGGCGCGATCTCCCCCGGGCCGACGGGCGCCTACGCGCGATTCGTGTCACGGACCGGCGGGAGCGGCGCGGCGACGGTGATCGAGCACGCGTCGCTGTTGCCGAACCAGTCCGCGCTCGTGCTCCCGATGACGATGGGGACGCAGGCGAGGGTCAGCGTCGGCGGCCAACCCGCCGTCGTCCTGTCGCGCGAGGGGATCGACGCGAGCCAGGGCGCCGGGGTGCTGCTTGCCGGCCTCGCCGGTGCGATGGGCTACACAGCCTCGTTCCCCGTGTGGTTCTGGGCGTTCCTGTTGGTCCCGCTGATCGCAACGGTGCTCGGCGGCCGGGCGGCGGCGGGGCAGGAGCGCAGCACGGGCGAACGCGCGCTCCGCGGCGCCGCCGGCGGGGTCGTCTTCGCGATCCTGTGTGTGGTCGCCGCGTGGGCGGCGGGCATCGAGGTGCCCGCGTGGGCGAGCATCACGAAGGGCGACGCGACGCTCGGCGTGCCGTTGCTCGCGACGGGCGGCTTCGCCCTCGCGTGGGGTGTGTTGGGTGGCGCGATCGGCGCCGCGCTGCCGTGGCCGAAACGGGTCAGCGTTGGCTCGGCGACACCTCGGTGAAGTTGTTCTCGATCTGCGTGTAGCGCCGCCAGGCCTGTCCCCACCCATCGTCGCTCCGCGGGAACCGCTCGACCGGGGCCGTCGGGTTCTGCCGGTCCCAGATCCCGAAGAACGTCTGGCCGTACCCGAGGAGGTAGCGCGTGCCCGTGTGGGTGTATTGCAGAACCTGCGTGTCGCTCGCGTCCATCTGCAGCTGCGGCGCGTTGGTCGTCATCGGCATGGTGGTCGCACCGGTGACGGCGTCGGGCACCGGCACCTGGTTCGGCTCGAGCGACGCGAACTTAGCCCACGCGTCGCGCCATCCCTGGTCGGTGCGGGGATACCGCTCGGTCGGCATCGTCGGGTTGTCGCGGTTCCAGATCCCGAAGAAGTCGGCGCCGTAGCCGAGCACGTAGCGGTAGCCCGAGTGCGTGTACTTCTGCGCGGTGCCGCCCCCGGGCGCCGCCATCGAGGACCCCATCGGCGCGGTCATCGAGCCCATCGGGGGCGCGGAGGCCTGCTGCGTGGTGGACCCGGTCGGAGTGGGTGTGCTCGACGTGCTGCCCCAGGCAGTGGGCTGCGGACTCGCCGCGTCGGATCCGCTCGAGCCGGCGCCGGCCGACCCCGCATCGCTCGAACCCTGGTCCGAGCCGGTGGCCGCGGCGGCCGGCTGCGCCTGACCCACGCTCTCGGACGGGGCCGCGCTCGCGGAGGGCGGCGGGACCGTGAGGTCGCTGTGGCAGTAGCGACACTTGATCGCTTCGTCCTGGATCTCTTCCGCGCAGTACGGACACTTCTTCACGCGTTGCCTCCACCGGTCGGACGGACGCGTCAGCTTACCGCCCCTGTCCTGCGGAGATGCACGCTCGGCTAGCATGGCCGCCTCCATGGGCGGGCGTGTCGCGGTGCTGGTCTCCGGCTCCGGAACCAACCTGCAAGTTCTCCTGGACGACCCCGCGATCCGGCCCCACCTCGTCCTGGTCCTGTCCGACCGGCCCGGCGTCCGGGCGCTCGAGCGAGCCGACGAGGCCGCGATCGAAACCCTGGTGATCGAGCCCGCGGGCGGCCGCGCCGCGCTGTCGGCCGCGGTCGCGGACGCGCTCACCGAACGCGGCGTCGACGTCATCGTCAGCGCGGGCTATATGCGCCTGCTCGGGTCGCCGGTGGTCGAGCGGTGGCGCGATCGGTGGCTGAACGTCCATCCCGCGCTCCTTCCGTCGTTCCCGGGGACGCACGCCGTGGCGGATGCGCTGGCCGCGGGCGTGAAGGTCACCGGGGTCACGGTGCATCTGGTCGATGCCGGCGTGGACACGGGTCCTGTGGTGCTGCAGGAAGCGATCGCGATCCGGCCCGACGATGACTGGGACTCGCTGGAACCGCGTGTCCACGAGGTCGAACACCGTCTGCTGCCACGCGCCGTCCGGGCGTTGCTGGAGGACCGGCTCGTGATCCACGATCGGTTGGTCGAGATCAGGGAGGATCCGTGAGCACGAGGCCGATCCGCCGGGCGTTGCTGGCTGTCTACGAGAAGGAGGGCATCGTCGAGTTGGCGCGCGCGCTGCGCGACCGCGACGTGCAGTTGGTGTCGAGCGGCGGCACGGCCGCCACGCTCCGCGAGGCCGGCGTCGACGTCACCGAGGTCGCCGACGTGACCGGCTTCCCCGAGATGCTCGGCGGCCGGGTCAAGACGCTGCATCCCGCGATCCACGCGGGGCTACTCGCCGATCAGCGCGACGAAGACCACCTCCGGCAGATCGCCGGCCAGGGGATCGAGCCGTTCGACCTGCTCGTCAGCAATCTCTATCCGTTCCGCGAGACCGTCGCGTCCGGCGCGGGGTTCGAGGACACGATCGAGAAGATCGACATCGGGGGACCGGCGATGGTCCGCGCGAGCGCGAAGAACTTCGAGTCGATGACCGTCGTGGTGAACCCCGAGCGCTACGAGGCGATCCTGGAGGAGCTCGACCTTGAGGGCGGGATCACGCGCGCCACGCGGTTCGCGCTCGCAGCCGAGGCGTTCGCGCATACCGCCACCTACGACGCTGCCGTCGCCGGGTGGTTCGCACAGCAGGAGACCGACGACGACGCGATCCCCGGATTCGTCGGGCTCGCGTACGAGAAGGCGGGCGACCTCCGCTACGGCGAGAACCCGCATCAGCGCGGGGCGCTGTTCGCAGAAGCGGGCGGACCCGGTGTGCTCGGCGGCGCCGAGGTGCTCCAGGGCAAGGAGATGTCGTTCAACAACTGGCTCGACGCGTGGGCGGCCGCCGACCTGGTCCATGCGCTGCCCGACGGCGCGTGCGTGATCGTCAAGCACAACAACCCGTGCGGGGTCGCGGCGCTCGGCGACCCGGCGGCGTCCTATCGAGGCGCGTTCGCATGCGACGAGGTGAGCGCGTTCGGCGGCATCGTCGCGTTCCGCGGTTCGTGCGACGAGGCTGCGGCCGCCGCGATGCGCGAGGTCTTCACCGAGGTCGCGGTCGCGCCGTCGTTCACCGACGGAGCCCTCGCCGCGTTCGCGGAGCGGCCGAACCTCCGCGTGGTGCGCGCGCCGCTCGATCAGCCGAGCGGATGGGACGTGCGCACGCTCCCCGGCGGTGCGCTGATCCAAGACCTCGACATGGTCCGGGAGACCCGCGCCGATTGGAAGGTGGTGTCGAGCCGGGAGCCGACCGCGCAGGAGTGGCGTGATCTCGAGCTCGCGTGGACGATCGCGTGGCGCGTCAAATCGAACACGATCGTGTTCGTGAAGGACGGCGCGACCGTGGGGATCGGCGCGGGGCAGATGTCACGCGTGGATTCGTCGTGGATCGCGGCGCGCAAGGCGGGGGAGCGAGCTCAGGGAGCGGTGTGCGCGTCCGACGCGTTCTTCCCGTTCCCGGACGCGCTGGAGGTTGCAGCCGACGCGGGATGCAGCGCCGTGATCCACCCGGGCGGTTCCAAGGGAGACGAGGATGTGCTGGCGGCGGCCGAGGGCCGTGGGATGGCGGTCGTCCTCACCGGGACCCGCCACTTCCGGCACTAGCAGTCGTCGGGATCTTGGAAGGTCAGCACCAGCGACCGCAGCAGCGCGTTGAGCTGGCGGTGCTGCGCCTCGCTCAACGTCGAGAAGAGCGCGTGCTCCTCCTTGCCGGCGGCCTCGACGGCGTTGACGAGCGTCTCTTGCCCCTTGGGTGTCATCGCGACGAGCACGCTCCGACGATCGGCCGCGGCTCGCTCCCGGGTGATCAGGCCGTGCTCCTCGAGGCCGTCGAGCCGGTTCGTCATCGCGCCGGTCGACAGGTCGAGTAATTCGGCCAGGTCACCAGCGGACATCTGCTGGTTCGGCGCGACGCGGAGCTTCAACAGGGCGTAGAACTCGCCGGCGTTCAGCCCGAACCGCGCGACGACGCCTTCGGTCGAGCGCTTGATGCGCTTGGACAGCATGTGGATCCGGTCCACCGCGGCCTCGGTCTCGGGATCGACGCCGGGGAACAGCGCCAGCGAGGAGTCGACGAACCGGTCGATGGAGTCCTTCCGAGTGGAGGGTGGGGTCATCGTCCCTGCTCCTTCCCTATGTCTTGAGCTCAAATCTCTTGACATCAAACTTCGAGATAGAGTATCTTCACGTCGAGATGAATGATACCCCCGACCGGAGGAGGTGCGCAAGATGATGCCCCCGTCGTCCTGGTACCGGCTCGAGGAGTTCAACCAACTCGAGTCCTCGAGGCGGCGAGCAGCCGCTCGCCACCGTGATCACAGCTCCACCCGGCGCCGCAAGCGCCGCCGCCGTTCCGGGCGCTGAGTCACCGCGCCCGGTTCCGCGGTGCGCTGCAACGGCGCATCGCATTGGAGGCCTTCCCCGGCCGGTAGGATGCTCGCCGTGACCGCCCGCATCCTCGATGGAAAGGCCATCGCGGCCCAGATCCGTAGCGAGGTGGCCGAGCGGGTACGCGCGCTCGCCGAGACCGGGATCACCCCCGGCCTGGCCGCCGTCCTGGTGGGCGACGACCAGGCCTCTCGCATCTACGTGGGTCAGAAGCACAAGGCGTGCGCCGACGTGGGGATCCGCTCCGAGCAGGTCGACCTGCCGTCCTATGTCACCGAGCACGAGTTGCTCGCGACGATCCGGCGGCTCAACCGTGACCCCGAGATCCACGGGATCATCGTGCAGCTCCCGTTGCCGAGCCATCTGCACGAGCTCGAGATCCAGCGCGCGGTCGCGCCCGAGAAGGATGTCGACGGTCTGCACCCGTGGAACATCGGGATGATGCTTCGGCAGGGGCCGTGCTTCCTGCCGGCGACGCCCTATGGGATCGTCGAGCTTCTGCTCCGCGCCGAGATCCCGATCGAGGGCGCCGAGGTCACGATCGTGGGGTTCGGCGAGCTGGTCGGCGCGCCCCTGTCGGTCATGCTCACGCAGGATTCGATCCGTGGGAACGCCACCGTCACGTCCACACACATCCGGACCAAGGACCTGACGGCGCACACGCTCGAGGCCGACATCGTGGTCGCCGCTGCGGGCGTCCCGCACCTGATCACGGCCGAGATGATCAAGCCCGGCGCGACCGTCCTCGACGTGGGCGTGCACCGGACCAAGGACGGGCTGATCGGCGACGTGAAGTTCGACGAGGTCGCCGAGGTCGCGGGCGCGATCACCCCCGTACCGGGCGGCGTCGGTCCGATGACCGTCGCGATGCTGATGGTCAACACGGTGCAGGCTGCCGAGGCGCAGGCCTTCGCGCAGGGATGACGACCGAGATCGGCGGCCACCTGGCCGCGCTGTTCGCGCGGAACGCGTTCACCGTCACCGGTGAGATCGTGCCGCCGGCCGGCGGGTCCCTCGCGCCCGTCCGCGAGCACGCGGTGGCGCTCGTTGGGTCGGTCGACGCCGTCAATCTCACCGACAACCCGACCGCCTCGGCGCACATGTCCCCGTTGGCCGGGGTCGCCGCCGCCGCGGCGGCCGGGATCGAGCCGACGGTCCAGCTCACGGTCCGTGACCGGAACCGGCTCTCGTTAACGAGCGATCTGCTCGGCGCGTGGGCGCTGGGCGCGCGCAACGTGTTCTGCCTTTCGGGCGACCCGCTGCACGTCGGGGACCATCCCGACGCCGTCGTCGTGGGGGATCTCACGGTCAACGACGTGGTGGCGCTGGCGAAGCGCCTCCGCGACGAGGGCACGTCGCTGGCCGGCGCCGACCTCGCAGATCCGCCCCGGTATCTGATCGGTGTGGCCGACGTGCCGCTCGCAGATCCGTACGACCCGGCCAAGCTCGGCTCGAAGCTGGACGCGGGCGCGGACTTCGTCATCACGCAGATCGTGTACGACGTCCGTGCGCTCGCGGCGTGGGCGGACCGGATGCGCGACTGGGGACTCTTCGAACGCGCGAAGGTCGTGATCGGCGTGACCCCGCTGCGGAGCGCGAAGCAGGCGCGGTTCATGGACGAGAAGCTCCCCGGGGTCTCGGTTCCGGCGGACATGATCGCCGCGCTCGACGCGGCAGGCGACGACGCCGCGAGCATCGGCGTCGAGTTGGTTGCACCGTTGATCGAGCAGATCCGTGCGATCCCCGGTATCGCCGGGATCCACGTGATGGCGATGGGTCACGACGAGGTGACCTGGGATCTGGTCACGCGCGCGGGGCTGCTGCCGC
Organism: Actinomycetota bacterium; assembly: GCA_036007245.1. GTDB lineage: Bacteria > Actinomycetota > UBA4738 > UBA4738 > HRBIN12 > AC-51. The sequence goes on along the minus strand of DASYOY010000118.1, from coordinate 40,322 downwards.
GCCCCGTCGGCTGACGACGAAGTGCGCGCTGCTAGACGCCGTCGATCCAGCCCGAGTCCGGCGCGTCGTCGATGACCGGTCCCGCGAGCGTGAGCCGGATGAACATCGAGGCCTTCCAATGGAGCCGCTTGAAGCGGATGCGTTTCGTCGAGAAGCGACACGTCGCCGAGGAGCGGTCGGGACGACGCAGCATCCCCTGGCGGATGACCTTCTGGGTCGGGCGGCGGAGCTCGCAGTACTGCCCGTTCTTGTGCGGGTCGGTGAAGATCGCGACCGTGTAGTCGGGCGCTGTCGTTCCGCTCGTGTCGAGCTGCAGGGTGAGCGGGCTCTGTGAGGACGGCGCCTTCTTCCACGTTCCCCAGGTCTTGATCGTCCACAACAAGGTGTGGGGAGCCGGACGCACGAGCTTCGTGTACCGGATGTCGTACCTCGTCCCGTACTCCTTGCTGTCGCGCACGGAGCTCGCCATCGCGACGGTTGGCGACAGCGTGGCGCCGACCAGCGCGAGGATGGCGATGAAGAGGGTTCGACGCCGACGCGTCACGCGCGTTCGTCGATCGAGACGTACGTACGGTCGCGCGGGCCGACGTACGTCGAGCCGGGCCGGATGATCCGGTTGTCCGCGTACTGCTCCCGCACGTGCGCCGTCCAGCCGGCCATCCGCGCGAGCGCGAACAGCGGCGTCATCAGGTCGGTCGGGATCCCGAGCATGTGGTACACGCCGGCGGCGTAGAGGTCGACGTTCGGGTAGAGACCCTTCTGTTCCATCGTCGTCTCCTCGAGCGCGCTGAAGATCTCGTACCACTGCGGCTGATCGACCCGTTCGCCGAGCTGCCGGCAGAGCTCCTTCAAGATCCGCGCGCGCGGATCCATCGTGCGATAGACCGCGTGACCGAACCCCATGATCTTCTGGTGGTTCGCGAGCCGCTCGCGGACGTAGGCCTCGGCGTTCTCGGCCTTGCCGACCTCTTCGGCCATCTTCTGCGACTCTTCGTTCGCGCCGCCGTGCAACGGGCCCTTCAGGGCGCCGACCGCCCCGGTGATGGCCGAGAACATGTCCGACAGCGTCGAGGCGATGACCCGCGCGGTGAACGTCGACGCGTTCATCGTGTGGTCGGCGTAGAGCACGAACGTCGTGTCGAGCACCTTCGCGTCGTCGGGGTCGGGCTCGACGCCGTGGAGCATCCACAGGAGGTTGCCAGCGTGGCTGAGCTCGGGGTTCGGCGGGATCATCTCGCGGCCGGTCCGGAGCCGGTCGAAGGTCGCGATCAGGGTCGGCGTCTCCGCGATCAGGCGGAGGGCCTTGCGGTACTCGGCCTCGGGGGAGTCGTCCCAACCGTCCGGGTCGAAGGCGCTCGAGGCCGACAGGCCGGTTCGAAGCATCGACATCGGAGAGGCGTTCTGTGCCAGGGTCGGCATCAGCCGCGCGAGGAACGGGTGGAGCTCTCGTTCGCGTACCAAGAAGGTATTGAGCTGTTGGAGCTGCTGACGGTTCGGCAGCTCGAGCTTGTGGAGCAGATAGATGGTCTCTTCGAACGAGGCATGGGCGGCCAGATCCTCGATCGTGTAGCCCACGTACCACAGGCGGCCTGCCTCGCCGTCGATATCGGAGATCTGCGTGTCGGCGGCGTTGATCTCCCGCAGGCCCTTCTCACTCATGCCAGCCAGGATAGAGGGTGGTTGGGCGCGAACCCAAACCGACGTCGTGACCGCTAGGCTGCGCCCCGATGGCGACCCGCGTGACCCTGATCACCGGCGACGGCGTCGGTCCGGAGGTCACGGAAGCGGCGCAGCGGGTGCTCGACGCCACCGGGGTCGCGATCGAGTGGGACGTCCGGCCGATGGGCGCGGGCGCGTTCGCGTCGGAAGGCACCCCGCTGCCGGCCGAGACGCTGCGCGCGATCCGTTCGTCCCGCGTGGCGTTGAAGGGCCCGGTCGAGACGCCGCCCGAGAGCGGCTTGCGAAGCGTCAACCTCGCACTCCGGCAAGATCTCGACCTGTTCGCCAACGTGCGGCCGTGCCGGCGGTATCCGGGCGTTCCCTCTCGCTATGACGAGGTCGATCTGATCGTCGTCCGTGAGAACACGGAAGGGATGTACACCGGGCTCGAACTCGAGCACGACACGCCGGAGGTCGAGGCCCTGATCTCATTCATCGCCGCGACGCACGGGCAGACGGTTCGGCCCGACAGCGGCATCTCCGTGAAGGAGATCTCGGCCCCGGCGTCGGAGCGTGTCGTGCGGTTCGCGTTCGAGTGGGCGCGCGACCACGGGCGGAAGCGGGTCACCGCCTCGCACAAGGCGAACATCATGAAGTTCTCCGACGGCTTGTTCCTCGAGGTGGCGCGTTCGGTGGCGCGGGACTTCCCCGATATCGCGTTCGACGACCGGATCATCGATGCGCTGTGCATGCAACTGATCCAAGCGCCCGAACGGTTCGACGTGCTCGTGATGCCCAACATGTACGGCGACCTGGTGGCCGAGCTGGGCGCCGGATTGATCGGCGGCACCGGCGTCGCGCCCGGCGCCCACTTCGGTGGAGCCGACGGCCGGGAGCTGGCGGTGTTCGAGGCAACGCACGGCACCGCGTCGCGGCTCGCCGGCACGAACCGGGCGGATCCGGTCGGGGTGATCCTGTCGGCGGCGATGTTGCTTCGCCACATCGGCGAGGTCGAGGCGGGCGATCGTGTCGAGGCCGCGACCGCCGAGGTGCTCGCCGACGGAACCTCGGTCACGTTCGACCTTCGTGAACCCGACGACGACCGTCCGGCCGCGGGCACGTTCGGCGTCGCGGACGCCATCGCTGCGTGTCTGTGACGCCTACACTCGGATCATGAGCGATGTGCCGGCCGCACCGCAGCCGTCGCCTGGGCCGTTCGCCTCGGCGTGGTCGCAGATCTGGGTGCGCGCGGCGATCCTGTTCGGCGCCTGGGCGGCGATCGCGGTCTTCTTCTACGCGGTCGGTTCCGACCATGTCCGGCCGGCGCACCAGGCGGCGCTCATCATCTCGTGGGGGATCATCGGGGTGGCCTTCGGTGGGTGTTGGGTGCTGATCGAGGGCGCGCTCGCGTCATGGATGGAACGCACCGGCACCGAGCGCAAGAAGCTGATCGCGGTCGGCTTCTATCTGGTCTTCCTCGTCCTGATGATCGTTGTGCTGACCGTCGTGTCTTCGGGCGCGGATCCCGACGACTGGCACTTCATGGCGTATCTCGCGTTCCTCGTGGTTGCAGGTCTCCCGTCCGCGACGCTCGCCGAGCGACTGGGCCGTTGACTCCGGCATGTCGACGGTCACCGCTCGGATGGTGCAGAGCCGACCTGTGCGAGTGTTCTTCCTCGGGATGGCCACGCTTGCGGCCGCGCTCGGATCCCCGGTGAAGGTCGATCCACCGCCGAAGCGGCGGACGCCCGTGGGGGTCGTGCGTGACGAGGACGACGACGCGGGCATCCGGTTGGGCGGCGTTCGGTAGCCTGGGTCGTTCCCGAACGCAAGGAGTCGCTCCGCCATGAAGATCACCGTCGTGGGCAGCGGATTCGTCGGCCAGACCGCCGCGATGCGCCTGCTCGAGAAGGGCCTGGGCGAGGTCGTCCTGATCGACATCATCGAGGGCAAGCCGCAAGGGCTCGCGCTCGACCTGAAGGAAGCCGCGCCGGTCGAGGGCTACGAGCCCACGATCGTTGGCACGAACGACTACGCGGACACCGTCGGCAGTGGCGTCGTCGTGATCACCGCCGGGTTCCCGCGTCAGCCCGGGATGAGCCGGATGGACCTGCTCGGCAAGAACGCGGCGATCATGTCCGACGTCGTCGCGAGGATCACGCCGGGCTCGCCGAACGCGATCCTCATCATCGTGTCGAACCCGCTGGACGAGATGACGTTCCTCGCCGCGGAGAAGTCCGGGTTCCCGAAGGAACGGGTCGTCGGGATGGCCGGAGTGCTCGACTCGGCGCGGCTGCGCTTCTTCATCGCCGAGGAGCTCGGCGTGTCGACGACCGGCGTCGAGGCGATGACGCTCGGATCGCACGGCGACGCGATGATCGCCTTGCCGCGCCACGCGACCGTCAACGGCAAGCCCCTGCCCGAGCTCGTCGACGACGCGACGCTGGAGCGCTTGTTCCAGCGGACGCGCGACGGCGGCGCGGAGATCGTCGCGCTGTTGAAGACGGGGTCCGCCTACTACGCGCCGAGCGCGTCGGTCGTCGCGATGGTCGAGGCGATCGTCCGCGACACCAAGGCGGTGCTGCCGGTGTGCGCGTGGACGACGGGGGAGTACGGGATCGAGGACGTCTACGTCGGTGTGCCCGCGAAGCTGGGGAGAGCCGGGGTGGAGGAGATCGTCGAGCTCGACCTCAACGAAGACGAGCTGAGCAAGCTGCATGGCGCGGCGGAGGGTATCCGCGAGAAGTGCGCCGACCTGGCGAAGCTGTGATCAGTCGAACGACGTTTCGTCGCCGTCCTGCGCATCCGGCATCGCCGGCATCGGGTCGTCCGTCGGGTCGCCGTCGTGGGGCGGTTCCGCATACTCGTCCGCCTCATCGATGGCGTCTTCCTCCGATGCGGCGCGGTCGGCGCTGAGGCGCGCAGCCCAACGAACCGTCAGCACGCCGCCCACGATGACCATCAGGCCACCCACCATCACGATCCACGCACCAGGGCCGACGGTGACGACCTCCGCGGAGAGTGCCGCTCTGATCTGATCGGGCGTCTGCCCGAACAGCGTAGCGAGTTGTGCGACGATCGCAGGGTCGTTGGCCGGGTTGTAGTTGGTCGGTGCTGATCGGATGAACATCGCCGCGGCGCCCGTCGCGAACGCTCCCAACGCGACGACCACACCGGCAAGCACGGCGCGCGCGGCGTCGGATGTGATCCTGCTGACGATGATGAGGATCAGCGTCACGATGGCGCACCCCAGCGCGATCTTGCCTTGGGTCGTATCGATGCCCTGGGTCGGGACGTTCCCTTGTGAGCTCGAGAGCCCCACGCTCACCCACGTGAGGACCACACCGACACCGATCACCAGCGCTCCGAGCGCGGTGAGTCCGAACCCCGCCAGCCGGAGGGGAGACGGGGCGGACGCGTCCATGCGGGGCTCGGCTTCCATGCCGCCGGGAGGTTCCATCCGAGGCAGTCTCGCACCCGCCCTGGCGACGACAAAGCACGGTCGGCGTACGATTCCTGGATGGCCGCCTTCCGCGACGAGCTCCGAGAGCACGTGGCGATGTTCTTCACCAACTGGCGGAACCCGAACTACACCGTTGCGCAGAAGGTTGGGCTCACGATCAAGAACCGGGCGATCGGTCTGTTCAACCGCGGCTGTTGTGGCCATCACGGAGAACCCGGCTGTTGACGCACCCCCGAGTGGGACCTCGGTCGAGGACCCGGCGAACACCACCACAACGGCGAGCATCACGAGCACGGCGAGGAGGACCACGGTGGCTGAAGAGCCGATCGACGGTCAGGCCGGGTGGCACCGGCAGGTCGCGGTCGACGCATTCAACCGCGCGTGGGAGCTGATCGAGCTCGGCGTCCGAACCCCCGAACAAGACCGAGAGCTGCTCGCGCTCGCGTTCACGTCTCGCTACCACTGGGGCTGGGTCGGCGGCGACGAAGAGGCGATGGTGGGGGACTGGCTGATCGCCCACGTCGCGAGCCTCGAGGACCTGGGCGAGCTCGCGCACCGGTACGCGACCGTGGCGCTGGACATCTGCCGCGCGAACGGGTGGACCGACTGGCGGCTCGCGTCGATGCTCGAGGGCATGGCGCGCGCGTCTGCCGCGGTCGACGACGACCACGGGCGTGACCGCTACGCGGCGGAGGCGCGGCGGGTGCTCGCCACGCTCGAGGACAAGGAGGACCGCGAGCTGATCGCGTCGCAGCTCGCGTCGATCCCGGGGCTCGCGCCCCCGTAACGCTTCCCGATCAGCTCGGGCCGTGCTCCCAGGCGACGGCTTCGGCCGCGATGGCCTCGGCGAACTGCATCGTGTTGGCGGTCCCGCCCAGGTCGGGCGTCCTGACCTCTTGCTTGCGGAGGGTCTCGTCGACGCCCCACTCGACGTTCTCGGCGGCCTCGATCTCGCCGATATGACGGAGCAGCATCGCGCCCGACAGGATCATCGCGACGGGGTTGGCGACGCCCTTGCCGGCGATGTCCGGCGCGCTACCGTGCACGGCCTCGAAGACCGCGTACTCCCACCCGATGTTCGCGCCGGGGATCAGCCCGAGACCGCCGACCAACCCCGCGCAGAGGTCCGAGATGATGTCGCCGTAGAGGTTCGGCAACAGCAGCACGTCGAAGTCCTCGGGCGTGCGCGCGAGCCGCGACGACAGATGGTCGATCTGGATCTCGTCCCAGTCGATGTCGGGGTAGGTCTTCGCGTCCTCGATCGCGGCGTCGAGGAAGATCCCATCGGAGTAGCGCATCACGTTCGCTTTGTGGCCGACCGTGACGCGTTTGCGGCGGTGTGAACGCGCGTACTCGAACGCGAACCGAACGATCCGATGCGCGCCGGTCACGCTGATGGGCTTCAGCGTGATGCCGGCGTCGTCGAGCAGCTCGAGTCCGCCGACGTCGTGGAGCTGTCGCTTGAGCGCCGCCGTGTCTTCCGAGCCGCGTTCGAACTCGATCCCCTGGTAGAGGTCCTCGGTGTTCTCGCGGACGATCACCAGGTCGACGTCGGCGTGCCGGGTGGGAACGCCCGGCAGCGAGCGAGCGGGTCTGACCGCGGCGAACAGGTCGAGGCCCAGACGGAGCGCGACGTTGACGCTCCGGAAGCCCGTCCCGACCGGCGTCGTGATCGGACCCTTGATGGCGACGCGGCACGTTCGGATGGCGTCGACGGTCTCGTCGGGCAAGAGCGCGCCATGGGTGCCGAGGGCGCCCGCGCCGGCCGGCATCTCGATCCACTCGATCCCGACGTCCGCGGCGTCGAGCACGAGACGGCTCGCCTCGGCGACCTCGGGGCCGATGCCGTCGCCGGGGATCAGCGTGACGCGGTGCTTCGCCATGGCCTGCAGGGTAGCCGTCCGCCGGTCGCCGCCCGACAACGGTCCTCAGGTCGGGACCGAACGACGGTTGTTGCCTTTCTGCTGGACGTGCCATCGTTGCGGCGTGCGCAAGCGTTCGATCCTCGCCGCCGCACTCGCCGTCGGACTGCTCGCGTCTCCGGCGTTCGCCGCCTCGGGGCTGCACGGTCGCGGCCCCGACACGCAGGCCGCGATGCTCGCCCTCGTGACCCCGACGGCGAGCACGAGTGGGCACTCGGTCCAGGTCCTCAACCAGCTGTGCCAGAACCCAACGCACGAGCGTCGCTGTAGCCCCATCAAACCTCGGTTGCAGGTCGCGCTCGAGGCGGCGATCAGCCAGCGGATCACGTGGGTCTCGCATCGAGACCCGCACGGGGATCAGTTCTGGGTGTTCGCGCCGGTGGGTTTCCGCTCGGATCCCGTCGACGCGCAGTTCGCGTGGCGAGACCCCGGGAAGTACGGCTGCTACGGCTGGACGGAACTGGACTTCAAGCGCCAACACGGCACCTGGCAGCCATACCGGGGGGTCGGTGTGGTGGGGTGCTCGGCGTCTCCGTAGAACGGCGTTCCTGCGCTAGATGCGTACCACCCGACCATCCCGCATGGCGAACGACAGATCGGCGACCGCGCCGGATCCACCGGTCGGGACCTTCTTCCCGTTGACCGTCAGCACCACCGCCCCCGCATCGCCGAGCCGGAGCTCGAACGTCCGCGTGGCGCTGTACCGGAGCACGATGCCGGGCAAGACGGTCTTCTCGTGCACGGTTCTGCCGTTCACCATCGCCTGGACCCACGAGGGCCGGCCGGTCGTCCGCACGACCGCCACGATCCGCGTTGCTGTGGGCACCGGCTTCGGCTCGACCAGCGGGATGAACGCTGCGGCGTGCGGCGTCCTGGGGACCGCGGCCGGGGCCGACGGCACAGCCGGGGTGGCCCGCAGATAGCCCCTCGACCACGCGGCGCTCGCGACCAGCAGCGCGATCAGGACCACCATCCCGCCGACCGCCCAGCGGCCGGTATGCGTTCGTCGTGATCGCAGCGGCAACCGTGCCGGCAACACCGGCGGAACCGTGACCTCGCGATCGAACCGACGCACCAACGGCTGCGGATCGATCCCGAGGTGCTCTGCGTAGTCGCGAAGGAAATACCGCGCGTATGTCATGCCCGGGAACGGATCGAACGCCGAGGCCTGGTCGTGCTCGAGCGCCCGTAGATACGGGATCTGGATGTGGGTGAAGTGCGAGGCCTGCTCGAGCGTTTCGCCGCGGGTGAGCCGAGCGTCGTGCAGGGTGCCGCCGACATCGAGCGATACGCCGGGATCGAGCTGGGTGGCCTCTCGTTGCGTCGCACCGCAGAACGTGCAATGGGCACCGTCCGCTGCGACATCCACGTGCTCGGCGTCCAGGCGGGCGCCGCACAGCGTGCAATCGAACGCGGCGGACGCGATATGACGCGTCTCCGTCTTCATGCAACAACCCGTGCTCGCTTCGGCCTCTTCGTGAAGGGAAGAGGGCTCCCGGCCATGGGAGACCTCTCTTGTATGCCCGCCGGTCGCAACGCGTCAAGTGCCGAGGTGGCGCGCGGTCGACGCCGAGGCGAACGTTCCTAGAACCGCTCGAACAAGATCGCGCGCTTCACTTCCTGGATCGCCTTCGTCACTTGGATCCCGCGTGGGCACGCGTCGGTGCAGTTGAAGGTCGTGCGGCAGCGGAACACGCCGGTCTTCTCCGACAGGATCTTCATCCGCTCGCGGCCGGCCTCGTCGCGCGAGTCGAAGATGAACCGATGCGCGTTCACGATGGCCGCGGGGCCGACGTAACCGCCGTCGCCCCAGAACACGGGGCACGAGGTCGTGCAGCAGGCGCACAGGATGCACTTCGTCGTGTCGTCGTAGCGGTGCCGGTCTTCCTGTGACTGGCGCCGCTCCTTGTCGGGCTCGCCCGAGTCGTTGATCAGGAAGGGGAGCACGCCGCGGTACTCGTCCATGAACGGGTCCATGTCGACGATCAGGTCCTTGAGCACCGCGAGGCCGCGGATGGGCTCGATCGTGACCTTTGGGCCGACGTCTTCGGCTAGGACCTTGCACGCGAGCTGGTTGCGCCCGTTGATCAGCATCGCGTCGGAGCCGCAGATGCCGTGGGCACACGACCGCCGGAAGCTCAGCGTGCCGTCGTGGTGCCACTTGATCTGGTGCAGGACCTCGACCAGCCGCTCGAGTGGCTCGCAGGTGACGGTCCATTCGTCCCACCACGAGTCCTGGGACACCTCGGGGTTGAACCGGCGCACCCGGACGGTGAGCGTCATCGTGCCGGGCTTGTTCCCCACCCGTTGGTCGTCGGAGGCGTTGAGCGCCTCGGCCGCCGTCGCCATCAGTACTTCCTCTCCATGGGGATGTAGGGGCCCATCTTCACGGGCTTGTACTCCAAGCGGATCGTGCCGTCGTCGTTGCGATAGGCGAGCGAGTGCTTCAGCCAGTTCGCGTCGTCGCGCAGCGGATGATCCTCGCGATAGTGCCCGCCCCGGCTCTCGGTCCGTGCGCGGGCGCTGCTGACCAGCGCCTCGGCGCAATCGAGTAGGTAGCCGAGCTCGACGGTCTCCATCAGGTCGGTGTTGTACAACGCGCTCTTGTCGGTGATCGCGACCCGGTCATATCGCTCGCGCAGCCCGCCGAGGATCGACTCCATCTTGCCGAGCCCTTCCTCGGACCGCACGACGAACGCCAGGTCGAACATGTTGTCCTGAAGCTCCTTGCGGATGTCCGCGGCGTTGTCGCCGCTGGTGCGTCCGAGGATCCCGTTCAGCTGCTCGAGGACGTGGGCGTCGGGCGTATCCGGCAGCGGCGCGAGCTCGGCTTCTTTCGCGTGACGCGCGGCGTCGTCGCCCGCGCGCCGGCCGAACACCACGAGGTCGAGCAGCGAGTTCGTCCCCAGGCGGTTGGCTCCGTGGACGCTGACACATGCGCATTCGCCCGCCGCGTAGAGTCCCGGCACGATCGCCTCGTCGGGTCCGGTGACCACGCGGCCCTCGGTGTCGGTCGGGATGCCGCCCATCGCGTAGTGCGCGGTGGGCTGGATCGGCACCGGCTCCTTGGTCGGCTCGACCTTCAGGTAGATCCGGGCGAACTCCGTGATGTCGGGGAGCTTCTCCTCGATGATGCGCGGGTCGAGGTGCGAGATGTCCAGGAATGCCCAGTCGCTGTTGGGACCGCCGCCGCGACCCTCCTTGATCTCCTGGTAGATCGCGCGGCTGACCATGTCGCGCGGCGCGAGGTCCTTGATCGTCGGCGCGTAGCGTTCCATGAAGCGCTCGCCGTCCTTGTTCAGGACGATCCCGCCCTCGCCGCGCGCCGCCTCCGACAACAAGACGCCGAGTCGCGCGAGACCTGTCGGATGGAACTGGAACATCTCCATGTCTTCGAGCGGGATCCCGCGGCGCCACACGACCGCCGGCCCGTCGCCGGTGAGCGCATGCGCGTTCGACGTGACACGGAACATCCGGCCGTAGCCGCCGGTGGCGAACACGATCGACTTCGCCCGGAACACGTGGAGTTCGCCGGTCGCGAGCTCGTAGGCGACGACCCCGGCCGTGGTGCCGTCCGCATCGCGGAGCAGGTCGAGGCAGTAGAACTCGTTGAAGAAGCGGACGTTCCGCTTCACGCACTGTTGGTAAAGGGTCTGCAGGATCATGTGGCCCGTGCGGTCGGCCGCATAACACGCACGTCGCACCGGGCGCTCGCCGTGCTCGGCGGTGTGGCCGCCGAACCGCCGCTGATCGATCCGTCCGTCGGGCGTCCGGTTGAACGGCAGGCCCCAGCGCTCCAGCTGGTAGATCGCCTGGATGGCCTCCTCGGTCATCAGCATCGCGGCGGGCTGGTCGACCAGGTAGTCGCCGCCTTTGATCGTGTCGAAGGCGTGCCACTCGGGGTGGTCTTCTTCGGTGTTACCGAGCGCCGCGCACACCCCGCCCTGCGCCGCACCGGTGTGCGACCGGGTGGGGTAGAGCTTGGAGATCACCGCAGTCTTGACCTTGTCGGAGAGCTCGATCGCCGCGCGCATCCCGGCGCCACCGGCCCCGACCACGAGCGCGTCGTACGTGTGAGTCGTCGTCATCTAGACGGCACCCGGCCACTTCGAGGGGTCGAACGTCACCACGATGATCGTGCCCAGCACCATCAAGGTGAACCCGATCACGTACGACAGCATGTTGATCGTCAGGCGGAGACCCGCGCGCTGCACGTAGTCGAGCGTGATGTTCCGCAGGCCGTTGATGCCGTGGACAAGCGCCAGCATCAGCAGCATCCAGTCCCACGTGCGCCAGAACGGGCTCGCCCAGCGGACCGCGACGAACCCGAAGTTGATGCGCTCCGCGCCGGTGCCCATCAGGTGCATGACCACCAGGTGGCCGAGGGCGAGCACCATCAGGATCAGGCCGCTGATCCGCATGAACAGCCAGAGCCAGAGCTCGCCACCGCCGATGGGGCGTTCGCGACCGAGTCGACGGTCGCGAGGGTCGGGGTTGTTCTGGACAGGTCGGGGCGTGGTCGTGGTCGCCATCGTTAGGCCTTCCAGAGGTCCCAGGTCTGCTTGAGCATGATCGCAGTGGTCGGGATCGCCGCCAGCGCGAACACGATCGCTGCGGCGAGCGAGATGCCCCGGATGTAGCTCACGAGCTTCGGGAAGAAGTCGATCAGCGTGATCTTGAAGCCGTTGATCGAGTGGTACAGCACGGCGATCACCAGGCCGAGTTCCAACAGATGGACCAGGGGGTTCTGGTAGGCGCGGAGAACCCGGTCGTACGCCTCAGGACCCCAGCCGATCAAGGCGGTGTCGACGACGTGCATGAACAGGAACAAGATGATCGCGACGCCGGTGATGCGGTGCAGGATCCAGGAGTATTGACCCGGATGGCCCTTGTAGATGCCGCCGTAGTCGCTCTTGCTCTTCTTCCGCACCGTTGCCACGCGCGTCACTCCTCGTCGGTCGCGATCGCCCTTCCAGGCTATCGCCCGGAGGCTGGGGGAAGGTGGCCGGTACGTCCACCGAGCCGCGCGGAGTCTACTGCGGGACGGCCAACCTCAGGCCTTCACCCTGCCGGGCGGACTATCCCACGCGCAGAGCGACGAACACGCCGTCGCGGGTCGGCACGATGGTGCTGACGAATCGGTCGTCCTCGGCGATCAGCCGGTTGTGCTCCAGGATCGCGCTCGTGTTCCGGTCGGGGTCGGGCTCAACGATGCGGCCGGACCACAGCACGTTGTCACAGATGTAGAGGCCACCGGCGCGGATCCGCTCGCGGCCGGCCCGCCAGGCGTCCGGGTAGCCGTGCTTGTCGATGTCGTCGTACACGACGTCGAAGCTGCCTTCGAGGGTCGCCAACTGCTCGACCGCATCGCCGACGTGATACGTCACCCGGTCCCAAAGACCGGCACGCGTCAGGTAGTCCTCGGCCTTCGCGGCGTTGGCCGGGTCGCCGTCGGTGCAATGCACCTCGCCGTCCGCACCGACCGCTCGCGCGAACCAGTACGCGCTGTATCCGAAGCCGCTGCCGAGCTCCATCACCCGACGCGCGCCGATCGAGCGGGCGAGCACCTCGATCGTCACCCCGACGTTTCGTCCGACGATCGGGAAGTCGCGTTCGCGTCCTTCCTGCTCCATCTCCAGCAACACCGGCTCGTCGTACTGCGCCTGGAGTGACGTCATGTACTCCTCGACCTGCGGGTTCACGATGTCCATGGGCGCACCCTACTCGGGTCGGTGCGCACGACCAACGGTAGGCTCGACCGGTGACCGACGACCGCTACGCGACCGATTCCGGGATCGAACTGCGGTCCGTCTACGACCCCGATCCGGACTTCGATCCGGGCGCGCAACTCGGGGAGCCCGGCGCGTTCCCGTTCACGCGCGGGCCCTACGCGACGATGTATCGCAGCCGGTTGTGGACGATGCGCCAGTACGCCGGCATGGGCACCGCCGACGACACGAACCGCCGGTTCCGGTACTTGCTCGAGCATGGGCAAACGGGGCTTTCGACCGCGTTCGACCTGCCGACCCAGATGGGGTTCGACTCCGACCATCCGCGCGCGGAAGGGGAGGTCGGCAAGACCGGCGTCGCGATCGATTCGGTCGAGGACATGCGGCGGCTGTTCGCCGAGATCCCGCTCGACCGCGTGTCGACGTCGATGACGATCAACGCGACGGCGCCGATCCTGCTCTTGCTCTACGAGCTCGTCGCAGAGGAACAGGGCGTCGGCCCCGAGGCGCTGTCCGGCACGGTGCAGAACGACATCCTCAAGGAGTACGCGGCGCGCGGGACGTACATCTACCCGCCCGGTCCGTCGATGCGGTTGATCACCGACCTGTTCGCCTACTGCAACGAGCGGATCCCCACATGGAACACGATCTCGATCAGCGGCTACCACATGCGCGAAGCCGGGGCGACGGCCGCGCAGGAGATCGCGTTCACGCTCGCGGACGGGATCGCGTACGTGCAGGCGGCGCTCGATGCCGGGCTCGCGGTCGACGACTTCGCGCCGCGGCTGTCGTTCTTCTTCGCGTGCCACCAGCACTTCTTCGAGGAGATCGCGAAGTTCCGGGCGGCGCGGCGCCTGTGGGCGCGGATCATGCGCGAGCGGTTCGGCGCGAAGGACGAGCGCTCGCTGATGCTGCGGTTCCACACACAGACCGGCGGGGCAACGCTCACCGCGCAGCAGCCGGAGAACAACATCGTGCGGACGACGCTCGAGGCGCTGTCGGCGGTGCTCGGCGGCACGCAGTCGCTGCATACGAACGCCTACGACGAGGCACTCGCGCTGCCGACCGAGGCGTCGGCCAAGATCGCGCTGCGGACCCAGCAGGTGATCGGGTTCGAGAGCGGTGTCGGCGAGGTGGTCGATCCGGTCGGCGGCTCCTACTACGTCGAGTGGCTGACCGATGAGCTCGAGCGGCTCGCCGCCGCCTCCATCGAGAAGGTGGACGGCCTCGGTGGCGCGGTGGCCGCGATCGAGCAGGGCTTCTATCAGGACGAGATCCATGAGTCGGCGTTCCGGATCCAACAGGCGATCGAGCGAGGCGACCGAGTCGTTGTCGGCGTGAACCGCTTCGAGGCCGAAGAAGACCGCCAGCCGGAGCTCCAGCGGATCGGCGAAGACGAGGTGGCGGCCCAGGTGGCGCGGGTGCGCGAGCTGCGAGCTTCTCGCGAACAAGCCGTCGTCGATCGTGCGCTCGGAGCGGTGCGGGCGACCGCCGATGGCACCGGCAACCTGTTGCTCCCGATGCGGGAAGCGCTCAAGGCCCGCGCGACCCTCGGCGAGGTCTCCGACGTGCTCCGCGACGCGTTCGGCGAGTACCGCCCGTCGTACTGAGCCCTCAGCGGACCAATGTCGCCAGAGCGTTGACCACCGCGGTGACGCCGGCGACGGCCAGCACGGCGCCCATCACGCGGAACACCGTGGACCCTTGGCGCCAGCACGGCAGCGCGATCGCGATGCACGCCGTGCCGACCAGCAGCTCGATCACCGCCGTCACCGAGGTCACCATGCCGGAGGCTACCGGCTAGGCTCGCCCGCATGGACGTCGCGATCATCGGCGGAACCGGCGCGGAGGGCTTCGGCCTGACGCTCCGCCTGGCCAAGGCGGGGCACCACATCACGATCGGCTCCCGCGATGCCGGCCGCGCCGCCGCGAAGGCCGAGGAAGCGAGGGGCATCCTCGGTGCTGACGCCCAGGTCTCAGGGGCGGAGAACCCGGCGGCGGCCGCGGCCGCGCCCGTCGTGATCGTGACCGTGCCCTTCGAGGGCGCGGCCGCGATCTACGAGTCGATCGCCGGGTCGGTCACGCCCGAGACTGTGGTGTGCGATTGCACCAGTCCGCTCATGGCATCGGTCGGTGGCCGGCCCTCGCACGCGCTCCATCCGTGGCACGGATCGGCGGCGGAGTTCGTCCGCACTCTCTTGCCTCACGGCACCCGGCTCGTGGCCGGCTTCCACACAGTGAGCGCAGGTGTGCTGCGTGCGCTCGACAGATCCGTCGACTCGGACACGTTCGTGATGGGAGAGGACGCCGAGGCGAAGGCGGCGATCGGCTCGCTCGCCGACGACATCGACGGCATGCGATGGGTCGACCTCGGCGGGTTGCAGATGGCGCGGATCGCCGAACAGATGACCCCGCTGCTCATCTCGGTCAATATCCGTTACAAGCTCCACGACGCGGGGTTCCGGATGACCGGCCGCGACCCGTGGGGCTCGCCGGCTCAGGGTTGAGGCAGCGCCTCGGCCCGTCGCCAATGCTCCTCGAGCACGTGCGCGTACCGCTCCGGCTCGGCGCGATGCGGCGGATCGAAGTGATGCCGTTCAGGGAACAGCGCGAGCGAGAAGTCTGGGAACAACGATCCGAGCCGCTCGGCCATCAACCCGTAGTACGCGTGCCGGCTCCTCCCGCCCACCACGAACAACACCGGCGGGAGGAAGGTGCGCATCGCCTCGGACGGGTACGGGGGAGCCTGGAACGCCGCGGCGATCGCGGCGGTGCCGGGCGGCCGCGAGCGCATCCAGGCGGGCTGCGGCCCGGTGGGCGTCGGCGGCAGCTCCACGCCGTCTTCGAGCTGGGCGCGCATGAACGCCGGAAGCATCTCCTCAGGCGGTAGGTCGAGCGCATCGATGGGCCGCTGCGTCGCATCCGCCTCCGCCGCGCTACGGCCCTCGGTTCCGGCCCAGGCTGGCTCGGCAAGCGTCAGGCTCACGAGTCGGTCGGGGTGCGCGAGCGCGAACGCGAGCGCGGATGCCCCGCCGGCCGAGTACCCCACGAGGTGGAACCGGCCGAACCCCGCCTCGTCGGCAACGGATCCGATGCCATCGATCTCGGTGTCCAGCGTGTACCCGGGCGGCGGCGTCTCCGGTGCCGCGTACACCTCGAGCTCCTTGGCGCGTGCGTTCACGTCAGCGCTGAATCGAGCGAGCAGGTCGGCGTACGCGAGCTCGGCCGGCAGGATGCCGCCGGGGAGCAAGATGGCGTCCATCCGTCGGAGTGTGCCACCGTGGTGGTTCTCGCGGAACCCGGAGGGCGCGGATGTCGACCGAAGAGCACAAGGCCATCGTGCGGCGGTTCTATGAAGAGGTGTGGAACGGTGGTGACGTCGAGGTCGCGCGCGAGATCCTCGCTGATGACTACGTCCGGCACGACCTCAGGCCGACCAAGGCGGCCGGGGGCGGAGTGGGGATGGCCTCCATCGCGCGAGCGTTCCGGGAGGCGTTCCCGGATCTGCAGATGGAGGTCGACGTGTTGCTCGCGGAGGATGACTTCGTGGCGGCTCGCTGGACCTCGACCGGGACGTTACCGGTACGTGGGGCGACGTGGTGCCGACCGGGAAGCGCGCGACGTTCAGCGGCGTGAACATCTTCCGCTTCGCAGGTGGCCTCGTGGTCGAACTGTGGAACCATCGCGATGACCTTGGCTTGATGCAGCAAGTGGGCGCCGAGGTCTTCGCAGGCAGCCCGAGTGATCCGGCCGGTCCGACCGCGGATCCCTAGTCGATCACGGCGAGCAACGCGCCGGTCTCAACCACTTGGCCGGGCCGGATCGGCAGGTCGGTGATCTCGCCCTCGCGCGTCGAGGCGATGTGGTTCTCCATCTTCATCGCTTCGAGGATGCACACGACCTCGCCGGCGCGGATCGCCTGGCCCTTCTCGACGAGGACCTTCACGATCGTGCCCTGCATCGGCGCGCGGATCTCGCCGTGGACGTGCTCGCCGCCGTGCCCGCCGTGACCCGCGGGCGCCTTCGGGGCGGCCTCGCGCCGCTCGTCGAAGATCCGCACCGGGATCCGGCGGCCGTCGACCTCGACCAAGATGTCCTGCGGACGCGTCGCGCGCCCGCTGCCGCCCTGCGACAGGTCGCCCTGGGCCGGCAGGTGCGCATCGGCCAGCGCCTTCTCGAGCCAGGTCGTCGTGTGCGTCGAATCGCGGAACGCCTCGGTCTCGAGGATCCACTGGTGCACCGGGATCGTCGTCGGGACGCCTTCCACCATGTACTCGCCGAGGGCACGGAGCATGCGGTGACGCGCCTGCTCGCGGTCGGCTCCGGCCACGATCAGCTTCGCGAACATCGAGTCGTAATCGCCCGGGATCTCGCGGCTCTCGGTCACGCCGGAGTCAACCCGCACGAACGGGCCGCCCGGCTCGACGTAGCGCGTGATCCGGCCGGGGCCGGGCAGGAAGTTCCGGCCGGGGTCCTCGGCGTTGATCCGGCACTGGATCGCGTGCCCACGAGGCGCGACCTCGAGCCCGGCCAGGGACCCGCCCAGCGCGACGTCGATCTGCAGCGCGACGATGTCGAGGCCGGTCACCATCTCGGTGACGGTGTGCTCCACCTGGAGCCGCGTGTTCATCTCCAGGAAATAGAAGGAGCCTTCTTCGTCCAGGATGCATTCGATCGTGCCGGCGTTCACGTAGTTCGCCTCGCGGACGAGCGACGTCGCGGCCTCTGCGAACCGTTCGCGGAGCGCGTCGTCCACCAACGGCGACGGCGTTTCCTCGATCAGCTTCTGATGGCGCCGTTGCACGGAGCAATCGCGCTCACCGAGGAACACGACCTCGCCGTGCGTGTCGGCGATCACCTGCGCCTCGATGTGGTGCGCACGGTCGACGTATCGCTCGAGGAAGACCTCGGGCCGGCCGAAGTAGGACTGCGCCTCACGGGCCGCGCGCTTCAGCGAATCCTCGAGATGCTTGGCGTCCCGTACGACGTGCATGCCCTTGCCGCCGCCGCCGAACGCGGCTTTGACGAGCAACGGATACCCGACGCGCGGCGCCTCCTTCTTCGCGGCGTCGATGTCGACGGGCTCGCGCGTGCCGGGGACGATCGGCATGCCCGCGGCGTCGGCGATCCGACGCGCCGCCGCCTTGTCGCCCATCTGCTCGATCGCGGTGGCGGAGGGACCGACGAACGTGAACCCGGCCTCGTCGACCGCCTGTGCGAAGTGCGCCCGCTCGGCAAGGAACCCGTACCCCGGGTGCACGAGCGTCGTCTTCGACTTGCGCGCGGCCTCGAGGATCGCGCCGATCGACAGGTACGAGTCGCTCGCGAGCGCAGGTCCGACCCGGTAGGACTCATCGGCGAGCTCGACGTGCAGGGCGTCCCGGTCGGCGTCGGAGTAGATCGCGACGGACGTGATGCCCATCTCGCGGCATGTGCGGATGATCCGGACGGCGATCTCCCCGCGGTTCGCGATCAGGAGCTTCTGCTTCGTCACTCGCGTATCGTGCCTTCCATGAGCGTCCGATGCCACTCGGTGACCACGTGCTGACCGACGACGACCTGCGGGCTGCCTTGAGAGCGATCCCGATCGACGCCCCCGTGCGTGCGGAGGAGGTTACCGGGTCGACCAACGCGCTGGCGGTTGCCCTGGCCGGCGAGGACAGCCCCGAGTGGACGCTGGTATCGGCTGCGCACCAGACCGAAGGCCACGGCCGCGTCGGCCGCTCCTGGACCGACGTGCCCGACCGAGCGCTCCTGTTCTCGCTGGTGCTCCGTCCGTCGCTGCCGCCGGCCCGCGCGGGGCTCCTGTCGTTGCTCGCGGGGGCGTGCATGGCCGACGCGATCCGCGACGTGACCGGCCGCAGGGTCTCGTGCAAGTGGCCGAACGACATCCTGCTCGACGGGGCGAAGGTCGGCGGGATCTTGCTGGAATCGGGCGTCGAGGACGGCGACCTGCGGTACATCGTCGTCGGCGTCGGGGTCAACCTCGAGGCGCCGAAGGAGATCGAGGGCGCGGGGGCGCTCGGGGACCGCACCGGTCAGCGCGAGCTGCTGATCGCGTTCCTCAAGCGGTTCTCCGCGGTATATCGGGCGGCCGACGCATCGCTGCCCGAGCGCGTTCGCCACGAATGGCTGCCGGTGTCCTCGACGATCGGCCAGGTGGTGCGCGCGCGGACGCTCGACGGCAAGGAGACGACGGGCCGCGCCGTCGGCATCGACGACTTCGGTTCGCTCCAGCTGTCCACCGACACCGGCGAGTCGCGCGTCGCGTTCGGCGACGTCGAGTACCTCCGTCCCTCGGCCTGACCGGATTGCCGGGCCCTGGGTCCCGCGGTAGCGTCCGGCCATGCCGTTCCCGCGACGCCTGTTGATCGAGGGCGAGAACCTGGTTCTCGACCTTCGGCCGCACCCGATCGCGCTCGCGCTTCCCGCCCTCTACACGATCGTGCTCACGGTCGCGGTCGGATTCCTGACGAGCTGGCTCGGTGGTCCCTGGTGGCTCTGGCCGGCGATCTGGATCGTCGCGATGCTCCTGTACCCGATCCCTCGCATGACGTGGTGGCTGACGTCGAACTTCGTGGTCACGAGCGAGCGGGTGATCCATCGCCAGGGCTGGATCGCGAAGCGCTCGATGGAGATCCCGCTCGAGGCGATCAACGACGTGCGCTTCGAGTCGGGCATCATCGACCGGATCGTCGGGGCGGGGACGCTTCGGATCTCATCCGCGGCGGACTTCGGGACCAGCTCGTTCGATGACATCCGTCATCCCGAAGAGGTGCAGAAGACGATCTATCACCAGGGCGAGCTCAACAAGAAACGGATGTATCAGGGCGACCAGGCCGTGACGCCGCCGCCGCCCGCACCGGCGATCCCGCCGGCCGCGCCGAGCGCGACGACCGAGCTCGAACGGCTGGCCAAGCTGCGCGCCGACGGCGTCCTCACCGAGGACGAGTTCCAGGCCCAGAAGGCCAAGATCCTCGGGCAGAGCTGACGGTCCTCCCCGGTAGCATCGGGGCGTGATCGTCGACCACGTCTACTACTGGACCCGCGACATGGGCCGCGCGCTCGCGTTCTACACCGACGTCGTCGGGCTGGAGCTGCTGCGTCGCGACGGCGACGAGTGGGCGGAGCTCGACGGCGGGCCGGTGCGGATCGCGCTGCACGGGACCGACGAGGAGCCACCTGCCAGTGGCACGGTGGTGTTGCGGGTCGACGACCTCGACCAGACGCGCTGGACCCTCGAGCAGCGGGGCGCGGTCTTCGACGCCTACGTGGGCGAGGTCGAGGGGTACGCACGGTTCGCGACTTTCCGCGATCCCGACGGCAACCCCGTGCAGATCATCGAGTACGCCGGTGGCCACTGAGCCGTGCCCGCGGTGCGGGCGGCCCCTGCCGCCCGGCGCCAACTTCTGCCCGAACTGCGGCGCGCCGGTCTCCGTGCCTGCGGCGTCGGAGCGCCGGCTCGTGTCGGTGGTCTTCGTCGACATGACGGGTTCGACCGAGCTCGCATCGCAGGTCGACCCCGAGCGGTTCCGCGAGATCTTGGCGGCGTTCCACGGGATGGTGGCCGAAGAGGCCGCGTGGTACGGCGGGGTCGCGGAGCGCTTCATCGGCGACGCCGTGCTGGTGGTGTTCGGCATCCCGTCGGGTCGGGACGATGACGCGGTGCGGGCGATCCGTGCGGCGCTCGACATCCGCGACCGTGCGCGAGATCTCTGCGAGGACCTCGGCCTGCGGATGCCGCTGGAGGTGCGGATCGGGGTGCGGACCGGCCAGGTTGCGGTCGGCACCGCCGAGGACCGTACGATCGTGATCGGCGCGGAGGTGAATCTGGGCGCGCGCCTGCAGCAGGCCGCGGCGCCGGGCGAGATCCTGGCGGGCTCCTCGACGATGCAGCTCGCGCGCGACGCGGTCGACTTCGGCGAGTCGCGCACGATCGAGGCCAAAGGGTTCGAGCGCGCGATCACCGCGTGGCCGGTGGTCGGCTTGCGCCAGCGGATCGTCGACCGGCGGCGGATCGCGTTCGTGAACCGGCGGCGCGAGCTGTCGCTGTTGAACGACGTGTTCGACCGCGCCGCCTCGCGCGAGCGGGCGCACCTCGTGACGCTGCTCGGGGAGCCCGGGATCGGGAAATCGCGTGTGGTCGCGGAGTTCCTCGCCGGGCTTCCCGAGGGCACGAAGGTGCTGGCCGGCCGTTCGAGCCCGTTCGAGGAAGACGTGGAGTTCTGGCCCGTCGCGCAGATGCTCCACCGCCAGCTGGGCGACGACGAGACGGCGCCCGCGACCGACATCGAGGAGCGCCTGCGAGCCGCGGTCTCGGAGTGGGTCGACTCGAGCGAGGTGGAAACCGCGGCGCACCGGCTGGGCCTCGCGCTCGGGCTGCACGTCGACGGAGAGGACGACAGCCGCTACCAGCTCGCCGAGGTCCGCCAAGGGGTGCTCGCGATGCTCACCGGGCTCGCGCGCAGCGGCCCGGTCGTGCTCGTGTTCGAGGACCTCCATCAGGCCGATCCGCTCTTGCTCGACCTGATCGAGCAGCTCGTGAAGGAGGCGCGCAAGGTCCCGCTTGTGGTCCTGTGCGTCGCACGGTGGGACTTCCTCGAGGACCGGCCGAACTGGGCGGGCGGGCTGCCGGACGCGGTGACGCTCTGGGTCGAGCAGCTCTCGCCGGATCACGCGACACGCCTGGCGATGGATGCCGGGGGCTTGGATCGCGCCGACGCCGAGCGGGTGGCCGCGCACGCCGGCGGGAACCCGCTGTTCATCATCGAGATCACCGGGATGCTGCATCACGAGGACGGCACCACGCCGCACACCGGGTTCGGCGACGCCGCGGGCGTCGCGCTGCCGGCGACCGTCCAGGCGGTGGTCGCCGCCCGCATCGATCAGCTGTCGTCACCCGCGCGCGAGCTTGTCCGGCGGGCGTCGGTGTTCCCGCGCGGCCGGTTCGACATCGACGAGCTGTCGTTGATCGCCGAGCCCACGCCGGAACTGCTCGCCGAGGCCGAGAACCAGGAGCTGTTGCTGCCCGACGAGGAGCACCCCGGGGTGTGGCGGTTCCGCAGCGACGTGCTCCGTGACGTCGCGTACGACGCGCTCGCCAAGCGCGAACGGCGGCGCCTCCATCTGCGGGTCGCCGACCGGTTGTCGGAGCCGGAGCTCATGGAGCGATATCCGCGCACGATCGCGTTCCATCTCGAGCTCGCAGCGCGCGCCTCGCTCGACCTCAGTCCCGACGACCGCTCGATCCCGGACCGCGCGGTCGATGCGTTGACGCGGGCCGGCGACGCCGCCCGCCGGCGGATCGAATCCCGCGCCGCCGTCGATCTGTACGAGCGCGCCCTCGCGCTGGCCGGACCTGAGAGCGGCTGGGGCGTCCGCGAGTCGTGGATCGTGAGCATGCTCGGCGAGGCGCGGTATTGGCTCGGCGACTTCGACGAGGCGGAGGCGCGGTTCCGGAAGGCCATGGCGCTTGCCGAGGGCGACGATCGTGTCACGGCCCACGCCGCGCGCTTCCTCGCCGACATCACGCTGACGATCCGCGGCGACGACGCGCTCGCCGCCGGGTTGTTCGAACGGTCGCTCGCCGCCGCGCGCCGGCTCGGCGACCCGCGGGTGCTCGCGCGCACGTTGCTGATGGCGGGCTGGGTGCCGTACTGGCGCGACCGGCTCGACGACGCCGAGGCGCTGTTCCAAGAGGCGCTCGACGTCTCGCGGTCCGGCGAGACGACCGACGCCTGGGCCGAGGTGCGCGCGCTCGTCGGCCTGGCCGGTGTCACGTCGCCGCGGGGGAGCGAGGCCGACGTGCTCAAGATCGCCAACACCGCGCTGAGCACCGCCGAGGCGAGCGGACAGCAGTTCTCCGCTGCGATCGCGCATCAGCTGGTGAGCGCGGCGTCGTGCCGGATGCTCGAACTCGACGACGCGATCTCGCACGCCGACACCGCGGTCCGGATCTTTCGCGAGCTCGGCGCCCGGTGGGAGCTCGCGAGCGTCCTGGGTGACCGAGGCACCGCCCACCGGGTGGCCGGCCGGCTCGACGCCGCGGAGCTCGATCTGCGCGAGGCGTTCGTCCTGTGCCGAGATCTCAACGAGCGCGCCCTGGTCACCTGGACGGCGTCCGAGCTCGCCCGGACCCTCGCGATGCAAGGCGACGTGGCCGGAGCGCGCTCTGTCCTAGCCGACCCGATCGCTCGCACGGCCGAGAGTGAGCAGGGGGGATCCACGGCCCTCCTCTATGCCGAAGCGGTCACCGACCTCGCCGAGGGCGACCGCCCGGGCGCCCGGAGTCGTTCCCTCGCACTGCTTGCGGCCGAAACGGGGGAGCGCCAGCAGCCCAACCGCCGGGCCGCCGCGGTGTGGTGGACGGGCTCGCTGTTCGGCCCCGAGGCCGCCGGCGGCGAACGGGCGATCGAAGAGGCCCGGGAAACGTTGGAGCGCAACGAATGGCGGCAGGCCTTGGCCGAACCCGAGCTGATCGCTGACCTTCGGGTGATTGCAACGCCTTGAGCCGCAAGGGAGGCTAACTCCCCCTTACATCTGGCGTCGGTGACCGCCGATGCCTGTACGGTGAGCGTCTCCCCTATGACCAGATCGGACCGGACCTTCCCCGTCGGCCCGCGGCTGCTGGCCCTGGCCGCTGCGATCGTGGCGTTGCTCGTCTCGGTGCCCATGGCGGGCGCCTCGACCCCGGCCCCCTCGAAGAACCAGGTGAAGAGCGCGCATGCCGCCTACCTCGCCGCAGAAGCGCAGATCCGCCAGTACCGGTCCCAGATCGAGTCGATCCAGATCCAGCTGAACGCCGCCGTCGAGAAGCTCGACCGGCTCCAGGCGCAGCTCGCCGAGATCCAATCGCAGATCGCCGAGACGAAGGCGCGGATCGCCGACGCGCAGGCGCGGTACGACCGGCTCCAGGCGCAGCTCGAGGAGCGCGCGGCACAGGCGTTCATCGCCGGGCCCGCGTCGGATCTCGAGATCTTCCTGGGGGCGACCTCGATGGGCGATCTCTCCGACCGGATGGAGTTCGTCGACGCGGTCACCCAGGCCGACGCCGCGCTCGCCCAACAGGCGTCGAACCTCAAGGTCGTGCTCGAGATCGAGGAGAAGAGCCTCGAGGCCCTGTTGGCGAAGCAGCAGGATCAGGTTGACCAGCAGACCGCGTTGCGCAACCAGATCCTGAACAACCTTTCGTCGATCAGTCACCTGCGCGATCAAGCGGTCGCGTCGGCGCAGCAGACGCTGCAGCAGTACAAGACCCTGAACAAGCAGCGCCAGAACTACCTGGAGCAGCAGGCGCAGTCGACGGTGTCGCCGCCCGCACCCGACGTGCAGCTGCCGCCCGGGTTCGTCAACCCGTTGAAGGTGTGTCCGGTCGACCCCCCGCGGGCGTTCGGCGACGGCTTCGGCGCGCCGCGCTACACCGGGCAGTTCCACCTGCACGCCGGCGACGACATCCTGGCCGACTACGGCACGAAGATCCGCGCGCCGTTCGACGGGGTCGCGAAGCCGACCTACAACACGCTCGGTGGGAACGGCGAGTACGTGTACGCGGCCGACGGCTCCTACGTCTACAACGCGCACCTCGAGCGGTACTCGGCGAAGTCGAACGGACCGGTCAAGGCCGGCGACGTGATCGGCTACGTCGGGGACACCGGCGACGCGAAGGGCACGCCGCACGACCACTTCGAGTGGCACCCGATCGGTGGACCACCGGCGAACTGGCCGGCGAGCTTCTACGGCTACGTGACGATCCCGGGCACGAGCGCCGTCAACCCGTACCCGGTTCTCAACGACGTCTGCAACCACTGATCACGGCGTGACCGCGGTCTGCCACGTGAGCTGATACGCCTGGCCGTCCTTCGTCGTCGCGACCGCGTCGATCGTCCACGTGCCGGGAGTGAGCGTCGGGCTCGCCGCGAAGTGCCCGGCCGAGAACCGCTGATCCTGGAGGTGCAGGGGCGGGCCCGTCGCGGGGCTGGCGGCGAGCTCGAGATCGGACAGCGGGAGTTCCGTGCCGTTCGAGGCGAACGCGGTGAGGTGGATCTGGGTCGGCGTCCCCGGTGCGGAGGTCCCTTGCAGCCGAACGCCGTCGGGGAACGCGGCGTTGGCGACGGTCTCGTCGGGCGCGATCCCGGCTGAGATGGTCCCCGTCGAGCGCGTGATCAGCGTGAGCCGCACCTCGGTCACCGCGTCGCCCGACCGGACCTGCGCCTGCATCGCGAACGTCCCCGGCGTGGCGGGGTCGAGCGACTGCGCCACCCAGCCGCCGCTGCCGTCGGGCTTGAACGTCACCGAGGTCCCAGGGAGGTTCGGCTGCGTGACGGAGTTGAGCTGCAGCGTCAGCGCGTCGGCCTGGACGGGCGTCTGGGTGCCGTACGCCGTCACGGTCGCCCGATAGAGGTTCGGTCCGGGCTGCGCCGGCGTGACGGTGAGGGCGACCGTCGTGGTGGTCGCGACGTCGCTGCCCGAGATCGCGACAACGTTGCTCGGCGGTTGCTGGCCGACGGCGCCCGTGCTGGTCGGCGGGGAATAGCTGGTCAACGTCGCGGTGAGCAGCAAGATCCCGACGGCCGCGACGACCTCGGTGCTCGCGATCCGAAGCAGCGGCGACGCGTCGGTTTCGAGCCGGCCCACCGAGCGGTAGCGGTTGATCGCGCCGAGCCCGATCACGACGAGCACGACCGCAACCTTGATCGCGAGCGTGCGGCCGTACGAGGAGTCCCAGATATGCACGAGCTGCCCGATCCCGCCGAGCTCGGAGATGCTCCGCAAGAGCCCCGTCGCCACGACGACCGTGATCGCGGCCAGGGCGATCGTCGAGTATCGCCGCGCCTGCGTTACCGGGGGATCGCCGCGGCGCTCACGGATCAGGAGGATCAGCAGCACCAGGCCGCCGGCCCAGCACGCGCCGGCGATCATGTGGACCCACTGTTCGGCCTGGCTGAGGACGGGCGTGGAGGTCGCGGTCGCGTGTCCGCCGTGAGCACGGAGCCCCATCGCGATCACCGCCGCGATCCCCGCGGCCCAGGGCAACCAGCGTTGCGACCGACGGGCGGCCATGAACGCGAACACGGCCGCGACGACGCACGCGATGACCAGTGCGATCGGCGTCCGGGCGACCTGGGAGCCGAGGAACTTGCTCATCGATGCATGCGTGCCTTGTTCCTGTGAAAGCAGCAGCGCGATCGACCCCACGACGGCGGCGAGACCGGCCCAGGCTGCGATCCGGGGGCGCGCCTTCGGCGCGCCCCCGAAGACGCCCTCGCCGATCACGGCGACGGCAAGCACCAGCATCAGGCCGGCGTACAACAGCGCCTTCCCGGCGACGGCGAGCACCGTCGGACCTGACGCGGTCGGCGGCGGCGCGGCCGTGGCGGGTCCGGCCGGCGGCGCCTTCACGCCGACGCCGAACGAGAACGAGTCCGTCGTTGTGTGCCCGTCGTCGACCGAGACCGCGCTCCAGCTCACCGTGTACACCCCGTCGGGCATGTCGCCGGTGATCGGCACGATCAGGGTCGTCTTGCCCTGGAGCGTGGGCGATCCGGTGGCAACCGTCGCACCCGCGCTGTTGAGCAGCTCGACCTGCGACAGCTGCGGGTCCGGTTCCTCGGAGTAGTTCAGGACGATCTGCGTCGGCGGCGTCTGCGTCGTGGATCCGCCGGCCGGGGTGGACGACAGCAGGTTCGCGTGCGCCCATGCGACGCCCGACATGCCTACGAACGCGAGCGTCGCGATCGATGCGGCGACCACGGAGCGCACGACGCGTCTCACCCCGATGTCCGATCGAACGTGACCGAGGTCGTCACCGGCGGGTCGAACGGGAGATGGTCGGCCGCGACGAAATCCGCCGTGAGCGTGTGCTGCCCCGGTGCGACGTTCCGCAGGTCGAGCACCTGCAGCGTGTCGCCGCTCATCGAGATCAACGTCCCGTCCAGGCTCAGGTGGATGTGTCCCGTGTCCGGTGTGATGACCGTCGTCGTCAGCGGCGTCAGCGTCCCGTTCTGGAGGTTCATCTGGACGGTCATGGTGTCGCCGGATTCTTTCGCATCCGGTTTCGGTAAGACGAAGCTCAGCTTGGCCGGCGACGACGGGCGCGGGGCCCCGGGTGCCGCGGTCGGGACCACCGGCCCGATGAGCATGCGCGGCACGAAGGTCGCGGTGATCATCAGCGTCGCCGCGGCCCCGATCAGGGCCCACGCGCCCCAGTGCGGCAGCCGGGCGAACCCGGTGCCGCGCAAGCATGACCAGCCGATCCAGCCCACCCAGATGCCGGCGAAGAGCATGACGAGGCTCATCGACTCGTCGGCGCCGGTCCCGTGGGCCAGGAGCGGGTTCACGCGGTCGTTGCCTTCCCACGACGCCAGCCGATCACGGCCAGGACGATCGCGATCAACGCGACCACGACGGCGATGATCGCCACCGTCTTGGCTGAGTTGGCGGCGTCCTGGGCCGAGGAGATCGATGCGTCGGTGCGGGTCGACGCGGCGTCCAGCTTGGCGTTCAGATCTGTGGTCGTCGGGGCGTCGACCGGCGGGAACATGGCCGGCGCGGGATCCTCGACCTCGCTGAACGTCGACGGACCCGACGTCATCGAGTACTTGATCTGTTCACCCGCGACTGTGCCGTCGACCGTGAACGTGTACTTGCCGGGCTGGGTCGGGATGAACGAGGCGATGTAGTCGCCGGGCGTCCCCCATTCGCCGACCTCGAAGTTCGGCTCGAGGCTCAAGGCCGTGCTCTGTCCGCCGAACGTCACGCCGACCTTCAGGTCCCCCTGCCCGACATCGGTGACCGGCTTGCCGCCCTTCGTGATCTCGAGTTCGACGGCGTTCGGTTGGCCGACGTACGCGGGCTCGGTCTGGAACCCGGTTGCGATGGCGATATCGCCGTGGTCGTACTCCCCGTGCGCGAGCGCGGGGCCCGCCACCAGCAGGACGAACGCGCCCGCGAGCGCGGAGATCAACAGGACACGTCGCATCGGATGTGCTCCTTCTGTTCGTGGTCCGACCGCGCACGATGCGCGACCGCGTGTTACGAAGCGACCACGAGCGACGGGGGAGCGCGGCCGGGCGGCGAGCCCGTCCGATCGGGACGGCGCGGCTCGGCAGATGCGCCGATGAACGCGATGGCCGTCGAGGCCCACACGGGCGTCGGGGTAAGCCGGTCCGCGATCGCTGCAGCGACCCGAACCAACAGCCGTGCGACGAGCGCGACCAGCGCCGCGATCAGGGCCTGGACAGGCAACCCGACCAGCAAGACCGAGGCGAGATGCTGGAGGCCGCCACCCGACGCGATCCGCTCGAGTACCTCCATCGCGAGGAACGCCGCCATCTGGAACGCGACGAGCCGGGCCGCGAGATGCCGCGGGACGGCGTCTTGCGTCCGCATGACCCCGCCGAGGAACAGCGCGGCGAGCGCGACGATCGTGACGACGAGACCGAAGGCGTTCGCGCCGCTGAGGTAGCCGTGGCCCGAGGCCGCCAGCTCGAGCGCCCGGGCATGGGCGTCGGGGACCAGGAGGCGATACGCGACCGTGTGCCCAAGGAGCACCCCGCCGAACGCGAGGGCGAGGACAAGGGGCGGCCGAGAGGACCCGAGGGGTGACATCTCGTCTATCGTACGCACCTTCCGAGGCGGGGGGTCGCGTGAACGCGCAGGATGTGCGGCATATCGGGGTCGTCGGGTGCGGGCTGATGGGCTCGGGCATCGTGGAGGTATGCGCCCGCGCCGGGCTCCGGGTGACCTTCGCCGAGGGCAACACCGAACTGATCGAGGCCGGCCGCGCCCGGATCGAGCGTTCCCTGGAGGCGGCGGTGTCTGCGGGCAAGCTCGAGGCCGCCGGGCGGGACGCCGCGCTCGGGCTGATCGACGCGGTCGACGATGTGCGTGCCCTCACCGCCGCCGACCTCGTGATCGAGGCCGCGACCGAGGATCCGGAAGCGAAGCGCGCGATCTTCCATCGGCTCGGTGAGGCCATCCGGGACGAGGTCGTCCTTGCCTCCAACACGTCGTCGATCCCGATCTCGACGCTCGGTGAGGCGTCCGGCAGGCGCGATCGCGTGATCGGGATGCACTTCTTCAATCCGGTGCCGGTGATGGGCCTGATCGAGCTGACGCCGTCGGCCGCGACCAGTGACACGACCTATGCGCTCGTTGAGGCGTTCGCCACGGAGGTGCTCGGCAAGACGTGCGTGCGGTCCTCCGACGAGGCCGGGTTCATCGTGAACCGGTTGCTCATCCCGTACCTGTTCGACGCGATCCGGCTCTACGAGCGGGGGTTCGCGACGAAGCAGGACATCGACACCGCGATCCACCTCGGGCTCGCGCATCCGATGGGGCCGCTGCGTCTGTCGGACCTGATCGGGCTCGACACGGTGGCGTCGATCGGGGACGTGCTGCACCGCGCCTTCGGGGAACCCCGGTACGAGGCGCCGGCGATGCTTCGGTCGCTCGTGGCGGAGGGCAAGCTCGGCCGCAAGACCGGTGAGGGCTTCTACGCCTATACAGAGCGGACGCGGCCGGTGAGCCGGTCCGCGAGGCCCAAGGCGTAGCCCCACATCTTCGCCACGTCTGTGAACGCCAGCAGCGCCGGCACCACGACGGTGGCGATCGCGCGATCGCGCTGGTCCGTCAGGCGCGCGTGCGCGCGAGCGACGGGTGTGCGGGCGTACGCGACCGCACCGCCGGCGGCGAGTAGCTTCGGCCAGGTCCTGCGGGACGCGAGCGCCACGAGCAACCCGCCGTAGACCGCGAAGCGAAGGGCGTGCCGCTCCGGATACATCCCGGCTTGGCCGTCGCCTCGCGCGTATCGAACGTATTGCGTCCAGATATCGCCGAGGGAGCCACGCGGGTGCCACGACGCCACCGCGTCGGGCGCCATCCGCATCGCGAACCCGCGCTCGCGCCACCGGTGGTTCACCCACATGTCCTCGCCGATCGGGAGCCATTCCGGATAGCCGCCGACCGCGTCGATCGCCTCGCGCCGGAACGCGACGCTGCGTGCGCTCGGCATGAACGACGTCTCGTCGACCTCCGTGGCGGCGAGCGGGAACCCGAGCGACGCGACGCACGCGTCGAGCAACGAGCCGATCACCGGTTCGGTCCAGCCCATCGCGACGTCGGCGCCGTCCTCGAGCGGCGCGACCAATGCGGCGATCCACCCGGGGCCGTATGCGCAGTCGGCGTCGGCGACCGCGATCGCGTCGTGCGAGGCGGCGGCGATCGCGAGGTTGCGGCCGCGTGCGATGTTCGCGCCGGGGTCCTCGATCAGCGTGATCGCGTCGCCGGCGTCGCGCAGGCGTTGGAGCGTGCCGTCGGTGGACCCACCGTCGACGACGATCACCTCATCGGGCACGTGGTCTTGCGCGGCGATCGACGCCAGGAACGCGCCGATATGGTCGTCGGCGTTCAGCACGGTTGCGATCAGGGAGATCTTCATGGTCGGGCTCGTTCCATCGCGGTGCGGTAGGCGTCGAGGGTAGCGCCGGCGGTCGCCGCCCAGGAGAACGACGCGGCTCGCTTCGGACCCTTCTCCTTCAGGTCGGCACGAAGGGCCTCGTCACTGAGGATGCGCACGAGGCCGCCCGCGATCGCGTCTTCATCCTCGGGATCAACCAGGAGCGCGGCGTCGTCGGCGACCTCAGGGATCGCCGAGGTCGTCGACGACAAGGTCGGCGTCCCGTAGGCGAGCGCCTCGAGCACAGGCAGTCCGAACCCCTCGTAGAGGGAGGGGTACGCCACGGCGTCCGCGCCGCGATACAACGCGTCGAGCTCATTGGGCGCGACCCGACCCGGGACGTGCACCAGTCCGCCGCCGTCGGCGGCCAGCTCGTTCGCGAGCGGGTCTTGCTGCCATCCGGTCGCTCCGACAAGCACGAGCTGATGGGGGAGCGAGGCTTCGCGAACGGCCGCGCGGAACGCCCGCACCAGGCGAGGCAGGTTCTTGCGCGGCTCGAGCGTTCCCACGAACAAGACGTACGGCGCGTCGTACGGCGACGGCGATCCTGTGTCGGCCGGCAGGTCGGCCGCGAGCGGCGTCACGTGGATCCGCTCGCGTTCGACGCCGCGTGTCACGACGGCTGCGGCTGTGTCCCGGGACGGAACGAGCACCGCGTTCGCCTCGCGCAGTGCGATCTCGAGTCCCCGCTTGTACAGCCGCAGCCATCGCGGCGGGTACAGCTCAGGGAATCGTTCGAACGCGAGGTCGTGGATCGTCACGACGAGCGCCTGCCCTGGCCGCACCGGCGGGATCGCGGCGGGGTTCGTCGCGTGGATCACATCGAGATCGCCGAATCGCGCGGGAAGGCACGGCCGTCGGCTCCACGCCCACATCGGGTAGAGCGCGCGGATCGGCATCCCGACCGACTGGGTCGCGGTCGGGACACCGTCGGGTGTGGGCCGTCCCGCCCACGAGGCCGAGAACGGCACGAGCTCGTCGTCGGGCGCGGCCGCGGGGAGTTCGGTCGCCAGATGTGACACGTAGGTCCCGATGCCGCCGGGCGCAGCGAACCACAGCTGGTCGACGTGGAAGGCGACCCTCATGGACCCCACGCCTCCACACACGCGCAGCCATCCGGTCCGACGGTCGCCGCGTGTGCGGTGCCCGCCGGGAGGTCGAGGCGGTCGCCTGCGCCGAGCGCCACGTCGCCGTCTTCCGTGTGAAACACGATCGAGCCCTCCAGGCAGAACAGCACCTTCGCGCGCGGGTGCTCGTGACGGCCGTACGTATCTCCCGGAACGTTGCCCCACGACCGCGGCTCCGAACAGTCCTCGCGTGCGAAGGCGGCGAGCGCCTCGTCGCGGGTCGCCGAACCCGGCGTGATCGAGGCGGGCACGCCGCTACCCGTCGTAGGCGCTGCCGTCGAGTTCGAAGCCGGATCCCAGCGCCTTCGACGCGAGTTCCGCGGCACGATCCAGGTCGGCCTTCAAGACCACCACGACGTACCAGAGATCCTGTATTGGGGTCTGACTCGGCGCCCCGGCCCCGATGTCCGTCCAGTCCTCGGCCTCGGTGATCAGCTCGTGCGTCTCTTCCTTGAGCATGTCGCCCAGCGATCCGTGCTCGGGTGGCTCTGGCGGCGGCACGTCGTCGGGCAGCACGATGGCTTTGATCCCGGCACGCCCGAGCGCTGCGGTCAGGTCCCAGCTCTGTGCCCACGACAGCCGGCACAACACGCGCGGGTCGTCTCCGAACTCGGCGCCCGGCCACAGGCTGTCGTCGGGCAGCTTCACGCCGGGGAAGCGCTCGGGGAACGCCGGTTCCAATACGTCCACCGCGGGTCGAAGATCCTCTTCCCGGACGAGCACGTCGTAGAGCCCGGCGACGTGCCCGGCCATACCGCTGATGCGCGGCGACACCGTTTCGACGTGGCAGGCGATCCCCGCGCCATCGAGCAGCCTCACGATCTCGGCGACCTCGTCCGTCGAGACACCGTCGAGGGTCGTCGGCCACCGCTGATCGAGCCGCGGATCCTCGCGGGGCAGCGTCGCGGGATCGATCGGCGTGACCGAGGACCCCATCACCGAACGTCGCTCCGCCCGTGGACCGGCGGGACGCCCTTGCGTGCGAACTCCACCCATTGCCCGTGCCATGGCTCGCGCGCGAACCGCCGAACCTGGAGCGCGCCGAACCCGGTCGCTTCGATCCGTCCTTGCAATACCCACGGCGCGGGCTTCGGGTTCTCGGCGACGAAGTAGCGCTCGAGCGCCATCAGCACCGCGCGCTCCTCCTCGAGGGTCAGGCCCTTGGGGACGTCGATCTTCCGTCCGTCGTCGGTCTCGAACACGCTGGCTCCTCGCTAGAGGGGGATGTTGCCGTGTTTGCGGGCGGGGACCGCCTCGCGCTTGGTCGAGAGCATCCGCAGCGCCTTGATCAGTCTCGGCCGTGTCTCCGCGGGCTCGATCACGTCGTCGATGAACCCTCGCTCGGCCGCCGCGTACGGCGTCGAGAACTTGTCGCGGTACTCGGTGATCAGCTCCGCGCGCCGCTCGCCCGGGTCGTCGGCCGTCTCGATCTCCTTCTTGAAGACGATGTTGACCGCTCCCTCGGCGCCCATCACCGCGATCTCGGCGGTCGGCCACGCGAACGAGACGTCCGCGCGCAGGTGCTTGGAGTTCATGACCAGGTACGCGCCGCCGTAGGCCTTCCGCGTGATCACCGTCATGCGAGGCACCGTCGCCTCGGAGAACGCGTACAGGAGCTTCGCCCCGTGCCGGATGATCCCGTTGTACTCCTGCGTCGCTCCGGGCAGGAAGCCCGGCACGTCGACGAACGTGAGGATCGGGATGTTGAACGCGTCGCAGAACCGTACGAACCGGCTTGCCTTCTCGCTCGCGTCGATGTCGAGCGTGCCGGCGAGCACCTTCGGCTGGTTCGCGATGACGCCGACGCTTCTCCCGTCCAGTCGCGCGAACCCGGTCACGATGTTGGCCGCCCAGAGCGGGAACACCTCGAGGAACTCGCCCTCGTCCACGACGTAGCGGATCACCTCGTGCATGTCGTACGCCTCGGCGGCGCGGTCGGGCACGAGATGCGTGAGCGCGTCGGTGAGCCGCTCGGGGTCGTCGGTCGTCGCGTAGGCAGGCGGATCCTCGAGGTTGTTCGACGGGAGGAACGACAGCAGATAGCGCACACGCATCAGCACGTCCTCGTCGTCCTCACCGATGAACGAGGCGACGCCGGACTGCGTCGCGTGGGTCATCGCGCCGCCGAGCGCCTCCATCGTCACGTCCTCGCCGGTGACGGTCTTGATCACGTCGGGGCCGGTGATGAACATGTGCGACGTCTCCTTCACCATGAAGGTGAAGTCGGTGATAGCGGGCGAGTAGACGGCGCCGCCCGCGCATGGCCCCATGATCACGCTGATCTGTGGGATCACGCCGCTCGAGCGCACGTTGCGCTCGAAGATGTAGCCGTAGCCGGCGAGCGACGCGGCACCCTCCTGGATCCGCGCGCCGCCGGAGTCGTTGATCTGGATGAACGGGGCTCCGGTCTGCAGCGCGAGGTCCATCACCTTGCACACCTTCTGCGCGACGACCTCGCCCATCGAGCCGCCGAACACGGTGAAGTCCTGCGACGCGACGAACACCTTGCGTCCGTCGATCGTCCCGTAGCCCGTGACGATGCCGTCGCCGGGCGGCTTGCGCTTGTCCATCCCGAAGTCGTGCGAGCGGTGGACGGTGAAGGGGTCGGTCTCCACGAACGAGCCGGCGTCCATCAGGATGTCGAGCCGCTCACGCGCGGTGAGCTTGCCCTTGTCGTGCTGCTTGTCGGCGGCCTCGGGACCGGCGGGCATCAAGGCGGCGTCGCGCCGTTCCCGCAACTCCTCGATCCGATCCTCGACGGTCCGCTCGTTGGCGGGAGGCTTCTCGGTCTTGGCCATGAACGGAGTCTAGGGGAGCGGTCCGGCGGGAGCGCTCAGCAGCCTTTGACCCGCCAGCCGGCGTCTTTCCACCCGCCCGCGGTGTGCACCATCCGGATCGTGACGATCGCGTTGGAGCGCCCGTTCTTCGCGTTGGTGGAGAGCTGCCACGCCGTCTGCGTCCACGCCTTGTACCTGCTGGGCCACATCTTGGATGACTGCTGGAAGAGGCCGAGGTACTCGCCCGTGGCCGACGACGCGGTCGGGTCGAGTCCGCTCTCGCGCTTCGCGATGCAGATCGCGCGCGTCGCGCCGCCGCCGACGGGGCCGAAGCGATCGACCGAGCACGTGATACGCCGCCGCATCAGATGCGCAATGGACTCACCAGGGTTAGCGGTGAGGTCGCAGGGCCCGACGCCCGGCTTGGCGTGTGTCGGCGTCATCGTCACCAGGATGAGGATCAGGGGGAGGGTGACGACAGTCGCGAGGAACCGTCTCGGCACCCGCCGACCCTAGCAGGCGTCAGTCGACGTCGACCCGGCCGCCGGCGCGCCAATACTCGCCGTGGTCGCGGTCCAGGAACCCCTCGTCGACCAGGTATCGGCGCAGCGCCGCATGGTCGGTGAAGAACGCGCCGACGATCGCGTTGACCTCCTTCTCGTCGTAGCGACGTCCGGGTTCGAACTCGAGCGCAACCCGCTGGAGCACGATCACGCGCTTCGAGTGTTTCATCGGGATCTCGGTCAGCCGACCGTTGCGGAAGAAGGTCTTGAGGATGTGTTCCTCGTCTTCGGTGGCGGCCCCGAGCGCGAGCCCGGCGTCGCGGGGCGGCCCCACGATCTCGGCCGCTTGGCGAAGGGTGTCCACGTCGAGCCGGTAGGTCCGTCGGTCGTCTGCGACCGCAACGACCCCGGCGGCGGTGAGCTTCCCGAGCTGTGCCATCACGTGCCTCGGCTCAAGGCCGAGGTCTCCGGCCAGCTCGTCTGCCGTGCGGTCGGCGTGCGCGAGCTGGCCCGCGATCGCGATCCGCTCAGGATCGGCGAGCGCGCGCACGATGTCGTCTGGGTTCCCTCGAGATGTCGGCATCGCCTCCTAGCATGCTGGCATGCAGCTGACCGAACCGCAGCAGCGCACCCTCGACCAGCTGATCGGCACCGACCGCCCCGTCTTCCCGGCCGATCTCTCGCAGCGCCTACGCGACCGGATCGAGGAGGCCGTGCGAGGTCTTGAGCTCGGCGACCCGCTGTGGCTCGGCAAGGAGCGGCTCAACGACCTCGACCGGTGCGAGGGCACCTTCTGGTCCAGGCTCGCGGGGGAGGGGCCGCCGTTCGCACACAGCCGGGCGACCGCGGTCGGTGTCGTCCAGCACCGGGCGATCGAGGTCGTGGTGGGCGCGCGCGAGGCGCTCGAGCCGCACGACGCCGCGTCGATCGCGGCCACGCGCACCGCGGACCGGGAGGAGCGGTTCGCCGAGTACTGGCGCGACCTGAGCGCTGCCGAGCAGGACGACCTGTTGATGGAGGTCGCTCGGCGAACCGCGTTGTTCGAGGGCTCGTTCCCGCCGCTCCGGGATCTCCGCCGCGAGCTCGCGCCGCTCGCCGAGCTCCCGATGAAGGCCGAGCTGCTCGGCGGGTCGCTCGTCGTCTCCGGCAAGGTCGACCTCGTCATCGGCCGGCCCGACCGGATGCAGCCGATGCGCGCACAGCGGCTGCTGATCGACCTCAAGACCGGCGGCGCGTATCCCGAGCACGCGGAGGACAACCGCGCGTACGCGCTATTGCACACGCTGCGGTTCGGCGTCCCGCCGTACCGCGTTGCGTCGTTCTTCCTCGAAGGCGGCACTTGGCAGTCCGAGGATGTGCACGAGGAGCTGCTGTTCCACGCGGCCGACCGGGTGATCGCGGCGGCTCGCTCCGCCGCGGCGCTGCGAGGAGGCCGCGAGGCGACGCTCAACCCCGGCAGATGGTGCGCCTGGTGCTACCGCGCGCCCGAGTGTCCGGTCGCCGACCCCGAAGCGGTGCCCGTGCTCGTCCCCTGATCACTGGGGCACGAACTTCCAGATCTCGGTTCCGTGCACCCCATCGTCTGCGGTGAACAACATCGAGCCGCTCAGGTTCGTGAAGGTCTGCGGCGGATCGGATCCACCGGATTCGATGTTCGCCGCGAGCGTCGTGCCGGACGGGGTGCCGTCGGTTCGCCAGCGTTCGTCGATCCGAGCGGCTCCGCACGTCGATGGCGCGTTGTCGCGTTCCCGCACCCTCGCTAGGGTTCCCCATCCATCCAGCCGAAAGCGGTGAGAACCATGGGCAAGGACGTCTACGACATCGGCGAGTTGCCGCCGATCGGCGAGGTGCCGCCGCAGATGCACGCGATGCTCGTACGGCCCGACCGCTACGGCGAGCCGCGCGACGCGATCCGTGACGAGGTGATCGACGTACCCGAGCTCGACCCGCACGACGTGCTGGTCGCGGTGATGGCGGCCGGCGTCAATTTCAACAACGTCTGGGCGGCGCGCGGCATCCCGGTCGACGTTACGAAGACCCAGGCGCGGTGGAGCGAGCCGACCGACTTCCACATCGTCGGCTCCGACGCGAGCGGGATCGTCTACGCGGTCGGGTCGGAGGCGACGGGCGTCCAGGTGGGCGATCACGTCACCGTGCATCCGGGTCAATGGGATCACGACGACCCATGGGTGACCGCC
Organism: Actinomycetota bacterium; assembly: GCA_036007245.1. Lineage (GTDB taxonomy): Bacteria > Actinomycetota > UBA4738 > UBA4738 > HRBIN12 > AC-51. Next base: position 3,489 of record DASYOY010000118.1, on the reverse strand, counting down.
GGCAAAGATCCCGGGCTCGCGGGCAGCTTCCGCGTCTGGGGCTACGACACGTGCTGGGGCTCGATGGCGCAGTTCACGAAGGTGCAGGACCACCAGTGCATGCCCAAGGCGGAGCAGCTCACCTGGGAAGAGGCCGCCGCGCCGACCCTCACCGGGGGCACCGCGTACCGGATGCTCTTCGGCTGGCCGCCCAACGTGGTCGAGCCGGGCGATCCGGTCCTCGTCTGGGGTGGGTCGGGCGGCCTCGGCTCGCTCGCGGTGCAGCTCGTCACCGACGCCGGCGGCCGTGCGGTCGCCGTTACGTCGACCGACGAGAAAGGCGAGTACGCCAAGCAACTCGGCGCGGTCGGGTACATCAACCGCAAGCGCTTCGATCACTGGGGCGTGCCCCCGGCCTGGGACTCGCCCGACTGGAAGGGCTGGCTCGACGGCGCGAAGGCCTTCGGCAAGGCGTTCTGGGACGCGCTCGGTGAGAAGTCGAATCCGCGGATCGTGTTCGACCATCCCGGGCAGGACACGATCCCGACGTCGAACTTCGTGTGCGACCGCGGCGGCATGATCGTGATCTGCGCCGGCACGACCGGCTACGACACCGTGATCGACGTCCGGTATCTCTGGTTCTTGCAGAAGCGCTACCAGGGTTCCCACCTGATGAACGACGAGCAGGCGCTCGCGTTCAACGACCTGGTCCGCCGAGGCAAGGTCGTCACGACGCTCGGTCACACGTACGCGTACGGCGAGATCCCCGAGGCGCACCAGCTGATGGGCGACGGGCAGCTGCCGGAGGGCAACGTGAGCTGTCTGGTCGGCGCGGCCGAGCCCGGCAGCGGCGCCGCGTAGCTCCTCAGTCCAAGAGCTCGAGCACGGCCTCTGGATAGAGCGGCGCATACCGCTCGGCGCGAAGGTCCGCCATCGAGACGACGCGCGCGATCTCGATGTCACCGTCCGCTTCGACGATCGCACGTCCGTCGAGCGCCGTGAGCGCCTCGGCGTCGATCCAGCCTTCGAAGACGAACCCGATCTCGTGGTACGGCTCGCCGCTCATGGAGAAGATCTCCTCGCGAACCCCAAGGAGCGTGAGGTCCTCGACCGCCACGGCCAGCTCCTCCATGAGCTCGCGGCGGGCCGCCTCCGCGGAGGTCTCCTGGAATTCGATGCCGCCACCGGGCGGGCGATAGAACGTTCCCTCGACCGGGTGCTGCATCTCCGAGATCAGCACCCGGTCGTCGGACCGGAGGAAAACGAACGCGCACGGCCGCGTGACGAAGGGTGGCACTAGCGCTCCTGGACGAGCTCCACCAGCACGCCACCCATCGCGGCCGGATGCACGAACGCGATCAGCGTGTTGCGCGACCCGGGACGGGGTGCTTCGTCGATGAGACGGGCACCTTCGGCGCGGAGGTGCGCCAGGGCCGCTGCGGCATCGTCGACGCGGTACGCGACGTGATGCACGCCGGGGCCGCGCTTCTCGAGCGAGCGCCCCACCGGCGTCTCAGGTCCGAGCGCGCCGAGCAACTGGATGAAGGAGGACCCGACAGGGAACAGCACCTCTTCGACCCCTTGATCCTCGACACGCTCGCGGTGCGCCGGTGCGACGCCGAGCAACCGCTCGTAGGTCGCGACGGCGTCGTCCAGATCACCCACCGCGATGCCGACGTGGTCGACGTCGGTGAGCTCGATCATCGCGCGGCGCCTGCGACCGGCTGCATCTTCGCGATCAGCTCACGCGCGGCCGCGACGTGGTACGCGGGAAGGTCGAGCGCGCGCGTCACCGCCGCCACCCCGTGCGCCCGCAGGTCGGCGTCGGCCTTCGCGTCGGCGCCGCGCGGCGCCTCGAGCACGAAGAACGACACGAGCTCGAGGAACTGAGGGAGCGAGGGGCTCATCGCGCCGCGCTCGTACTGATAGATGGTCTGGCGCGAGGCCGGACACCCCTTCGTTTCGGCCGCGGCGTCGACCGAGCGGTACCCCGCCGCGCGCCTGAGATCTCGCAGGAGTGCGCCGATCACGGCGCGATCGCGCTGCGCGATGGGCGGTTTCTTGGTGCGGGCCATGGGCAGCGGAGCCTATCGCGACGGCTCACCGCCGCGGTGACGGCTTGCGGGCCAGATGCTCTGCCGGATGCAGCACCCGTGCGCGCCGCTCGGTCCCCTGCGTTCGAACCCGGCGACACCGCCGGAAGTCTGATGCGCCGCAAATCGCATCCGATGTAGCGTGGCACTCACGAACGACCCCGGCCGATGCCCCGATCGGCCCATACGCGCGAGGAGCCGACGTGCGCAACGAGGAAACGACCGCGCAGAGTGCACTGTTGGCCGGATCCCAACTCACCACCAAGGGTCGCGCGGATGTGTTTCGCCAGCGCGAGCGCACGCGCCTCAAGAAGGTGGTCCGCGCGATCATCATCGTCGCGCTGATCGATTACCTCTTGTACCGCCTGTGGGCCTCGGGCTTCTCGCTCGGGATGCCGCACTTCGGCTCCGACTCCATCTTCTTCATCCCGCCGTTCGTGATGCTTATCGCGATCATCGGGATGCCGCTCATGATGTTGATGAACGGGCGTTCGCCGCACATCACGGTGTACCCCGAGCAGGTCGAGGTCGGCCTCACCGATATCAAGGGCCTCGACAACCAGGTGGAAGAGGTCATGCGCTCGCTCGACGTCTTCCTCGGCTACGCGACCTTCCGCGAGGAGCTCGGCGGCACCCCGCGCCGCGGCATCCTGTTCGAAGGTCCTCCCGGAACCGGCAAGACGTTCCTCGCCAAGGCGATGGCCAAGCAGGCGGGCGTGCCGTTCCTGTTCATCCCGGCGCCGGCGTTCCAGTCCATGTGGCAGGGCATGTCGGCGTTCCGGATCCGGTCGTTCTTCCGCAAGCTCCGGAAAGCGGCGCGCAAGGAAGGGGGCGCGATCGGCTTCATCGAGGAGATCGACGCGGTGGCCATGACCCGTGGCGGCGGGTCCCCGGCCGTTCCCGCGCCGACGGACCTGTCGCGGACGACGTCGGCCTTCTTCGGCGGCGGCGACGCGGGCAACATGGTCAACGAGCTGCTGATCCAGATGCAGTCGTTCGACCAGCCGCCCCTCGGGCGCCGGATGAAGGCCAAGGTCATCTCCTGGATCAACGGCTACCTGCCGCCGACGTGGCAGATGACCCCGATGCGCCCGGAGTACTCGAACATCCTGCTGATCGCGGCGACCAACCGCGGCGAATCGCTCGACCCGGCGCTCCTGCGCCCCGGGCGCTTCGATCGCCGCCTGTACTTCGACGTGCCGACCAAGCAGGAGCGGCGCGAGCTGATCGACTTCTTCCTCGTTCGGAAGGTTCACGAGGATGAGCTGGACATGAGCGAGACGCGCGACCGCGTGGCGTCCGAGACGTTCGGCTACACGCCCGTGATGATCGAGCACCTCTTCGATGAAGCGCTGTTGGTGGCGCTTCGTGACGGGCGTCGCGAGATGCGCCTGCGCGACGTGATGGACGCGAAGTT